>JAXDGF010000210.1:0-10807 GCA_034665165.1 Solirubrobacteraceae bacterium | reverse complement strand
TTTGTGCAGATTGTTGCGTGTAACGGTTTGGGTCTTCGCGCTCTTCACTAAAGAGAGCCCGACTGAGGGTGTCGCAAAACTCGGGCGTCGGTGATCGGGTTCGCTGCTTCGCCCGGGGTTGCGGCTTGATCGGCTGGTTGGGTGGCGGCGGCTTGTTTGTCTGGGTGGCTTGGGAAAACCCTCCCCGGCGGCGACCCCGTGCTGCGTTTTCATCGTATGCCGATGCATTCGCAGCACACCCCACACAACCGGCCCGCCCCACCCTCCCCACGGGGGCAGCGATCCCGCCGCCCGGGCCGTCAACCGGTCCCAGCGGCGCGAGCCGTTCCCATGGTCGGTCGCGGGCGGGATTTGCGACAGCCTCCAGGTCGGGGCTAACTGACCATTAACATAAGACGAAATCGTGACCCGGCAATCGGTCCGATGATTATTTAGGTCGGCTTGAGTCTGCTTTCCGTGGGCGGGACGATCTCCTCGGCCCGGACCTGGAACCCGGTCAAGCTATGAGGACCGAACGAGGTAATGAGGGCGACGTCGACGGCATCCCGGCCCCGGCCCACGACGACGCGCCCGAAGCGCTGCGTGTTGTTCCTGGCGTCGAAGGTGTGCCAGCGCCCGCCGAGATAGGCCTCGAACCAGGCCGCGAAGTCCATCGGACCGGCGGGCGGAACGCCCACGTCGGGTATGTACCCGAACACGTAGCGGGCCGGGATGTTCAAGGCCCGGCACAAGGTGATGGCAAGGTGGGCGAAGTCGCGGCACACGCCTTGGCCCGCGCGGTAGGCGTCGGCGGCGGTGGTCCACGGGTTCGATGCACCCGGGGTGAACTCGAGGTGGCCGTGCACGTAATCCACGATGGCCTGCACCCGCCCCCAGCCCGGCGCGGTCGCGCCAAAGCGCTCCCACGCCACGTTCCCGAGCTCGTCGGGGAGGCAGAATCTGCTCGGCATGACGAAGCTCAAGGTGTCGTCGGGCAGCGACCCCACGGGTGTCTCCCCCGCGCCGGGATCGATCACGTCGGCCGGATCGCTGATCAGGAGCTCGGCCTCGTAGGCGATGCGCGAGCGGCCGGCGTCGATCGTGAAGCGCTCGCAGCGATTCTCGTAATGGTCGAGGTAGCCGTGATGGTCAGAGGCGGTTTCCCATTCCTCGCGCTCGATCCGTACCCCGGGCTGGGGACAGGGAGCGACCTGCATCACGGCAGCGACGGGCTGCGAGGCCTCGAACTCGAACTCGCACCCGACCCGCAGGGCCAGTGGGTCGCGTTGCTCGTGATCGGCCATGGGTCCGAGGATGGCAGGTACGCGTCGAGCCCACGGTGTGCCTCGGGGCGGCGTGCCGAGCCGAGCCAGTCAATACCCTGCCTGGCATGGCCACCACGAACGCGAACGCGAGACAGCAGATCCTCGATGCCATCGGCGAGGCCACCGACGAGCTCGGCACTGCACTCGCCCTGCTCGGGGCGGCCTACGAGCGCCTCGATGAGCGCACTGGCGACGAGCTCGAGGCGGGCTTGTTCCGGCCCGTGCAGATGGCCTACGGACGCGGGCAGCGGACCCACTCGGAGTTCGCCGCCCGCTACGACCTCCCCCGCCGCAAGTTCGAACCGGCATCTCAGGTGGCGCCCAACCGCGACGCCAGGCATCTGATCGACGCTGCCGTGGATGCGGTGACCAAAGCCGACATCGCGCTGGCCTCGCTCCAGGATTCGATGCTCCCAGTCGAGTTCGGCGACCCCGAGCTGCGCGCCGGGCTCACGGGCGTGCGCGAGCTCCTCGGCGAGCTCAGCGGGCGTGCGCGCGCGATCGTGCGCACGGTCGGGCGCTAATGTCGGGACATTAGGCCGGAGCTGGTTCGTAGCCCGGGCCGGTCAGGTCACGGGGGCCAGACCGGCCTATCGGATGCAAACCACGATCGCCACCATCGGCGTCTACGGCGCCACTGTCGAGCGCTTCCTGAGCGCTCTCGCCAGCGCCGACGCGAGAGTCGTGCTCGACGTCCGCCAGCGCCGCGGCGTTCGTGGCCACGAGTACGCGTGGGCCAACTCCAAGCGCCTCCAAGCCGCCCTGGCCGAGGCCGGGCTCGCGTACCGCCACCTCGCAGAGCTCGCCCCCACCACCGAGCTGCGCCGGCTCCAGTACGCCGTCGATGACGCGACCGGGGTGGGCAAGCGCACCCGCAAGGAGCTGGCGCCGGCCTACGCGGAGCGCTACGTCCACGAGATCCTCGACCAGGCGGACCTCGATGTCGTCCTCGACGCGCTCCCGCCCGAGGGCATCGGCGCGCTGATGTGCGTCGAGCGCGATCCCGAGGCCTGTCACCGTTCGCTCATCGCCGCGCGGCTGGCGTCCGAGTTCGGCTTCTCCGTGCTCGACCTGCGCCCGTAGGGCCCAGGCGGGTTCGGGTCAGGGGTCAGCCAGCGGCTCGGGCCCGGGCGTGCCCGGCGACGCGCGAGTCGAGCCAACCCCGGCCCTCGAGCTCAGCGACGAGCCTTAGGTAAGGCTCACGGAAGCGGCCGCTCGGGTCTGCCCGCGGTTCGACAACGTCCCTGACGTGCACCATCGCGGCCGCCGTTTCGGCCAGGCTCCGGCCCTCGGACGCGGCGAGGACGGCCATCCCGAACGCCGGCTCGGGGTGCTCGACGAGGCGGGCCGGACGGCCGAGGACGTCCGCGCGCAGCTGGCACCAGTAACGGCTGCGCGTCGCCCCGCCGGTCAAGCTCAGCTCGCCGCCGGTGGGCGCCCCGAGCCCGTCGAGGTAGTCGAAGCACAGGCGCTCGACGAAGGCGACCCCCTGGAGCAGGCCGGCGAAGCGGTCCGCCTCGTCGGCGGGCTCACCGAGCGTGAAGCCCTCGGCCTCAGGCACCGCGAAGGGAAAGCGCTCGCCGCGACCGACGAGCGGGTAGGCGAGGATGCCGGCGGGCTCGAACGCGGCCGCGCGGCGGTCGAGGTCGGCGAGGTCGCGGCCCGAGAAGGGGCCGGAGAGCGCTCCCCCACCCACGCTCGAGGCGCCGCCGGGCAGCCAGCGCCCGTCGGGTGAGCGGTGCGAGTAGAGGGCACCGTGGGGATCGGCGATGGGCTCGTCGGAGACGCCCTTGAGCACGAGCGTGGTCCCGAGGACCGAGCACCAGTCCCCGATGCCGAGGCCTCCGGTCGCGAGCTGGGCGGCGCAGCCGTCGGTCATCCCGGCGATCACGGGCGTGCCGGCGCGAAGCCCGGTCGACGCCGCGCCCGCGCGGCCGACCACTCCCAGCCTCGTGCCCGGGCGCACGACCTCGGGCAGGACGCCATCGGGGACCCCGAGCGCGTCCATCAGCTCCGCGGGCCAGGCGTCGTGGCGGAGGTCATAACCCGTCTTCAGGGCATGGCTCGAGTCGGTGTGGACCTCGTGCCCGATCAGCCTGCGGGTCACGAAGTCCGCCTGATGGGCGAGGCGAGCCCCGCGCGCGGCGGCCGGGCGCTCGCCGAGGAGCCACAGAAGCTTGGGCAGCGCCCAGGAGGCCTGGATCCGGTAGCCAAGCCGGTCCCACAGGGCCGACCCCACCTCGGCGACGCGGTCGGCCTCCTCGAGCGCCCGGGAGTCGTCGTACATGAGACCGGACGAGAGCGGATCGCCGGCGGCATCGACGAGCGCGACCGTCCCCGAGGTCGCGCACACGGCCACCGCGTCGATTGATCCGGTGGGCAGGACCGCAGCCGCCTCCTGGCATGCCTCGGTCACGGCGTCCCACCACCGCTCGGGGTCCTGCTCGTGGCGGGCGCCGTCCCGGCGACTCGTGAGCGGACGCTCAGCGCGGGCCTGCACCGCGCCGCTCGCGGACACCGCGAGGGCGCGCACGCTCTGCGTACCGATGTCAACGCCCAGCCAGCTGCCGTCGCGCATCCTCGCTCTTATACTCGGCGAGGTGCCGCGCCGCGTCATCCTCTTCTCCACCGACGCCTGCAACTTCTGCGAGCACGCGAAGACGCTGCTCTCCAAGCGCGGGGTTACCTTCGAGGAGGTCAACCTCGGACCGCACCCCGACCTCCAAGCCGAGCTGGCGAGTGTGACCGGGCTCACCAGCTTCCCGCAGGTCATCGTCGACGGCGAGCCTCTCGGCGGCCTGAACGAGCTCAGGGCCGCCGACAAAAGCGGCACGCTGGCCTCGTGGAGCGCTGAATAGCCGAGCTCGAGACGCCGCTCTCGGGGATGGCGCTCGACCGCGCCACGACCGCGCGCGCGGATCCGGCGTGGGTCGCCGAGCGGCTCGCCGACCGCGACACCGCCGCCGTCTTCGCCAGCCGCGACGGGGTGCTCATCGATGACGAGCCGCAGCTGGTGCGCCGCCCGATCGAGGAGGTCGAGGCGGCGGGCGTGGTCCTCACCGAGCCGATTCTCCTCGGCCTCGAGCAGGGCCGGGCGCTGTTCGCCGTCGACCTCTACGCGCTCCCTCGCGCCTCGCGCGCCGAGCTCGCTCGCGACGCGCACGTGGTCGCACTCCGCGAGGCCGGTGCGATGCTCGCGCGCGGAGAAGCGGGCCTCGCCGCCTACCTCACCGCCCTCCTCAACTGGCATCGGATGCACCACTTCTGCCCGAACTGCGGCACCGCCACCGAGCTGAGGGAGGCCGGTTACTCGCGGCGCTGCCCGAGCTGCGGCGCCGTCCATTTCCCCCGCACCGATCCCGTCGTGATCATGCTCGTGGCCAGTGGCACCCGGCTTCTGCTCGGTCGTCATGCGAGCTGGCCGCCCCGCCGCTACTCGGTCCTCGCCGGCTACGTCGCCCCGGGCGAAACGCCCGAGGAGGCCGTCGCGCGGGAGGTCCGCGAGGAGTCGGGCGTGGAGGTGAGCGACCCGCGCTACGTCGCCGCTCAGCCGTGGCCTTTCCCCACCTCGCTGATGCTCGGCTTCGAGGCGAGCTCGGACGGCGCCGAGCCGACGGCCGGCGACGGCGAGCTCGAGGATGTGCGCTGGTTCACGCTCGAGGATGCCCGTGCCGCCCTGCGCGGGGAGAGCCGCGAGCTCGAGCTCCCGCCCCGGGTGTCGATCGCGCGCCAGCTCATCGAGCGATGGGTCGCGGCCCAGAGTTGACCGGGAAGTCGGTCCGGCCAGCCCGAGGGCTGGCCGGACGCGAGCTTGGGAGTGCCGGCGGGCGGGCGGGCCGGCAAGGCTGCCCACTCGGGGAACGCGCCGGCACCCACGATCTGATTCGGTTCGCGGCCGGGTGTACACGACTCCTGGCGCGTTAGATCGACGCTTGTCTCATGTCCTGGGGGCGCGCGTGGTGCGAGCGACGCGGGCTCTTCAGCTACCGGGAGGCGCGGTCCGGCTGGCGAACGGGCCCGCAGCCTCGGATTCGGGCTCATCTGCGAGGCGCAGGGCGGGGCCGAAATTCACGCGCAGCGCGGCGCCACCGCCCTCGGCGTTGATCGCCTCGGCGAAGCCGCCGTGGGCCTCGGCCGCCTGGCGCACGATCGCCAGCCCAAGCCCCGAGCCGGGCTTCCCGCGGGCGTCCTTGGCCCGGTGGAAGCGATCGAACACGAAGGCCAGGTCCTCCTCGTTGAAACCGGGGCCATGGTCGCGCACGGTCAACGTCCCCGCGCGCAGCTCGACCTCGACGACGCCGCCGGGTGGGCTCCACTTGCGCGCGTTGTCGAGCAGGTTCGTGATCGCGCGTCCGATTCGATCTGACTCTCCGCTGACAAGCGCGGGCTCGAGGCTCGAGCTGAAGGTGAGCCCTGGCGCACGGCGTCCCGTGCGCTCGATCAGGTCGGCGGCGATGAGATCGACGCGGACGTCGTGCAATTCCGCCGTCGGCTGACGGCCGCGTGCGAGCTCGACGACGTCGCCGACCAGACCCGTGAGCTCGTCGAGCTCGGAGATCATGTCCTCGCGTAGCGCGTCGCGATCGGCCTGCGAGAGCCGCGCTTCGTCGCGCAGGAGCTGGAGGTTCGCCCGCAGGGTGGCGATCGGGGTGCGCAGCTCGTGGCTGGCGTCGGCCACGAGGTTGCGCTGGGAATCGACCGACTGCTCGAGCGCGTCGAGGGTGCTGTTGAACATACCGGCCAGCCGGGCGAGCTCGTCGCGCCCGACCACGTCGAGGCGCTGCGAGGGATCGGCGCCGGCCGCCACCACCTCTGTGCGCCGGGTGAAACGGGCGATCGGGGTCAGCGCGGTCCGAGCCACAAGGATCCCGAGCCCAGCGGCGAGCACGATCCCCGCGGCGCCGATCAAGAGTAAGAGCAGGAGCAGGCTGTGGAGCGAGCTGTCGACATCGGTCAGCGGCAGGGCGACTTCGAGCGCGCCTTGGGACCCGACTCCGGTCACGAGGACACGAAGGTGAGTAGAGCCGAGGTGGGCGTCGGTGAAGTACCGCCCGTGCCCGCTCGCCGCCACGGCCCGCGCGTGGGCGTCGACGGGGAGGCTCCCCGACTCCTGGCTCGCGAGGCACGTGTGACCCTGGGACGTGACGAGCTGGAAGAAGCCCGTCGGGCCGCCGAGGCTCCCGCTGCGCCGGTCGAGACCGAAGCCGTGGTCGCAGTCACCCGATCCGGTGGGCGCGAAGAGTGGAGAGCTGCCAGCGGTGCTGTTGGAACCCTGGCCGGCCGGGCTGCCGCCCGGGCCGAGGTTGAAGCCCTGGCCGCCGGGCCCCGCGGGCCCATGGCCCTGTCCGTTCGCTCCGGGACCCGGTCCGCCCGGTCCGATGCCCTCGACCTGGTTGGCCAGGTTCCTGAGCGAGTGGTCGATCTGTCCCAGGAGGTTCGACCGCGTCCCGGCGTAGGCGCTCACCGCCACCGCGATCACGGCGATCCCCACCGCGAGACCGGCGGCCGCCCCGATACGCGCTCGCAGGCTCACTCGTTCGGCTCCCGGAGCGCGTACCCGACCCCCCTCACATTGTGGATCAGCGGTCGCGCTCCGGCGTCCTCGAGCTTCCGGCGCAGATACCCGACATACACGCGCAGGGCGTTCGAGGTCGGGCCGAAGTCGTATCCCCACACGCGGTCATAGATGAGCGAGTGCGGGAGCACGCGGCGGGGATTGAGGAGGAGGAGCTCGAGGAGCTGGTACTCGGTGCGGGTGAGCTCGACGAACTGCTCGCCTACCACCACCCCATGCCTCCCGGGGTCGAGGTTGAGCTCGGCGAACGCGAGCCCGTCGGCGCCTCCCTCCGCGCCCGCGCGCCGCAGCAGCGCCCGGAGCCTGGCCTTGAGCTCGTCGATGTCGAAAGGCTTGACGAGGTAGTCGTCGGCGCCTGCGTCGAGGCCGTCGATCCGGTCGGCGACCGCGTCGCGCGCGGTGAGCATGAGGACGGGAACGCGGTTGCCCTCGCGTCGCAGCAGCCGGCACACCTCGAGGCCGTCGATGTCGGGCAGGCCGATGTCGAGCACGACCGCGTCGGGGACGGCCCCGGCGACCTCGGCGAGCGCGCCCGCCCCGGTCTCGGCAAGGCGGACGTCGTACCCACCCAGGGTGAGCGCGCGCCTGAGGACGTCCCGGAGGGCACGATCGTCGTCGACGACGAGCAGTCTCATGGCTCCATTGTCGTCGCCGCCACGGCAGCACGCGAGCAACTCCTACGTACGCCTTATGCGGGCTTAGCGGGGGAGCGCTTCGCGCTCGCGGAGCACCGCGGCCAGGATCCCGTTCACGAACCCGGGGGCGTCGGCGCCGCAGAAGCGCTTCGCGGTCTCGACCGCCTCGTCGATCGCGCCTTCGGGCGGAATCGACTGCTCGCCCGGGACGGCGTCGGGGTGCATGAGCTCGAGCACGCCGATGCGCAGGATCGAGCGCTCGAGCGGCGCGATCCGCTCGACCGACCAGCCCGTGGCGTGGCGGCCGATGAGGTCATCGAGCTCCGCCTGGCGATCCTGGGCCGCGTACGCAAGCGCGCGAGTGAAGACGTGCACGTCGCCCGGCAGCATCTCCTCCAGCGGCCGGGCGAGGAGATCGCTCTGGTAGAGCGCCCACACCGCGGCCCGTCGTTGGTCGCGCCTACGCATGGGCGAGCCTCCGGGAGTCAGGCACGAGAGATGTACTGGCCCGAGCGCGTATCGACGCGGAGCACGTCTCCGACGTCGACGAAGAGCGGCACCTGGACGGTCGCGCCGGTTTCGAGCACGGCGGGCTTGGTCCCGCCCCCCGAGGCCGTATCCCCGCGCAGGCCGGGGTCGGTCTGCGTCACGGCGAGATCGACCGCGCTCGGCAGCTGGATGTCCGCCGGCTGGTCGTCGATGTAGAGGACCTCGACCTCGTCGGAGTCCTTTACGAACCCCAGCGACTCCGCGATCGCCGCCACCGGGATCACGAGCTGCTCGTAGCTCTCGGCGTCCATGAAATGCGCGTCGCCGCCATCGCGGTAGAGGAACTGCATCCGGCGGACCTCGGTCCGCACGGGCCGGAACTTCTCGCCGGCGCGGAACGTCCGGTCGATGACATTGCCGTCACTCGAGCGGCGCAGCTTCGTGCGCACGAACGCGCCGCCCTTACCGGGCTTGACGTGCTGAAACTCGAGGATCTTGAAGACGGTCCCGTCCACGTCGATGTGGTTTCCGTTTTTGAATTGGTTGGTGCTGATCATGGCTTCAAGAGAGCGTAGCGGGGGTCAAGGCCTGGCGAACGGTCGCCGGCGCGAACCGGTGCGTCTTCCTCCCGGAAACCGGGAGGAACCTGCATCAGTTCGGCGGCCGCGCCGCGCGGCCCGGAACTACCGCCGCCCCGTCAGCTTCTTCACGAGCAGCTCGACCGAGCGCTCGAGCTCGTCGATCGTGGCATCCTCGACCCGCGTGATCCCGACCCGGCGGTTGAGCCAGGCGTTGATCTCGCGGTGGCTGGACCCGTCGCGTCGCCGCACCTCGGACACAAGGCGATGACGCTCGCCGCGCAGCAGCGCGCGGCGCTCGAAGGCGGGGACGTCGTGCCAGCCGCTGCCGGAGGGGCGTCGCGATCCCGGGCCCGTGGCCGAAGCCGACGCCGCGCCCGGCGCTCCCGCGCCCGCCGCCCCCGGCGCGCCCGGCGCCACTGGCACAACCGGCGCCGCTTCCCCAAACAACGTCAACTGCGGCGCCACGTCCGCGCTCAGGGGAACGAACTCGACCGGCGCGGACCGCTCGGTCTGCCGCCGGTCCGGGCGATCCCATTCCTCGTCAGCGTCCTCCCGGCGCGCCAGCACGTGCCGCAGCTCCGTCTCGACCGAGCTCGCGTGCTCGCGAAGAATCGGGTCGGCCGGCACGTAGAGCCAGCTCGGCTCGACGGGACGCCCTGGGATCGTGCGCACGAAACGCCCGACGATCTGGCGGAACACGAGCGGCGTCTTGGCCGCCGTGGCGTACACCCCCACGCGAAGGCGGGGGATGTCGACGCCTTCGGAGACCATGTTCACGGCGACGATCCAGGGGTCGCGGGCGCGGGTGAAGGCGGCGAGCTTGGCCGCGGCCCGTGCCTCGGTGTGGAGGACGACGAGGGGCGCGCGACCCGTCGCCTCGCGCAGCAACGCGGCCACTCGGCGGGCGTGAGCGGCGTCGGCGGCGATCACGAGCCCGCCGGCGTCGGGGTGGCCGGCGGCGCGGACGGCGCGCAGCTTGGTGTCGGCCTCGCGCAGGATCCGCGGTAGGCCGTCGGGGAGCTCGGTCGAGATCGCCGTGCGGTAGCGGCGGCCCGCCTCGCGCGGGGTGAGCACGGTCTCGAAGCTCGACTCGATCACGTCGTCGCCGCTGCGCCAGGACAGCGTGCCGTCGTAGGCGATGAAGCAGACGGGACGGCAGATGGCGTCCCGCACCGCGTCGGCATAGCTGTAGGAGAAGTCGGGCTCGGCGAGGCCGGCCTTGTCGTAGCGCACACCCGGGATCGGGGTCGCATCGGAGCGGAACGGCGTGCCCGAGAGGAGGAGCCACCGCGGCGCGGCGGCGAACGCCTTGGCGAAGCTCTCGCCCCACGCCAGCTCCTCGCCCAGGTGGTGAGCCTCGTCGGCGATCACGAGCGTGCGCCGGGGCAGCGAGCGCCCCCAGCGCACCGGCGCGCTCGCGATCCGGGCGTAGGTGATGGCGACCCCGTGGAAGCCGCGAGGCGGGCGCGGCGACCCGGCGTCGGGGGACAGCTCGACACCCAGTCCCGCCGCGGCGGCGGCCCACTGACGCGTGAGCGGAGCGGTCGGGCATGCCACCACGACCGCGTCGATCACCCCGGCCGCGAGCTCGGTCCGCGCGAGCTCGAGCGCCGGCCGGGTCTTGCCCGCCCCGGGCGCCGCCGAGAGCAGGAACGGGCCGTCCTGCCATGCGGCCATGAGCGCCAGCGCCCGGTCCTGCCAGGCGCGCAGAGGATGATTTGACGGCCCAGGCAAGTCGGGCATGGTGAAGGACGGCTCGGACGTTGCGGAATTCGGCGGGGCCTCGAGGCTGTCGCGAAACCGTGCCCGCGGCCGACCACGGGCTGGCCTGCGCGCCGGGCGCGGCGGACCAGCCGACCACGGGAACAGCTCGCGCAGTGGGACCGGCTGACCGCCCGGGCGTCGGGACCGCCGCCCCCCTGGGGAGGGTGGAGCGCGGCGAGGGGCGGGCCGGGCCGGTTTGTTCGGGGCGTGCTGCGAATGCATTGAAATACGATCAAAACGCAGCACGGGTCGGCCGCCCGCCCGCGAGCGGCCGAAACCACGCGCTACTCCAGGCGGGGGGTGGTCAGAAAGCTGTCAGGGTGGCCTAAAAGTGACCCCCGGTGCCCAAACCGCGCGGCGACCCCCGGCCGCGAGCTCGGTCCGCGCGAGCTCGAGCGCCGGCCGGGTCTTGCCCGCCCCGGGCGCCGCCGAGAGCAGGAACGGGCCGTCCTGCCATGC
>JAXDGF010000209.1:0-3164 GCA_034665165.1 Solirubrobacteraceae bacterium | reverse complement strand
GCGCCACCACTGGTTCTTGACGTTCGTCTTGAGCAGAACCCCGTAGTGCCCGTAGTCGTACGCGGACCCGAGTCCGCCGTAGATCTCGCTGCTCGGGAGCACGAAGCCGCGCCGCTTGGACAGCGAGACGATCTTGTCCATCGTGACGACGTCTTCGGGCATCGAACCGAGGATGCTATCCGGCGCCGGTTTTTTGGCACTCTCGCCCGGTGAGTGCCAAAAACCCCCGGGGTGTTCCGATCCGGGGCAGCTATACTTCGTGAAGCTATGCCGACCTACGAGTACCGTTGTAAGCAGGGCCACGACTTCGAGGTCATGCAACGGATGGCCGATGATCCCGTGGTTGAGTGCGAGGTCTGTGGCGCGCCCGTTCAGCGCGTGTTCTCGCCCATAGCCGTGCACTTCAAGGGCACCGGCTTCTACAGCACCGACTACGGCTCGAAGAACCGCGCCCGCGAGCTCAAGGACGCCGCCGACGCCAAGAAGAAGAAGAGCGGAGACGGCGGCTCGAGCTCGGACTCGTCGAGCTCTGACTCGTCGAGCTCGGACTCGTCGAGCTCTGACTCGAAGCCGAACGTCAAGAAGACGGACTCGCCCTCGACCAAGACCGAAAGCAAGGCTTCCGCCGCCGAGTAGTAGGGGTCCCGGGCGGCGGGAAGGAGACAGCGGCCCGGTCGCGAGGCGGCAGGTCGCTGGGGCGTGCTGCGTTTTGATCGTATGCCGATGCATTTGCAGCACACCCCCCGCCGCGGCGGGCCCCGCCGGCCCAAAGCGGGCCGACGAGTCCGGTCAGGGTCTGGTTTGCCGCGCGCCCCGTCGCTCCGAGCAAGCGGTTCGTTTGGCGCCGCATACCGCCCGGCGCCGCCTCGGTCAGCCGCTGATGAGCTTGCGGACGTCGCTGGAGATCGTGCCCGGCGACGCGGTTAGCCCGTCGCCGCCGTTCGCGAGCACAACCGAGCCCGAGGGCTTGAGGATCTGAACCGGCGCTGAGCCGCCCATCTCGCTGGCCGCGAACAGGCTCATGAGCGTGAACGGGCCCATGTCCGTCCGGAGGGCCTGCGGCGCGGCCCACGAGGCCCAGGGGAGCCGGAAGAACGTGCCCGGCGAGAGGAGCTGCGCCTTGATCCCGTTGAGGATCTTCTGCTGGTAGCCCGCGCGGGTGAGGTCGCTGCTGGCCGCGTTGCAGCGGTTCTCGCGCGTGCGGGCGAGCGTCAACGCCTGCGTGCCGTCGAGATGATGCGTCCCCGGCCGCAGGTTGAGCGAGAAGCCGCCGTTCTGAACGCCGCCGCTGATCTGCGAGCAGATCCGTCCGGTGGTGACGTCGATCCCGCCGATCGCGTTGATGAACTTGGGGAAGTTGGCGAGGTTGACGACGATCACGTGGTTGATCCTGATGCCGGTGAACGCCTCCACCGTCTTGATCGTCAGCGCCGGGCCGCCGTAGGCGTACGCGGCGTTGATCTTGTCGCTGCCGTAGCCCGGGATGGGCGCGACGGTGTCGCGCGGGATCGAAAGCCGCCGCGACGCTCCGCCGCCGATGCGCCACAGCATGAGCGTGTCCGACCGGCTCCCCGTGTCGCTGGTATTGGCCCCGGGCTCTTTGGACCCCGACGGACGCTGGTCGGTCCCGATCACGAGGACGGTGTCGGCCGAGGTCAACATGTTGCCGCCCGGTGTCAGCGCCGCCTGGGCCGAGGCGGGGATCGATCCGGACTGCACCTGGGCGCTGACGAGGAAGAGCACGAAGGAGACGAAGATCCAGGCCACCACGGCAAGCGCCAGATACGCCAGTCCCCGCCGCCACGTCAGCCGCCGCCGGCGCCCGGGCTCGCGTGGAAGCTGCTCGCGATCCCGATCGCCGCCGCGGTCGCCCCCGCGCCCGGGCGGGGCAAGCTCGGTGTCCGCCTCGCCGCGGAGCCGGGCCCGCAGGCCGCGTGGGCGCGACGTGTAGACGCGATAAGGGGCCTCAGGCTCGGGGCGGGCCGCCCGGGAAGAGCGCTCCTTGCCCGCGGCCGACTGGGCTTCGGGGCGGCCGGCCGGGCGTGGGCGCTCCTCGCCGGCGCGGTAGACGCGATACGGGGGCGGGTCTTCGTAGGGGGTTGGCTTTCTCGGGTTGTCAGGCATGGCAGACGCTGGTTGTAGCAACACCCGTTCGCCGGCCATCCCCCCGCCCCTCCCCTGAGGCATCACCAGGCGGCCGCCCCATATAGTGGCCGACATGTCATCTCGGCGCGTCATCGGCGTCGACGTGGGCGGGACGAAGCTGCTGGCCGGTGTCGTCGATGCGGGGTTCGGCGTCCACCACCGCGCGCAACGGTCGGTAGTGGGTCTCGACCAGTCCGCCCTCCTCGATACGGCTGTCGAAGCCGTCCAAGAGGCGCGCGCAGCGGCCGGCGACGAGGTGGCGGCTGTCGGGTTCGGGATCCCCTCCCTCATCGATCAGCGCACGGGGATCGCCGTCGTCGCCGTCAACCTGGCGCTGGCCGATATCCCCTTCAGGGACGTGATGGCCGAGCGGCTCGGCCTGCCGGTGTTCGTCGATAACGATGGAAACGTGACCGCGCTCGCGGAGCACCAGGCCGGCGCGGCCCGTGGAGCCCGCGAGGCGGTGATCCTCACCATCGGGACCGGGATCGGAGGCGGCCTTATCCTGCGGGGCGAGCTCTATCGCGGCGCCATCGGCTCGGCGGGCGAGCTCGGCCACATGGTGATCGACATCAACGGGCCGCCGTGCCAGGGCAACTGTCCGGGCCGCGGCTGCATCGAGGCGCTCGCCTCGGGGACGGCCCTCGCGCGCGAGGCGGTCCGGCTGGCACACGAGCGACCGCGATCGGGGCTCGGGCGAGCGCTCGCCGCCGGACGTCACCCCACGGGCCCACTCGTCACCGAGCTCGCCCACGACGGGGACGCGGCCGCGAACGAGGCGCTGGCCCTGATCGGGCGGCGGCTGGGGGTCGCGATCACGAGCCTCGTAAACATCTTCAATCCCGAGGTCGTCGTGGTCGGCGGCGGCGTGATCGCCGCCGGCGAGCTCCTGCTCGGGCCGGCGCGCGCCGTCGTCGCCGAGCGCGCGCTGCCGCCCGCGCGGGATATCGTGCGGATCGTCGCGGCCCGCGTCGGCGTCGAAGCCGGCAGGATCGGGGCCGCGGGGCTCGCCTTCGACG
>JAXDGF010000208.1:0-2633 GCA_034665165.1 Solirubrobacteraceae bacterium | reverse complement strand
GAAGAGGTTTAACCCTTCAGAACCTCGTCAGATACGGGTCGGCACCTCGCCATTCCGTGACGCAATCGGTTAGCATCCTCAGCCGTGTCTGATGCATTTGGCGGTAGCCGCGGCGTTTACAGCATCGGTGCGGTGGCTCGAATGCTCGAGATTCCCGTCGCGACGATCCGCAACTGGGAGGAGCGCTACGCATCGATCGTGCCGGAGCGAAGCCCGGGGGGACACCGCCTTTACTCACGCGATCACGTGGAGCAGTTGCGCTTCATCGCGGCGGCGGTATCGCGCGGGCTTTCGGCGGCCGATGCGCACCGACTGCTCGCCGAACACCGCGCGGGTGGCGAGCCCGTGATGCAGGACGGCCCAGGACCTGGTACGCGGCTGCTCGTGCTGCTCGCCGAACGCGATCCTGTGGCGGCGGACCTCGCGCAGTTCTTCCTGCGCACCGAGGGGTATGACGTGCACCTGGCGTTGGCGGTCGGTGAAGCCGAGGAGCAGTGGCTCGAGAGTCGGCCCCAGCTCGCGATCGTGGAGCTGATGATCTCCGGAGGCCGGGGCGCGGAACTGTGCCAACGTCTGAAGCAGCACGATGCTGGAGCCGTGCTCGCCGTCTCGGTCCTCGAGGCTCGAGATGAGGCGCTCGCCGCCGGCGCTGACGCCTTTCTGCAGAAGCCGCTCGACCCGCTCGAACTGGTCTCGACCGTCAAGGACCTGCTCGGAGCGAGCGCGCTGGTCGCTCGCCGCGGGCAGGAGAGTGCCTAGTGGACGAGCGCGGCGCGAGCGGCGACGAAGGCCTCGACCGGATCCTCGGCGGCGGTCTGCCGCCGAACGGCATCAACCTGGTCATGGGGCGGCCGGGCTCGGGAAAGACGATCCTCTGCCAGCAGTTCATGTTCGCCCGCGCGACCGAGGAGCGCCCGGCGGTCTACCTGTCGACGGTCTCGGAGCCGTTCGAGAAGATCCTCCGCTACGCCCAGACGCTCAGCTTCTTTGATCGTCGCGCGATCGGCCGGTCGATCTTCTACGAGGACCTCGGGCCGGCCGTGGCCGGCGAGGGCGGGCTCACCGCCGTCATCGAGCGGATCGGCGCGCTGATCAAGGAGCACCGGCCGGGCATCATCGCGATCGACAGCTTCAAGGCGCTGGCCGCGTTCGCGGATGACGCGCGAGGGTTCCGGCGCTTCCTGCACGAGCTCGCCGCACTGCTCACGGTCTTCCCCGCCACGTCGTTCTGGATCGGGGAATACAGCGAGGACGAGGCGCGCACAGCGCCGGAGTTCGCCGTGGCCGACGGGATCATCTCGCTCGCGACCGAGCGCGTGAGCGAGCGCACTCTGCGGCTGATCGAAGTGACCAAGCTGCGCGGGAGCGACTTCCGCTCAGGACGTCACACATATCGTCTCTCCATGGACGGCATCACGGTCTTCCCCCGGCTCGCCGATCCCGTCCGCGAGGAGGGCTACCGGCTGAGCGAAGACCGAATCTCGTCCGGTATCGCGCCGCTCGACACGATGCTCGCCGAGGGCTACGGGCCCGGTAGCTCCACGCTGGTGGCCGGGCCGTCGGGTGCCGGCAAGACCTTGATGGGACTCCATTTCATCTTCAGCGGCGCCGCGACGGGCCAGCCTGGCGTGATCGCGTCGCTGCAGGAGAACCCGATCCAACTGCAGAAGGTCGCCCGCGGCTTCGGCTGGTCGCTGGACAACGAGCGCGTCGCCGTCATGTACCGGTCTCCCAACGACGTCTACATCGACGAATGGGTGTACGAGCTGCTCGACCTGATCGAGACCACCGGCGCCACTCGCGTCATGATCGACAGCCTCAGCGACCTGCAGTACGCAACCCCCGATCCCGTGCGCTTTCGCGAGTTCATCTACTCGCTCACGCAACGCCTCTCGCGCGCCGGCATCAGCCCAATCATGACCAGCGAGATACCGGACCTCTTCCACACCGGCCGCCTCGCCGAGTACGGAATCTCGAACCTCTCCGACAACGTCATCCTGCTGCAATACCTGCGCGCCGACTCGCGCCTCCTGCGCACCGTGACAATCCTCAAGTCACGCGCAAGCGCCCACGACCCCGAGATCCGCGAGTTCGAGATCACCCCGGACGGAATAGTCCTCGGAGATCCGATCCCCGGCGAGCACGTCTAGACCTGGGCGCACGGGCTCCCTGAGAATCCGCACCGGCTCGCCCCGCGCCTGCTCGCCGGCGCGAACAGGCCGACACTGACCGACCCGGCGAACGTCCTGAACATCGAAGCTAGTGGCGCCGGACTTCGTTGACGGCGGCCGCGACGGCGACGGCGGCGGCGGCCGCCGTCAGCGGGCTCACGCCGTTGCCGTTACTCGAGCGCAGCGCCCGGCGTAGCGGCGGACGGCTGTGGTCGGTCTGGGCAAGCACGCCGTTGACGGCCACCAGCGCGACGCCACTTACGATGTTCAAGGTGCCCAGCGTGCCGAGGGTCTTCTGGATCCGGGCGGCCTTCGGCGGCGTGTCCGGAGCCGGCTCGGTGCCGGTCTCGACGGGCACCGCACCGTCTGGCCCGAGCTTGGCCAGCCGCGCGCCCTGGATGCCGTTGAGGAGCCCGCTCGCGACCGATGTGGCCATCAGGCCGTCCTTGACCACGGAGAGGG
>JAXDGF010000207.1:0-6829 GCA_034665165.1 Solirubrobacteraceae bacterium | reverse complement strand
GCATCGAGCCTGCGTCGAGCGCGTCGAGGATCCCGGCGGCGTTGTCCCGTACGTCGTCATAGGACCAGAGGTCGAAGTGGGACAGCATGCTGCCGCGGTCCTTCTCACGGAAGAGCGGCTTGACGTCAGCGGCGTAGCTGATCGTTCCTTCTTGGGTGCTCACGGTACCTCCGTCGCGTCGAGGCGGATCGGGTCATCGCGGTGCTCACGGAACCATTACCAGGTTCCGGCCCGCGAGCGGCCCACCCCCCGCCTGCTGCATCCGGCCTCCGGTGATGAGGTCACCGAGATCGAGGGGGAAGAACCCCGCGGCGTCGAAGAGCGCGGCTACCTGCGCCTTCGCCGCGTCGTCATCTCCTGACAGGAAGAGCACCCGGCGGCCGCCCGCGACGTTGGGGTCGCCGCCGAGGAGCGCGGCGCCGATCGTGTTACCCGCCTTGACCACCCGCGCGTCGGGAACGAGCTCGGCAACGACCTCACTCGAGGTGCGGCCGCCGAGATCCGCGACCTTCATGTCGGGCAAGAGATACGCGTTCGTCGCGTCGACCACGATCTGCCCGGTGAAGGACAGTCCCGCCAGCGCGGCGGGAACGCTGGCCCACGGGACGCCGAGGACGACCATCGTGGCCGCCGCCGCCTCCGGGACGGTGACGGCTGATACGCCCTCTCCGAGCGCTTCGAGCACCGGCGACAAGGACTCGGGACCGCGGCTGTTGGACATCACCACCTCGCGACCGGCGCCCCGGGCCAGGCGCGCAAAGGCCTGACCGATCCGGCCCGATCCGATGATCCCGATCGCGGGCGTGAGCTGGCTTCCAGTGTCGGTCATGTGAAGCTGACCTCGCTTAGGTCGATGGCGACGATGAGCGGCTCGGGGAGCGGATGGCCGTCGGGGCCGCGCGGGAAGATCCGGTGCTTGGTGGGGATGCGGATCCCGGCGACCTCGTCGTAGTCGGAGAGGTAGTGCGCTCCGCCCGTATTTCCGGCGATCTCGACGTCGTAGTCGTGGCGGGCCAGGAGGCCGTCGCCATTGATGTACAGCGTCTGCTCGGTGCTGTGCGTGGCGAGGTAGCCAGGCCAGGTCACGTGCAGCCGGCGCCAGCGTTCCCCGTCCTCCTCCCACGCCTCGAGCTCGCTCGTCTCAAAGCCTGGCATGGCGAAGGTGAACGGCTGGGTGAGGTAGGTCCACATCGCAGTGCCCACGAAGTAGGCGAGCTGGAGGGTGCTCCACGGCGTCTCGAGCGTGTGCCCGGCGAACGACGCACGCGGTTGTTCGAGCGCCTCGACGAGATCGCCGTCGGTCGTCTCGATCGCGACGCGACCGGGCGTGAACGAGCTTCGGCGGTCGGTGCGCCCGAACGGATGGTGCGACTCGTGCTCCTCGTGCAGCCTCGCCCTGGCATAGACATCGTCGAGCACGCCCTCGTGACCTTTGAGGCCCCACAGGGCACCGCCCTGGCGCAAGCGGGCCGACACGGCGTCAAGCTCGTTCCAGCGTTCGAGGCCTCCGTGGGCCTCGAGCACGGTTTCGAGGAGATCGTTCATAGGCGGCGCCTCCTTGTGCGCGCGGTCTCGCGTCGCCATCAGATGGCGGCGTCGAGTTGCTTGATTTGGTCGGGCGAGAGCTCGATCGTGGCCGCGGCGACGTTCTCCTCGACGTGGGCCACCGTGGAGGTGCCGGGAATGGGAAGGAGAACGGGTGAGCGGTGGAGAAGCCAGGCGAGCGCGAGCTGCGCCGGGGTGGCGGACACCTCGTCGGCGATGCGCGCGAGCGGGCCGCCGGCGTCGGCCAGGCGACCAGTGGCCATGGGGAACCAGGGGAGGAACCCGATCCCCTCGCGCTCGCAGTAGTCGACGATGGACTCCGCGCCGCGCTCCGCGAGGTTGTAGCGGTTCTGCACGGTGGCGATGGGCGCGATCGCTCTCGCCTCCTGGATCTCGGAAACCGAGACCTCCGAGAGTCCAATCCGCCCGATCTTGCCTTCGGCCCGCAGCTCGAGGAGGGCACCGAGCTGGTCCGCGAGTTCGTACGCCGGGTCGATGCGGTGGAGCTGAAAGAGCTCGATCCGCTCGAGACCGAGCAGGCGCAGGCTCTTCTCGGCCTGTGCCTTGAGGTACGCGGGCTTGCCGTTTCGCTCCCAGCGCCCGGGACCGGGCCTCATGAACCCCGCCTTGGTTGCGATGACGAGGTCGTCGGGGTAGGGACACAGCGCGTCTCGGATCACCCGTTCGCTCACCTCGGGGCCGTAGGAATCGGCCGTGTCGATGAGCGTCACGCCCAGCTCGACGGCGCGGCGGAGGACGCGGATGACCTCGTCGCGGTCGCGGGGCTCGCCCCAGACCCCGGGCCCGGGGATCTGCATCGTCCCGTACCCCAGGCGCCGGACAAGCAGGTCGCCGCCGATGGCGAACTCGCCGCCGGCGCGAGCGGGCTGGGTCACGCCGACCACTCTACGTAGCCCCCGTTCCACCAGCTCGTGACCAGCGCGGCGTACTCGTCGGCTCCGTCCTCCCACGTGAAGTGCCCGGCGTCGATGATGTCGAGCTTGCTGTGTGGGAGCCGCGCGTGGAGGAACTCGGCGTTGACCGGCGGCACGGCCCGATCATGCGCGCCGGCGATGATCTGCACCGGGGTCCGTATCTCCGCGAGCACATCGCGCAGGGCGGGAAGCTCGGTGGGGTAAGAGCGCACGTAGCGCATCGACTCGACGAAGCGGTCGCCCTGGTAGGAGGACAGGTAGTCCTCCTGGACGTGCTCCGGGAGCGGGTAGCGCTCGATTCCGGTCAGGGCACCGGCGACGATCTGTCGCGGGTCGGCGCTGCGGTAGGGTCCGAGGTCGGGCGCTTCGACCCAATCCTTGAGCACGCTGCCGAGCTGAAGTGGGACGGCCGAGCCTCCGCTCCCCACCACCAGGCTTCGGAGACGGCCCGGATGCTGCTCGGCGGCGAAGAGCAGGGCCCCGGTGCCGATGTCGGGGCCGACTACATGCGGACATTCGAGCTCGAAGGCGTCGGCGGCGCGGATGACGAACTCGCCCATCGCCCGCGGCGACAGGAGCTCGTCGCGACGCTGGGAGTGGCCGAATCCCGGCAGGTCGATGGCCACCAGATGCGCGCTCTCGGCCAAGCGCGGCCACGTCGGCTCAAACGCGAGCAGGCTCTCCGGCCAGGGGCTCAAAAGGAGCGCGTCGTCACCGCCGCCTTCGCTCTCGGCGAAGCGGATCGACAAGCTGTCGATGGTCCGGAACTGCATGTCGATCGATCCGTTCGACCAGGTGGTCACCGTGTGCTCCTCGCCTCCTGCGGTCGGTTTGCGATGGCGTCGTGAGCGAGTGTCGCCCGCGCACGCCGCGCTGGCGTCCGCCGGTGGACAGTCCTGGTGGTCAGTCGAGCGGCGCCAGGACGTGCTCGAGCTGGCTGCGCGAGGTGATGTCGAGCTTGATGAAGACCTTGCGCAGGTGGTACTTGACCGTCCGGGGACTGATGAAGAGACGCGCCCCGATCTCCGGGTTCGAGAGGCCGTCACGGGCGAGTAGGGCGATCTGTGTCTCCTGCGCCGTGAGCTCGTCACGGCTTTCCGCCGTTCGCTTGCGGATCGTCTCGCCCGTGGCTAGGAGCTCACGGCGGGCGCGCTCAGCGAAGGCGTCGATGCCCATGGCCGCCAGCGTCTCGTGGGCGGTGCGCAGGTGCTGGCGGGCGTCCACGCGCCGGTTCTCGCGCCGGAGCCATTCGCCGTAGAGCAGATGGCCTCGGGCGAGCTCGACACGTGCCCGGGTGCGCCCGAGACGCGCGATCGACTCGCGGTAGAGGTCCTCGGCGGCCGCGCCCTCGTTCAGCAGAGCGCCCACGCGAGCCTCGATCCCGAGCGCCCAATCACTGGTGATCGCCCGCGCGCGCTCCGACATCCACTCGCGCGCGGCCTCCACGAGCGCGACGTCTCCGGTTCGCGAGGCCGCCTCGGCCAGCTCGGGGACGATAAACGCCCCGATCCCCATGGGATCGCGTTGGAACAGGCGCCACGCGGCGTCGCGGGCAGCATCGTGGCGGCCGAGCCCGTTGTAGAGGACCGCGCTGGCATAGGAGTTCGTCGACCAGCCCCATGCCGTCGCCTCCGGCATCGTGGCCGCGATAAGTCCCGAGGCAAGTGACTCCTGACCGCGCCAAGCGGCGAGCACCATCTCGGCGCTCACGAGCGGCGCGTTTCCCGTCGCCTCTGAGATCAGGCGATCCTCTTCGAGCATCAGCGCCGCTGTCTTGAGGTCGCCGGCCAGGATGTGGCTCCGGGCCAAGAAGCTGAGCCCAAGGTGAAGGTTCACGAGCGCGCCCCGTTCGCGCGCGACCTGCGTCTCGCGAGTGGAGAGGACATGCACGGACTCGGCATCCCAGAGCTCGAGTGCGACGATCACGGTCGGTCGCCCCCCGGCGAGCCACAGCCACCGGGCGCCCTCGTCGTCGTCGGGATCGAGTGCGAGGAAGAGCTCGAGGGCGCGAGCGAGCGTGGGCGCGGCCGCGGCGAACCCCCGCGTCAAACGGAGCGCGAAACCGTCGAGGAGGACGTCGACGGCGCGCGGCGGGTCCGGCCCCGCGGGCGCTGCCAGCGCGGCCCTGGCCGCCTCCGCCAGGCCGCCGGGGAACACCAGGTCGCTGGCGATCGCCGCCGCGAGCGCTTCGAGGTGTGTCTCGCGGGCCAGGCCGGCGTCGAGCGGCTCGAAGCGCCGGGCTGCGCTCGCGAGGAGGCGACCGGCATCCTCCTGGCGTCGCTGCTCGAGTGCGATCTGGCCGCGCATGAGGTCGACACGGGCGCGGTCGAGCCCGTCCAAGGGTTGGGCCTCGACCGCGACCAGCAGTCCGAGGGCCGCGTCGAGCGCTCCGGCGTCGCGTTTTGCGCCCGCCGCCGCGAGCAGACGTCGCACACGGGGCCCGGGCTCCGCCGTGAGCATGGCCGCGCGATCGAGGAAGGCAGCCGCCGCCGCCATCCCGCCCCGCGCCTGCGCCCGTCCGGCCGAGCGCTCGAGCTCCTCCGCGACCTCCTCGTCGGGCACCGACGCCGCCTGGGCACGGTGCCAGGCGCGCCGGTCCGGATCGACGTCCGGATCAGTGACCTCCGCGAGGGCCCGGTGTGCTTCCCGGCGCTCCTCGGCCGACGCCGACCGATAGGCCGCAGAGCGTACGAGGGGGTGACGAAACCGTACGCGGGCGCCGATCTCGAGCAGGCCGGCCTCGGTCGCCGGTGTCACGGCTCGAGGCTCGACGCCTAGGCGCTCCGCGGCGCGCCAGACCAGGAGCGGCTCGCCCACCGGGTCCGCGGCCGCGACCTGGAGCAGGCGCCGAGCGTCGGCCGGAAGCGCATCGAGGCGGCGCTGGAAGCTCTTCTCGATGCTCCCGGAGAGCGCCACCGCGCCCGGGAGCCCGAACCCGCCGGCGAGCTCCTCTTGCGAAAGTCCTCGCGCGAGCTCGAGCAGCGCCAGTGGGTTGCCGCGCGTCTCGGTGACGATCTGGTCGCGGACCCATCCGTCCAGGGGCCCGGTAATCACAGAGTCGAGCAGCACGTGGGCATCGCGCTCGTGCAGGCCCTCGAGCGCGAGCGTCGGCAAGCGCGCCAGCTCATCGCTCGGCTTGCGTGCGGTAAAGATCAACCCCACCGATTCCGCTTGCAGGCGGCGAGCCACGAACGCGAGGAGCTGGGCCGAGGCACGATCGAGCCACTGCTCGTCGTCGACGAGACAGATGAGGGGCCGGTCCTCGGCTGCGTCGGAGAGCAGACTGAGAACGGCGAGGGCGACGAAGAAGCGATCCGGCGGCGGTCCCGAACTCATGCCGAAGACGATGCGCAGGGCATCGCGCTGAGGAACCGGAAGTCGCTCGAGGCCGTCCAGCATCGACGCCAGCAGCTGATGCAATCCGGCAAAAGCGAGCTCCATCTCCGATTGCACGCCGGCGGCCCGGGCCACGATAAAGTCAGGGGCCCGTTCGACCACGTAGTCCAGCAGCGCAGTCTTGCCCACGCCCGGCTCGCCTCGGACAACGAGCCCCCGGCTCTGGCCGCGCCGAACCGCGTCGATCAGCTCGTCGAGCGCGTCGCGCTCGCTGCGCCGGCCCAGCAGCCCCGGGGTGCGTCCCTCGATCGGCCAGCGAACACCCGTCTCCACTCCACCGACGTTACACCGCGGGTCGACCCGGCTCGTGGGTTAACTCCGACGGCGACTGGCCACCCGAACTGCCCACCGGCGGATGCGACCGCACCGCCACCCGCGCGACACTCGCCGGCATGGTCAGCACCGCGGATGAGCGCGACGAGTTCGTCGAGGCCTTCCTTCCGCACATCGCCGCCCTCGCGCGCGAGTATCGCGCCGTGCGCGCCGTCAGCCGGGAGGAGCTGATGCAGGCCGGCGTGCTCGGACTGCTGAAGGCGCTCGAGCGCTACGACCCGGAGCGCGCCAACAGCTTCTGGACGTATGCGCGCTGGTGGGTGCGCCAGGCGATGCAGGAACTCGTCTCCTCTCTCAACGGCGTCGTCGTCTTCTCAGACCGGGCCTTGCGCCAGCTCGCGCGCGTCAACGCTGCGCGCCACGATCATCTGCAGGCGCAGGGACGGGAACCGTCGACCGAGGATCTCGCGGCGGTTACCGGCCTCCCGCCTGCGCAGGTGACGATGCTCCTCGGCGCCGCCCAGCCGCCGCGGGCCTTCGATGAGCGACCTGGTCTCGATCGTCCTCGGGCCCACTCGCTCGCCGAGTCGCTCCGAGACCCGGCCGCCGAGGATCCCTTCGAGCACGCGACCCTGCGCGTCGCGGCTGACGCGCTGCCTGCGGTGCTCGCGACGCTCTCG
>JAXDGF010000206.1:0-32110 GCA_034665165.1 Solirubrobacteraceae bacterium | reverse complement strand
CCAGTCGCACGGCTGCCGAAGCCGAGGAGATGCTCGCCGCGTCGTTGTCGTTCCGATCATTTCGCTGAGATCCCCAGGCAAATGTGTACCAGTCAAGCGGTACACTCTAGGCGTGTCCTCCTCTTCGTCTCGCATTCAGGTCACCGTCGATCCCGAGCTCGCCGCGGCGCTCGACGAGTTTGGCGGTCGCTCTCGCTCCCGCGCGGTGCGTGACCTTGCGATCCGCGGCGCCCAAGCGCTGCGCGATGACCAACGCCGTCGCGAGGATGCGATCGAGCTGTTGCGGCGGATCGACTCAGGCGAGGACGATCGGTTCGATTTCTCGGTTTCAGCCGAGCTGCATGCAGCTCGCCGCTGAGCCGTACGGCCCAGGTGTCCCGATCGTGTTCGACACGTCGGCGTGGAACCGACGCACAAACCCGGCCGTGTTCGCTCGCTGGGCTCCCACGCGCGATGCCGGGCTACTGGCCGTATGTCCTGTCGTGGCGCTCGAGCTGCTCGCGGGCGCACGCGACGAGGACGCGTTCGGCGACCTCGACCGAGCACTGAGTGCGATGCCGCAAGCGCCCGTCACCCGCGCCGCGTGCGAGCGAGCGATCGGCGCCTCCCGCGAGCTTGCCGGCGAACGGCGACTGCCAGCGGCCGACTACCTGATCGCCGCAGCGGCCGCCGAGCGTGGCTTCGGTGTCCTCCACTACGACCGACATTTCGACCCACTCTGCCGCGTGCTCGGGATCGAGAGCGTCCTCGTCGCCCCCCGCGGCACGTTGGACTGACGAACGCGAGGACATCGCGCACCCGGGTTAGCGGCGTTGCGACCAAGCGCAGAACCCCGCCCGCCTCAGAGCTGCTCGGCCGTGACCAACAGGCGGATGTGCGCGTCGGCCCAGCGGTCGACGAGGTTGCGCCCGCCCGAGCGCACCTCACCGGCCAACTCCGCGACGGCCGCGCCGGCCGCGGACAGCCCCGTCTGGCGAAGCGAGTCGGCAACGCGCTCGGCCCGCTGCGGCCACCCGGGCGGGAGATGACGATGGCCGCGATGGACCAGCTCGGCGGTCAGCTCGAGGGCGCCGGTGACCTCGGCGGCGAGGCGATCCGTGACGGCGCCCGCCGTCGTGGCGATGGCCTCGCCCGAAGCATCCGCGAACGCCGGGACGATCACGGTGGCGCCGGTTGCCACCGCGGTTGGTTCGAGGTCTATGCCGCCGCCGTGGCGCCGCAGGTGGCCGGCCACAAATCGGACCGCGCCAGTCTCACCAGACAGCGCCTTCGCGAGCGCGTCGATCGCGCCGGGCGCGGCTCCGGTATGGGTCGCGACCAGTCGCGCGGTTCCATGTGCCGCTCGGATCGTCGCGACGAGCTGCTGCGCGCCGGGCCGGAAGTGGAGGTCCTCGACCACCTGGACGCGAATCGCACGCACGGACTCGGCCACGACGCGGGCTCGGACGATCGTCGGCGGTAGGCCGGCGAGCCGGGCAGCCTCGGCATCGAGGTCGTCGATGAGCAGGCCTGGGGGGAGGTCGTCCCACCGGCCTCCCGACGGCGCCACCGTGGTGCGCGCCACGCGGTTCGCGGCGATGCGGACGACGCGGTTGGCCGATCTCACGGCGGACTCGGTCACGACGTTGCCTGCGGCCAGCGCGTTTAGCCGGGCGCCGCCGGCCTTCCGGCGCCCGAGCTCACCGGCGGAGGGCGGGTCGCCGTCCTCGACGTCGACGCGGCGCCGGAGCGCGAGCACGACGCGGGCCTCGTGGTGGGCGAGGTAGACCTCCACCGATCGCGAGGTCTCGTCGCCCCGGATCCGGGCTCCGAGGCCCGTGAGGCGCAGAAGCCGGAGCGGCGTCTCGGCCGACTCCTCGGTACCGAGCACCTGCACCGGGAGCGCGGCGCCGCCGCCGGTGACGCAGCGGTGCCGTGCGATCGACTCGGCCACAAACGCCGCGGCGAGCATCGGGTCGTAGCGCGCGCTGCGGGCCCGGTACGCCTCGACCTGCTCTGCGATGTCGTCGAGCAAGTCGATCGGCCAGCGCAGGTTGGCGGCGTCCATCGCGCGGCGGGCCTGCGCGACGCCGGTGGCCGCCGCAGGCGCCGTACCGGTCACGCCGTCGGCCAGCAGGTCCTCGATGAGCGCCAGCGCCGGCTCGATGCCCGAGCCGCCCAATGTCGTCGCGACGCTGCCGCCCACCTGCAGCTCGACCACCTCGGCCGCGCCGTCCTCCTCATCGGCGGCGCGGCACGCCCACACGGCCAGCGCGATGGCGTCGGCCCGCGCGCCGGCGGCGGCGTCGACGCGCGCGTAGCCGAGCTCGCCTGCAACGAGGAAGCGGACGGTGCAAGCGGCGAGCTCGACGGCGGTGACCGGATCGGCGGATGAGGGGCGCCGCACGCTTGCGCGATATCCGGTGCGGAACATGCGCCGCGCGGCGGCGTAGGTCCGAGCGCCAAGGTGCTCCTCGAGCTCGGCGTCCGTGAACGTCGCCGGCGACCAGCCGAGTGCGGGACCGGCCTCGCCGCCGAGCTCGCGGTACGCAACGACGAGCATCACGCGGTGCCGGCACACGCCCGAGGCGGCGCAACTGCAGCGAGCCTGGTCGAGCGTCGCCCCCGGCGCCAGGACGACGGTGTTGCCGTCGGCGAAGGACGCGGTGACCGTGCCGTCCTCGTCGGTGACGGTAGGGCCCTTGCCGTCGGCCACCTCGCGCAGCGCGCGCTTGACCAGTCCGCGGTTGGCGAGGGTCGCCAGCGCGTCGTCGTCGAGTGCGTGGAGGTCTTCCCGCATCGTCACCCCGCGGCGATCGTGTCGGCCAGGAAACCGGCGAGCTGGCCAGGGGTCATCGAGCCGACGTGGGCGCCGACGTCTGCCAGCCGCTGAGCCAGCTCGCGGTCGTAGGACGGGTTTGCGTCCTCGTCGAGCGCGGCGAGCCCGAGGACGTGGGTCCCCTGCTCGACGAGGCCCTTCACGGTCCGCACGAGCCGGAACGGGTCGCCGCCCTCGTAGAAGTCGGTGACGAGCGCGACGATCGCGCGGCGCGGCTGGTCGACCAGGTCGGCCGCATAGGCCATCGCCCTGGCGATGTCGGTACCACCGCCCAGCTGCACCTTCATCAGCAGCTCGACGGGATCGTCGACGTCCGCGGTGAGGTCCACGACCTCCGTGTCGAACGCGACGAGGTGCGTGCGGACGCCAGGCAGCCCCCAGAGGCAGGCGGCGGTGACCGCGGAGTGGATCACGGACCCGGCCATCGAGCCGGACTGGTCGACGACCAGCACGATCTGCCATTGCTCGAGCTGGCGGCGCGTGCGGCTGTGGAAGTAGGCCCGCTCCACGTACAGCCGGCGTTCCTCGGGGCGGTAGTGCCGCAGGTTCGCGTGGATCGTACGGCGGAAGTCGAAGTCGTTCGCGCGGGGCCGGTGGCTGGGCGTCCGGGACCGGGTGCCGCTGAACGACCGCCGCACCTCGGTCGCCATCCGCTCGATCAGCTCGCGTACGACCTGCTCGACGATGCGGCGGGCGAGCCGCAGCACGTCGGGGTTCATGAGGTGCTTCGTGCGCAGCACCGCCTTGAGCAGCGTCGCGTTGGGCTCGATCCGCTCGAGCACGTTGGGGTCGGTGACGATGTCATCGATCTCGTACCGCTCCACCGCGTCGCGTTCGAGGCGCTCGATCGTCTCCTTCGGGAAGAGGCGATGGATCTCGTCGAGCCAGTCGACCGTGCTGAGGATCGACGGGCCGTGCCCGGCGGAGCGCCGCACATCGCGCTGGTCGAGGTCCCCGTCGCGCTGGTAGAGCCAGTCGAGCGCTGCGTCCTGCCCGAGGGCCCGTGGCGACAGCCCGGCGCCGACGGTGCACGCGTCCGCCGGTTGCCCGAGGACGAGCCGCCAGCGTTCGAGCGCCGGATCGAGCTCAGCCATCGCCCGGCTCCGTTTCCGGCGCGCGCGCGAGCAGTGCCTCGCGGTCGAGCAGGTCCTCGACGCGCGCCTCGACACCGCGCGCCCGGGCCAGCTGTTCGGGGTCGCCCGCCAGCCGCAGCAGCGACCGCGCCGACCCGCGCACGCCGCGGCGTTCCAGCAGGCCTGCCGCAATCGCCTCGCGCTCGCGCGGCGGGAACCAGGAGAACGCGAGCCGCAGCGACGGGAGCCCGACGAGGAAGTCGTCCTCCGCCAAGCCGGACAGCACTTCGTCGAGGACGCCGAGCACACCGCCCGGGCCCTCGGTGAGAACGTGCTCTCGGGCGAGGGCGAACAGCCCAGCGAGGAAGTCGCCCAGCGTGTCGATCCGCGACGCCCCGCGAACGGCACGCTCGAGCGCGTCGCCAACCTCCTCGCCGGCGTGCGCGGCCAGCCCCCAGGCGACGCCGACCGATGCGCCACGCAGGTCCGGCGGACGGTCCGGACCGGCCGAGCGGGCGAACACCGCGGCCGCGGCGTCGCGAGGGGTGCGGAGGACCGGGCCCGCGTAGAGGATTGCGTCGCGCAGTGCGACCACGGCGCGGATGCGAGGCTCATCGGCCGGCGCAGGCCCGCCGAGGATTCCCTCGACGAGCCACAGACCGCGCATCGTGCATCCGTCGATGATCCCGGCCAGCGCGGCGCTGCCGGCCGCTCCGAACAGCCGGTCGTGGCGCCACAACCCGAGCGCGGTGGCCAGCAGCACGCCGAGCCCCCCGAGCTCGGTGACGCGGCCGATCACGCCGGCCGCCTGCGCGAGCACCTGCTCCGAGAGCTCGTCGAGCCCGCACAGGGCGGCGTCGAACAGGACCGCGGCGAGCGCGGCCGGGTCGGATCCGGCCGCGGCGAAGGCATCGCCGAGCGCGGCGGTCGCGGCCGCCTCGAGGGTCGCGCCGTACGAGCCGGCCTCGATCAGCGCCGGTAGCCACAGGTCGGAGCGCTCGAGCTCCCACTGCTCGGTGAGCGTGGGGGGCGCGGCCGGTGCCGGTCCCGCCTGGCGCTCGACCCCGGGGATCGAGAGCAGCCGCAGCCGATGCAGCACGCGGCTGCGGGCCAGGTCGGGCTCCGCCGTCAGGTCCAGCTCGAGCCGGCCCCGCGTGGGGATCCGGTGGCGCTCGAGGTCGGCCTCGACCGCGTGGACGAGCGGCGGATGCGGCGTGTCCGGATGGAGCCGGCCGACGACGTCGCCGGCAAGCGCCGCGACCATCTCGACGACGACCGGCTCGGTCCCCGCCGCGAGCCGTCCGCGCGTCGTCCACGGCAGCGGACGGTCGAGCGCGTCCGTGACCAGCGCGCTGACGAGCCCGTCCAGCACGTCCGCCCGGCTCGGCTGGGGATGGCCACGAAGGCGGGCGAGGGCGTGCGACAGCGTGCGCGCCGCCACCAGGTCGGCAGTCGACACCTGCTGGCGCCGCTGCCTCAGTCGGTCCACCACGGCGCGCAGGATCTCGTCGCCGGCCGCGGCCGCCCCGGCCTCCCACAGCCGCTGGTAGTAGCGCGGCGACGGCATCCCGGACTGGTAGCCGTCGAAGGCGTCCAGCCGCTTGAACGAGAACGGCACGAGGTAGCTGCCGCCGACGGCGCCCGGCGGGAACGCCGGGATCTCGGGCCAGCCGGCGGCATCGCCGTCCGCGCCGTCCGCGGTCAGCGCGATCAGGGCGGGTCGGTGGAAACCGCCCGTGACGACGACAACGGCCCGGGTCCCGGCGTCGGCCACGGCGGCGCGCACCCAGCTGGCCATGTACGCCTCGCGCTCGCCGTCCTCGTCCGAGGCCGCCTCGTCACCGCGAACGAGATCGAAGTAGGCCTCCAGCTCGGCCGCGAGCCCGTCGCCCGGGTCGACCTCGAACAGGTGGTCCCACAGCGTGTCGACGTTGTCGACGGCGAAGGCCTCGCACAGCCGCGCGATTGTGTCGGCGTGCCGGCGCTCGGCGTCGGAGTAGCGGTTGGTCATTCCGGCGAACGCCGGATGCCAGGCCGGCAGGTCGACGAACCGCACCTCGGCGTCAGCAGCGCGGCCCTCGGTCAGCGCTACCCATTCGGGCGAGTGTCCGCACAGCGGCGTCCATGACGAGTGGTGGCGGTGCTCGTCGCGGTAGCTGGTGAACACGGCGACCGGGAGCGTGTGGTCGAGCAGGACCTCTGCGAGCCGATCGTTCATGTCCGACGGCCCTTCGATCAGGACGTGCGCCGGCCGCAGCTCGCGGATCGCGTCGCGCACAAGCCGCGCGCATGCAGGGCTGTGGTGGCGGACGCCGATGAACGTCGCGCGGGGGCGCTTAGCCCGGGAGGGCGTGGCGGGCGTCATGCAACGCCTTCCAGTGCCGGCCCTTCTTCCGCGGCACCTGCTGCTCGAGGTAGCGGCGCAGGCGGGCGAGGTCCTCGGCGTCGTCCTTGGCGGCGGTCCCGCCGAGGCACTGGACGATGTCGGCCTCGTTGCCGGCCTCGCTGCGCAGGAACCAACCGCGCAGACCGACCGCGTGGGCGACGGCGACCGCCTCGGCGGTGCTCATCACGGACGACATGCGGTCGAGCGCGTCGCCTTGCTCGGTGACGCCGGCCCGCAATTCGCGGAACGTCGTCACGAGCACCTCGAGGACGTCCCGCCGCGGCGCGACGGGGACGCCGGAGCGGGCGAGCAGCGTCTGCGCCTCCGATTCGACGAGCGCCATCTCCGTCTCGAAGTCGGGGATCGGGAAGACGGTCTCGAAGTTGAAGCGACGCTTGAGTGCGGCGCTCATCTCGTTGACGCCGCGGTCGCGCGTGTTGGCGGTGGCGATCACGTTGAACCCCTCGCGCGCGAAGACCATCCCGTCGGGCCCAGTCAGCTCGGGGATCGCCATCACTCGGTCCGAGAGGATCGAGAGGATCGAGTCCTGCACCTCGAGCGGGCAGCGCGTGATCTCCTCGAAGCGGACGACGCTGCCGGCCGCCATCCCCCGCAGGATCGGGGCCGGGACGAGTGAGCGGATCGACGGGCCCTCGGCGACGAGCAGCGCGTAGTTCCACCCGTACCGGATCTGGTCCTCGGTGGTGGCGGCTCCGCCCTGGATCGTGAGCGTCGAGTCGCCCGAGACCGCCGCGGCCACCAGCTCGGAGAGCAGCGACTTCGCGGTGCCCGGCTCGCCGACGAGCAGCAGCCCGCGCGTGGTGGCCAGCGTGACGAGGGCGCGGTCGATCAAGGACGGGTCGCCGACGAACTTGCGCGACACCTCCGCCTTCCGGTCGCCGACGATGAAACGGCGGGCGGCGTCGAGGCTCAGCTGCCACCCGGGCGGCCGGTCGCCGCGGTCGGCATCTCGCAGGCGCTCGAGCTCGCCCGCCCAGCGCACCTCGGCCGGCGGGCGCTGGACGCGGGCGTCGTCGGCGACGGTCGTCGGCGGAGCGGTCGGGACGCGGGCCATATTCGACAGGTTCGCAGGCTCAGCCGCGCAGGCTTAGCCGCGCAGGTGCTCGAGGTCGCGGATCAGCTCGGACGCGGCCACGTCGTCGAGCACGCTGAACGGCTCCTCGCCGTCGCTGGACCCCCACTCGACCTGCGTCCGGCTGATCCACACACCGGTGATCTTCTGCTCCTTCCACTCCATCGCCGCGCCCGCGATCAGGCCAGGATCGAGGTCGATGACGAGCACGTTCCCGTCCGGCAGCGCCTTCTGGACGACGCCCGCGATGCCGCCGTCCATCACCGGGCCTCGCTCCCAACCGCGATGGGACAGCCCGAGCACGCGGCCCGTGTCCACGGTCACGCCCGCCAGCCGCTGCAGCACCCGACCGTGGCGCTCGCCGTCGGTCAGCTGCCACGTGTCGCGGCCGAGCTGGGGAAACGGCTGCAGGATCTCGTAGTCGGCGAACAGGTCAGACCAGGTCCCGACCTCGTCACCGAGGTGGAGCGGGTGTGCGATGCCGACGGGTACGTCGGCGTCGAGCGAGAGCTCCTCATCGCCGGCGCCGGCGAGCGTGCGGTCCTCAGCGACGCGGAACGACGCCGTGTGTGCGCCGTCCGCGTCGAACGTCGCCCACACGAGCCGCCGGGCGAGATGCCAGAGCAGCGGGTGTTCGACGAACAGCGTCCGGTGCTCCTCGGCCCGCCAGCGCCGGCTCTGCACCATGGCGCGCTCGAAGCGGCGGATCTGGTCGGCCGCGATCGTCTTGACGTCCTTCTTGAGCCCACCGAACGCGGCGTACGCCGCGGTGGCCAGCACCGGATCGTCCTTGGCCGCCGGCTTCGGGAGGACCTTGCGCCGCGACCCGTCGTCGTCGGCAACGATCGGACGCAACTGCTCGTCGAAGCCGACCTTGAACTGGCGCGGGCCGTAGTCCAGCACCATCGTCCCGTCCCGATCGAGCCCGAAGTCAGGCACTAGCCGGTCGGCGAGCTGCTCCGCGGTGAGGCCGAGCCCCTCGGCCACCTCGGCCATCTTCGCCTTCGCGTTCGTCTTCAGCCCCTTGAACTTCGCCTTCTCGGCAATGGCGTGGAGGTGCATCAGAGCGACGTCAGTGCCAATCGCCGCGAGTACGTCGAGCCCGGCGACCGCACGCGCGTGCGCGCCTTCGCCGGGCCAGGCGCGGATCAGCGGAGCGAGGCGGCGAACCGTCTCATCGTCGCCGAGCAGGCCGAGCGCTTCGAGCACCCACGCCTCCTTCGATGGGAACCCGGCGGCCTGCCAGCGCTCGAACAGGCCCCACGCCATCTCGGCCAGCGACGCCGGATCGGTCGCCTCGCGGACGATCGCGATCCCGGCGTACGTCTCCCCCGGCTTCGATAGGGCGAGCATCGTGCAGATGTGCCCGACGGCCTCGACCGGCAGTGCGGCCTCCCGGCCGGGGAGCAGGACCTGCGGAAGATGGGCCGGATCGAGCCAGCTCGGCGGCGCCGGCATCCGGCTCGGCAGCTGCTCGAGCGGATCGGCGGCCAGCAGCACGTCGATGCCGGCCAGCGCCTCGTCGCCGTAGGCCGCCGCGGCCGCGCGGATCGCGTCGCCGTGCCCTGCCTGGTCGATCACGCGTAGCGCGGCCTCCGCCGCGGCCCGCTCGATGCCCGGTTTGGACAGGGCGGCGGGCGCGAGGTCGCGGGCCGCAGCGGCGGCGTGACGCTCCAGCCACGCCCGCGCCACCGGCCGCACCGACTTTGCGCGCACGAGCCACTCGGCCATCCGCTCGGCGACCTCGGGGCCTTCTACGGGCAGCAACGCCGGAGCGAGCGACGTCGGCTTGGTCGAGGCAACCCGAACGACAAAGGCAGCGGCGTCGGCGTCGCCGAGCCGCGCGAGGATGCGTTGCAACGGCTCGAGCGCGTTGTAGAGATGCTCGGGCGCGAACGTGGCCAGGTACGGGCGCACCAGTTCGGGCGGTGCGAGCGCTAATAGCCGCAGGGCCGGCCAGCGATGGCGGGCCGCGGGCCCGATCGCGTCGGCGAGCGACTGCTTCCAGTCCGTTGGATTGACACCGCCCCAGTGGTGGATCTTGAGCGCCCCGTGTGTCTCCTGCTCACCGGGCAGCCAGCGCAGCGCCAGCCCGGCGCGCGACTCGAGACCCGTCACCGCCGGCGGCTTAGCGCGCTTGACTTGCGAGACCCACGGCGGTGACACGAGCAGCGGCAGCAAGCGCGACTCGTCGGCAACCGCCACCGCCGCGGTCGACTCGGTGATCGCGTCGAGCGCGCGCCGCGCATGCGGATCGATCTCGTCCGCGAGACGATCGGCAAGACCGGGGTTGGAGATGAGGTGTCCCCGGAGCAGCTCGCGGCAGGTGCGGGCCGCGGCGCTCGACCCGCTCGAGCGCGCGGCGAGCAGGCGCAGGCTCCGGGCCGGGAACCGGGCCATCGCCTCGATCACGACGGGCGTCACGTACTTCTGGTCGATCCGATCCAACAGCGCCTCGAGTGCGGCGTCGGTCGGCATCGCGGCCAGCATGCCGAGCAGCCGCTTCGTGCTCGCGGCGTCGTTAGCTTGGTCGAGCAGCCGGGCCAGCGGATCGACCGCCTCCGTTCCGAGATTGGCGGCGAGGGAGTAGACGAGCTCGCTGTTGTGAAGCACCCCCCCGGGGGAACAAACGGCGAGCACCGCGTCAACGTGCGTGCGCGTGGTCGCCGACGCCAGCAGCAGCGGCCGTCCATGGCTGGCTTGCAGCGTGCCGTAGGCGGCGACGTCCTCGTCGACCCAATGCTGTTCGGATGGGGCGAGGTAGCTGGTCACGACGCGGGCTGCGATCCCGGCGCCGGCCCTCACAGAGGCCAGACGGGCGGCCGCCTCGGAGTACGTGGCGTCGTCGGTCCCGGCCAGGTGGGCCCGAAGCCGAGCCAGCACGCCATCGTGGGCCCATGTAGCGAGGTCGGCGGGACCGGCGGGCACCAGCCAGAGGGCAGCGCCACCGATATAGCCCCTGTGCGGATGACCTGCGGTGACAACGACCGTCGTGAGGAGCGCGCCCACCTCGGCAGCGAACGGCAGGCCGTGGCGCAGGACGAGATCGTCAGCCAGGCGCGGGAGGTGCGCGCGGTCCCGCCAGTCGAGCGCCGCGCATGCGGCCGCAACCAGCGCAGCGGCGCCCAACGCATCGTCCTCCTGACGGGCGCGGCGCAATAAGGCGGACGGGCGGCCCGCATGCCGCTCGGCCCGCTCGACCAGCGCCGAGTCCGAGTTCGGGTGACGGAGCATCGCCGTGACTTGCTTCTCCATCCGCGCGGCAAGTTCAGGTGGCGATGGCACGGGATCGATCGGCGGGGCCGGGCGGCGACCGCGGAACGGTTCGGCCTGGCGCGCCCACGCTGGCGGTAGCGAGAACGTCGTCTCGTCACGTAGCGGTCGCGACTCAGCTTCGGGCGCAGGTGTTGGGGCTGTCGCGGGTGCCGGTGCCCGTGCCGGGGCTGCGGCGGACGCGGGCGCCGGGGCTGCGGCGGACGCCACGCCCTCGACGTAGCCCTTCTTCACCTTGTCGGCGACGAGTCTTTCGAGATGCGCCGCGGCCGCCGCCTCGGTGCCCAGATCCTTCGTCTGGGTCTGGCCGTTGGTGCCCAGCCGCCCGAAGCGGACCGTGACCTCGGTGCCCTCGCGCTCGACCTCCCAGAACTTCTCGGAGGTCCCTCCCACATACTCGAACCTGCGCATGACGGGAGTGTGCCGTAAGCCGCGACAGGCAGGACGCGCGCGCCGGCGAGCCGCCGTCGATTGCGCTGTTTTGTGGCCGTGGCGCGGCCCGGCGGCCCGCAAAAGCCACCGCGCCCCTCGCGCGGGCGGGGCCGTGCTGCGTTTTCACCGAATGACGATGCATTCGCAGCACACCCCTCACAAGCCGGCCCGCCGCCGCCGGCCCGGCCGGGCCAAACCGGGCCGAGGGGTGCGCCCTGGACGTAGAGAACCCGGACCGATTGACCCCGGCTCGCGGGCACTTCGTCGGATTCTCTTGCCATCCGCGATCCCTCACTCCCGTCACCTTCACACGGTGGCCCGCGTGGCTGCTCGCCACCATGGTCAAGAACGATCTCTGGATCAGTCTCAAGCCCGACGAAGCCCGCGAAACCGGCGCCGTCCATGCTTAGCCAAGACGCCAGTGCCACGGCCAACAAAGGGTCTTGCAACACGCCGTCTTGGACCAAAACGCTGGTAGGGTGGGTCGCGTGATCATCTCGACGATGAACGACCTTCCCGGGTACGACATCGAGGAAGTCTTCGGCGAGGTGTTCGGGCTCACGGTGCGGTCGCGAAACATCGGCTCCACCTTCGGTGCCGGGCTGAAGTCGCTCGTGGGCGGCGAGCTCAAGGGGATGACGAAGATGCTTGCGTCGGGCCGGCAGGACGCCACGAACAGGCTCGTGCAGGAGGCAGAAGGACTCGGGGGGAACGCCGTTATCGCGTTCCGGTTTGACACGTCAGAGCTGGGCTCGACGTGGACCGAGATCTGTGCGTATGGGACGGCGGTGCGCGTTAAGAAGAGGTTGTGAGGGCGCGCGCCGGCAAGTAGCGCGCTGGGGATCAACTGCCAGCGGGCAGGGCCCAGACGGTGTATCTCGTGAGCGTCGCCGATGGGACCTCGGGACTTAACCTCGAGGGACTGAGCACCGTGCGCGATCGGGCGTGGCGATGAGCTGGAACGGCGGTCCATGGGTCGCCGACACATCAGCTTGGGCCCGCGCGTCGCACCCCGAGGTCGCTCCCCGCTGGAAGGCGGCAGCCGCAGCCGGCGACCTCGTGGGCTGCCCGATCGTGACCTTGGAGCTGCTCTACGACGCGCCGGATCGGGAACGAGTCGAGGCTGTCGCGTCGGCACTCGCTGGTTTGCGCGAGGCGCCCATCACGCGCTCGGTCACCGACGCGGCGATCTCGGCCGTCCGTGGGCTCGCGGCTGGGGGCTCCGCCGGGGCCCACCGGATCCGGGTACCTGATGCTCTCGTCGCCGCGGGCAACATCTCTTAGCGATCAGCCCCATCGGTTGGACTCCGCAGCCATGATCTCCTCGATTCGCTCGGAAAGGCCCGACTGCTCGCTGCGGCCACGGGCTGCCGCGCCGAGCCGGCGCCCAGCACCGGGTCGGAGATGTTCCTCGAGCGCGGTGCGCGTGACGTCGGCAATGGTCGTGCCACGGCGCTCGGCCTCTTGGCGTAACCGGGCATCGAGGTCATCTGGAAGCTGAATCGTCGTGCGCCTCATGCGCCTGCCAGGATAGCCCGCCCACCTGTCGGAACCGGTTTTGGCTACCCCAGCCGCACCGAGTACCGCACCGTCCCCGTCCGACACACCGAGCTTTGTTTCTGATTGCCGGTGAATACGAACGCTTTCCCTTGCTCGGACAGGGTGCCGTTGATGCGGCTGCGTTTGAGGCGTCCGCTCACCTTGAAGGTGTGGTTTCGGTTGCCGTTGAGGTTGGCGTGGAACTTTCCGGCCTTGCCGATGCGGACGGTTCCGAAGGCGTTGGTGTTGAGCTCGTTGTTCCACACCCCGGTCCAGCGAAGTCCATTTGAGAACGTCGGTGATCCGGGACAGTGCAGATGGTCCGAATAGATGATGTCGAGTACGAGGTTCTCGACCGGTGCCACAGTGATCTTGATACCGAGGTGTTGCGAGGTTCGGCCGCGAAAGACCTCGGGGCGCAGAGCGGTCACCGTGGTCGAGATCGGCCCCGCCACGGTTGGGGGATTCTGCGCGTTCGTCCAACCTGCCAGGAGCCAGGCGCACACGAGATAGGTGCCGTAGCTCGGCGTTGTTACCTGATTGTCGGTCGCGCTGACCTTTCCGGCCGGCTGCCGAGTGTCGGTGACCTGCTGGCTGAGCTCGGCGACGGCGGAGCTTGGCTCACCTGCCGGGTTGGAGGCGCACCGACTACCGCTCCGCTTGGGCTTCAGGTCGGCGACGGCCGTCAGCGGAACGTTGGCGCTGACGTTGGCGTTCAGTGTGAGGTTGAATGGCTGGCCGCCGTCAACTTTGGCGGGGATGAGAATCTGTAGCGAGGCCTGAACTGGATGCACGGTGATGGTCTCGGAGGTGGCGATCAGAGGCGTCGGGTACTGCTGGTCGACGAGCCAGGCGCAGACGAGATAGCTGCCCGCGTCCAGGACCTGCTGAGAGAAGACGGTCGCCGAGTAGGAGCCGGTGCCCGCTCCGATCCCGCTGCCGCTCGGCACCGTCCCGGTGTCGGCGCCCGGGGACGATGCGCATGTGGCGCCGGCCTGCTTATAGGTTGCGTCGACCACAGCGTTGCCGTCGTAGGCGACGCCCTGCGCCGTCAGGTCGAAGGGCTGACCGGCAATGGCATTCGTTGGGGCGGCAAGCGAGAGGGAATCGGCGGCGGTAACGGTGAACGCTGTCTGGGCGGTTGCGAGGACCACGGTGGCGTCATTGGGGTCGGTAAGCCACCCGCACAGAACGTAGCTCCCGATCGGGAAGGTCTGGGGAGCGCCTTGGACGCTGAACGGACTCGTACCCAGGTTCGTGCCATCCGGGGGCACGGCTGACCCCGAGTCCACACTCGGATCTACGCCGCATGCGCCGGTTCCGGCCGGCCGGTACCTGATGTAGAGGGTGTCACCGCTGGCGGCGGTCGTTCCGCTCGCCGCCACCTGCAAGGGCGCGGCGTCGGTTGGCTGCGAGGGAACCGTCGACACTGAGAGCGAGTCCGTGGCGGCGCTTCCCGCGCTCGTGGACCCGAGCAGCGTCACCATCACCAGCAGCGCCCAAGCGCACCCGGTCGCAAGCCTTCGGACTCGACGCCTCGTCGCACCGCGTTCCGCCGGCTGACAGGAATTCGGCGGCATGGCCGCTACCCCGCCCGCGCCAGCGTGAACGAAGCCTGCACCCCGACCGGAACAAATCCGATCCGCGCGTACAGCTCCTTGGGCCAGTCGTCGGCGTCCGCCGGGATCACGATCGGGTCGCATCCTTCGGCGCGGGCGTGGTCGATGGCCGCCGTCACAACGGCGCGAGCGAGACCGCGGCTTCGCTTGGAAACGAGTGTCCCGACGTTGTCGATCAGCGCGATCCCGCCCCCGTCGCGCTCGAGGAAGAGAGTGCAGGCTGAGGAGAGATCTCCGTTCTCTCCGGCGGCAAAGCCTCGCGATCGGGTCGCGTTGCGGAGCGCGTCCATGCCGTGGGCCAGTCGCGCGGCGAAGGCGGGAGTGGCGCCGAGGGGTGGATCCTCACCCGCGAGCCGAACCTCGAGGTCGTGCAGCGTCGCCAGGTCGACCTCGCGAGCCAAGCCGGGGCGGGCGGGCCGATCGGGCTCAGAGCGAAGCGCCATGAGCAGCGTGCGCTGCATGTACCACCCCGCCTCTGCGAACCCCGGTGCGAGCGCCTCGGCGGCGGCGGCGTCGTCGAGCACGACGTGCCGGTGGCGAAGATGGCCGAGCCAGCGCTCCGCCAGCGCGATGATCCCCTCGGCGTCGAGGTCGCATGCGAGCGGCGCGTCGAGGACCACCGAGTTCATGTGGTAGACGTCCCGCAAGCCGTCGTCCAGGATCACCACCCCCTCCGCCAGATCGACGGTTCGGCGGGCGGCCCGGAGGCCGAGTGACCGGTCGAAGGCGAGAGCGGCCGCAAGCGTGTCCACGCTCCCAGCCTATGGCGTCGAGTGCCGCTCGTCGGGAGCGGGGACGACGAGCACGGGGCGGTCCGAGAGGTGCAGCAGCTTATGCGGCGTCGATCCGAGGAGCGCGCCCCGGATCGGGCTCTCACCGCGGGTGCCGACGACGATGACGCGCGCGTCGCGCTCATCGGCGAGGTCGACGAGGGCCTGGGCCGGGGCCTGCTCGACGATGACGGCCTCGACGTCGCTCATGGCGCCGGCCGCGAGGGCGGTCGCCTCGGTCAGGCGCTGCGTCGCCAGCTCCTTGAGGGCCGCGTGGTAGTCGTGGATCTCGCCGGCGACGGGATTGAGTTCGTAGCCGAACGCGATCACGACCTTCTCTCCGTAGGCCTGGCCGACCTCGAGGGCGACGCGCACCGCCTCCTTGGCGCACGCCGAGCCGTCGTAGCCGACGATGATGCCGGCGCTCATGAGTGGTGCCCGGCGGGCGAGGCGGCGACGAGGGCCGGGTCGGCGACTTCGGGCTTGCGTCTGAAGAAGCCCGGCAGCTTCCACTGGCACAGGAGCATGAAGGGGATTCCGAGCAGCAGCGCGCCGAGGCCGATGACGAGGGGTCCGCCGATCCCGAAGATGACCGTCGAGCCCGAGCTCGTCTTTCCGAGATCGAAGCACGACTTGATGAACAGCGCGAAGAGAATCAGGCCGCCCAGGGTGGGGAGCACGCCGATGAAGAAGAAATTCTTGGCGCTGTTGAAGAGCTGGCGCCGGTAGAAGATCGTGCACGCGAACCCCGTGATGCCGTAGTAGAAGGAGATTCCGAGGCCGAGCGCGAGGATCGAGTCGCCAAGGACGTTGGTGGAGACCAAGGTCATGACGACGTACCACAGCGTCGAGAACGTGCCCATGGCCAGCGTCGCCACGCTGGGGCTCAAGAAGCGAGGGTGGATCTCGCCGAAGCGGCTCGGGATGGCACGGGCGCGCGCCATCGAGAGCACGGTTCGTGCCGTCGGCAGGATCGTCGTCTGCGTGGATGCGGACGCCGAGGTGAGCACGGCGATGATGAGCAGCTTGTCGAGCCCACCGCCGAGCACGCCGTGGCCCATGGCGGCGAAGACGTCGCTGGAATTGTTGGATAGCAGCGCCGGTCCTCCGAAGGCGGTCGCCGCCACCGCGACGAGCACGTAAATCCCGACGAGCACGAGGGTCGAGACGATGGCGGCGCGGCCGGGGGCGCTGCCTGAGTCCTTGGTCTCCTCGTTCACGGTAACCCCGCTGTCCCACCCCCAGTAGATGAAGACCGCGAGCAGGATCGCCTCGGTGAAGTTGCTGAAGCCCTTGATCGCGAAGGGGTTGAACCAGCTCGCGGATACGTGATGAGAGGTCGCAAGCGCGTCGCCGGTGTAAACCTTGACCAGCGCCACGATCGAGAAGATGACGAGGATGACGAACTCGGCGCCGAGCAGAAATTGCTGGGTGCGAGCGGAGAGCTCGATGCCGATGTAGCAGATCGCCGTCATCACGACGATCCATCCGACACCGATGAGCGTGACGTCGAACGTGCTCGGGTTGCTGTTACCGAACAGCGAGAACGTGTACTGGCCCGCGATGGCGGCGAGGCTCGGCATCACGAGGATGTCGGTCACGATGATGGCCCAGCCGCCCATCCAACCGAGCCGTGGGCCCATCGCGCGCGTGACCCAGGAGAAAGTCGTCCCGCAGTCGGGGTCGGCGCGGTTCATCCAGTAATACGAGGCGGCGATGAACAGCATCGGGACGAACGCGACGATCATGATCGCCGGGGTTCCGAAGGCGACGAAGGCCGCGATGCCGCCGAGTGTCGCGGCCAGGCTGTAGGCGGGTGCCGTCGACGCGACTCCGATAACGATGTTCGACAAGAACGTGATCGCGTTCTTCTTCAGGCCCTTGTCCTCGACCTGGATGCCGGCGACCGGCTCCGCCAGCGATGCGCTCTCCACGTGGCTCTCTCCTTGGCTCGGTCTCTACGAGGGGCCCGGGGGCACGGCGGCTACGCGCATCGCTCGCACGCCCACCGCCTGGCGGGCATTCTCGCCTGCCGGTGTCCGAAGCACAAGCGCCAGGTGGCAAAAGCGGGTTACGATTCGGGTGCAGGTCGTTTGGGGTGAGTGGTGCGGGCGATTATGTCGATGATCTGCGGCCATAATTCCCGGGGCAGATCGTGGCCCATTCCCGGGAGGATCACGAGTTCGGCGTCGGGGATCGCCGCTGCGGTAGCGCGCCCACCGGAGACGTTCACAAGCGGGTCTTGCTCACCATGGATGACGGCCGTGGGCATTCGGATCTGGCGCAGCAGCTCGGTCCGGTCCTCAGCGGTAACCACTGCCGCCATTTGACGTGCCGATCCCGCCGGGTGGATTCCCCGGCCGAAGAGCCGCCCCGCCCGCTGGCGCTTGTGCTCCTCCTCAAAGTCAAAGTCGCGCGAACCGATCAGGCGATAGGTCTGGATGTGGTCCTCGATATAGGCGTCGCGGGTGCGCGCGGCGGGCCGGAGCATGCGGAGCGCCACGCGCGGCTCAGGGCGGCCAACGCGACGGTTGCCGGTCGTCGACATGATCGAGACGAGCGAGAGGACCCGCTCGGGGTGGCGGATCGCGATGAGCTGAGCGATCATCCCGCCCATCGAGGCCCCCACCACGTGCGCGGCATCGATCTCCAAGTGATCGAGGAGACCCGCAGCGTCGTCCGCCATCGCTTCGAGCGCATAGGCGGCGCCAGCGGAATGGCGCACCGCGAGCTGCCAGCGCGCCGGAACGTGAGCGTCACGGAGGATGGTCGAGCGCCCGACGTCGCGGTTGTCAAACCGGATCACCCGGAAGCCGCGAGCCGCGAGCTCCTCACAGAACCGGTCGTCCCAGAGAAGCATCTGCGAGCCGAGGCCCATGACGAGCAGCAGCGACGGAGCGCCGCCACTACCAAAGGTCTCGTAACAGAGCCGAAGACCGCCCACGCGCGCGAACTGTTCACCGGAAGAGGTAGAGGCCACATCTGACGCGCTCACGGCCCCGAGCGTAGCGTCCACGCCGCCGCCCCCAAAGTCTAAGAGAGACGTCGGTGATTACAGACCCATAACGGTCGTGAGCGCATCGTCCAGCCGCCGAAGTTCGTCGGCTTCGGACGAGCAGCGTCCGTCTCAGGCCGATTCTGCCGACGACGGGGCGATCGCGCGTCCAACGGTGAGCGTTTCTCGAAGCTGGGGATCCAGCTCGCGGTATTTTGCGTCGGGCGCGGCGCCGAGCGCGTCGAGCGCTTTGCTGAAGAAGCATCGCGCAGCGGCCGCGAGAATCACGTCACAGATTTCATCGTCGCGGAGCCCGAGGTCACGCAAGCGCGTGATGTCCTGCTCACTGACCGATGTCGCGTCGCTGGCGACCTTGTCAGCGAGATCCATCACGGCTAATTCGACAGGCTCAAGCGCCGCGGATCTGTAGTCATCCACTACCGACCGAACTGCCTCGGCGTCGAGGAACTTCTCCATCAGAACGGTTCCGTGGGCCAACGTGCAGTAGCTGGAGCGCAGACGACGAGCGGCGGCTACGGTCGCGAGCTCGTAGCGGCGCAGATCCATGCTCTCCTTGACCGCACCATTCAGCTGCCGCCAGGCCCGGTAGACCTCAGGACGCAGCGAGAACGCCTGGGTGAAGTTCGGCAGGAACCCGAACGCGTCCCGATCGATCTCGTACATGTCCGCCACCGCCCCCGCTGCTTCAGCTTCGGACACGGTCCTAATGTACGTCATGCCGGCTCCTCCTCGCTCGCTCAAGCACATCGTCCACCGTCATAGATTAGGTGGCCGAGAGAGATCTGCTGCTGAGCTGATTCGCCTGGGCCGCTTAGCCGTTAGCGTGCTCAACCGTGCCACCACCGACCACGGTCTCCGTCGGCGTCCTCGGTGCGGCCGGGACGATCGCCCCCGCCATCGTCCGCGACCTCGCCGAGTCGGACGAGGTCGCGAGCATGGTCCTGCTCGACCTCGATCTCGCTCGCGCCGCCGTGGTGGCGGCCGAGCACGGCGGCGGCAAGGCCCAGGCGGGTGCCGCCGACGCCCGCGAGCATGCCTCGCTCGCGGCCGCGCTCGACGGGGTTGACGTCCTCATCAACGCCGCGAGCTACCGCATCAACCTCGATGCCATGCAGGCGTGCCTGGCCGCCGGCTGTCACTACCTCGACCTCGGTGGGCTCTACTGGATGACCCGCCGCCAGCTCGAGCTCGATGACGACTTCCGGCGCGCGGGACTGCTGGCGCTCCTGGGCATCGGCTCGAGTCCGGGCAAGACGAACGTGATGGCCGCGCGCGCGGTCCGCGAGCTCGGAGGCTCGGTCGACTCGATCGAGGTCGCCGCCGCCGGCCGCGATCTGCGGGCCTCGGGTGGCTTCAGCCCGCCCTACGCCGTGCGGACGCTGATTGACGAGCTTACCCTCGCGCCTGTCGTCCTCCGTGGCGGCGAGCCCGTCGAGATCGAGGCGCTGAGCGACGGGGGGGCGCTCGACTACGGGCCCCCGATCGGGCAGGCCGAGACGATCTACACGCTCCACTCCGAGCTCGCGACGTTCGCCGAGAGCTTTGGCTGCCGCGAGGCGAGCTTTCGCCTCTCGCTCGCGCCCGCGCTCCTGAGCCGCCTGCGTGAGCTCGCCGCGGCGCCGGCGGAGGAGGCCGAGCGGGCGACGCGCGAGGCGACGCCGCCGTCGGCGGAAACGGTCTCGGTGCACATGATCATCGCGCGCGGCGGGGAGCGGACCGTGAAGGTGCGCGCCGTCACGCGCCCGCACTACAGCCTTGGCGGGTCGGTGGTCTCGACGGCGGCGCCGGCCGCCGCCGTCGTGCGCTTGCTCGCGCGCGGCGAGATCCACGGGACGGGGACGCAGCCGCCGGAGCGCTGCCTCGAGCCCGAGGCGCTGTTCGCCGAGCTCGAGACCCGCGGGTGCAGCTTCGAGATCGATCGCGGTGATTAGGATCCTTAGGTCGTGGATCTGACGTTGTCGGAGAGTGAGCTTGTGTTCCGGGACCAGCTACGCGCCTGGCTGGCGGCGAACGACCCGGGCCGCGAGCCCGCCGGGGACGAGCCGGCGTTCGCCTTCCGCCGCGCCTGGCAGCAGCAGCTGCACGCGGCCGGATGGGCCGGGGTGTCGTGGCCGGCCGAGTACGGCGGCCGCGGCGCGACGCTGATCGAGCAAGCCATCTACAACGAGGAGATCGTCCGCGCCAAGGCTCCGCAGGCCGCCAACGTGCTCGGCCTGGCCATGGGCGGCCCCACGGTCATTGCCCACGGAACCGAGGAGCAGCGGCGCCGGTACCTGCCGCCGATCCTGTCGGCCGATGAGATCTGGTGCCAGGGCTTCTCCGAGCCCGATTCGGGATCGGACCTCGCCTCGGTCAAGACCCGGGCGAGCCGGTACGGCGACGAGTGGGTGGTCACGGGCCAGAAGGTGTGGACGACGTACGCCCACCACGCCAAGTGGTGCATGCTCGTGGCGCGCACGGACGGCGACGCCGCCAAGCACCAGGGCCTGACCTACTTCCTCATGGACATGGAGCAGGACGCGGTGCAGGTCAGGCCGCTGGTCCAGATCACGGGCGAGGCCGAGTTCAACGAGCTCTTCATCGAAGAGGCGCGGATCCCGCAGGAGAACATTATCGGGGGAGAGGGCAACGGCTGGGCCGTGGCGATCACGACCCTGATGCACGAGCGCGCCACCCTCGCCTTCGGACTTCAGGTCTCGGTCCAGATCGCGCTCGCGGAGCTGATCGAGACGGCGCAGGGATCGCGCGCCAACGGCCATATGGCCAGCGAGGATCCGGTGATCCGTCAGCGCCTGGCCCAGCTCCTGATCGAGGCCGAGGTCCTGCGCCTGAACGCCTACCGCGGGCTGACCGCGATCATGCGCCAGGGCATCCCTGGCCCCGAGGGTTCACTCGGCAAGTGGCAGTGGTCCGACGTCAATCAGTCGCTGACCGAGCTCGCGATGGACATCGCGGGCCCGCGAGCGATGCTCGCCGACCACGAGTGGACGTACCGCTTCCTGCGCGCGCGGGCGAACTCGATCGAGGGCGGCACGACGGAGATCCTCAAGAACATCGTCGCCGAACGCGTCCTCGGCCTGCCCCGGATGCGGTGACCCAGCGGGCGCGGACCGGACGTGCGGGATCCTCACACATGAACTTCGACTTCACGGACGATCAGCGCGCGATCAAGCGCACCGCCCACGATTTCCTCGCCGCCCGCTATCCGTTGGGCGCCGTGCGGATGCTGGCGGCCGATGATCGCGGCTTCACCGAGGAGCAATGGGGTGAGCTGGCCGGGCTGGGGTGGACGGGCCTGGTGGTTCCGGAAGCCGACGGCGGTCTCGGCCTTGGCGCCGTCGAGCTCGTCGTCATCCAGGAGGAGCTCGGCTACGCGCTCGCTCCGAGTCCGTTCTTCTCGAGCGTCGGCGCGACGCTCCTGCTCGTGGCGGCCGGCACCGAGGCCCAGCGTGAGCGCTGGCTTGGACCCCTCGCCTCGGGCGAGGCCCGGGGGGCGATCGCGCTGTGGGACGACTACGCTGGGTGGTCTCCCGACCACTCCGAGGTCGAGGCCTCGGGCGGCACGCTCACGGCCACCAAGATCGCCGTCGCCGACGCGGCCGCCGCCGACGTGCTGGTCGTGGCCGGCGCCGACGGCCGCCACTACCTGGTCGACCCGGGCGACCCGGGGGTGGCGATGACCGCCGCGCGCGCGCTCGATCCGACGCGGAAGCTGTACACCGTGGTGCTGGATCGCGTGGCCGCTGAACCGCTCGCGCTCGAGCCAGGGCGAATCAGTCACGCCTACCACACCATCGTCACGGCGCTCGCCGCCGAGAGCGTCGGGGTCGCGCAGCGCGCGATGGAGATGGCGGTCGCGTACGCCAAGGAACGCAAGCAGTTCGGCCGCCCCATCGGCGCCTACCAGGCCGTCTCGCACCGCTGCGCCCAGATGCTGCTCGAGGTCGAAGGGGCGCGCTCGCTGACCTACTGGGCCGGCTGGGCGCTCGACCACGAACCGGACGCGGCCGCGCGCGCGGCATCGATGGCCAAGGCCTACGCGAGTGACGCCGGTTTCCGCGTCACCGCCTCGGCGCTCCAGGTCCACGGCGGGATCGGCTTCACGTGGGAGCACGACCTGCACTTCTTCCTCAAGCGCGCGAAGGCGAATGCGCATGCGTTCGGGGACGCGCGGTGGCATCGGGACCGAGTGGCTGACTTGGCCGGCGTGTAGGGCCGTCTCACGGGCTCGCACTTATGTCTATGTCGATGCATTCGCAACACACCCCGCACAAACTGGCCCCCCCGCCCCGTCCCCGCGCCCCACCGTCCAGAAGGGGCGGCGGTCCCGGCGCCCGGGCGGTCAGCCGGTCCCAGTGGCGCGAGCCATTCCGGTGGTCGGCTAGTCCGGTCCCGGCGCGCGGGCCGGCCCGTGGTCGGCCGCGGGCGGGGTTCGCGACCACTACCTGCCCGTCGTCGCCCTTGATGCGCACGCCCGGCCGCACGCTCCGTCGCACCGAAATCCTGCCTCTGTAGGGTGCCGGACATGGATTACCGCACCCTCGCTCGCACCGGCGTCAAGGTCAGCCCGCTATGCCTCGGCGCGATGATGTTTGGCTCCTGGGGCAACCCCGACCACGACGAGTCGATCCGGATCATCCACCGCGCGCTCGATTCGGGCATCAACTTCATCGACACCGCCGACGTCTACTCGCGCGGGGAGTCGGAGGAGATCGTGGGCAAGGCGCTCGCCGGGGGGCGGCGGGACAACATCGTGCTCGCGACGAAGGTCCACGGGACGATGGGGGACGACCCCAACGAGTTCGGCAACTCGCGTCGCTGGATCGTCAGAGAGGTCGAGAACAGCCTGCGGCGCCTAAAAACGGACTGGATCGACCTCTACCAGATCCACCGGCCCGAGCTCGAAACCGACATCGACGAGACCCTGGGCGCGCTCAGCGACCTCATCCACGCCGGCAAGATCAGGTACATCGGCTCCTCCACCTTTCCCGCGAGCCAGATCGTCGAGGCGCAGTGGGTGGCCGAGCGCCGCGGCCGCGAGCGCTTCGTGTGCGAGCAGCCGCCGTACTCGATTCTCGTGCGCGCGGTCGAGGCCGATGTGCTGCCGACGTGCCAGCGCCATGGCATGGGCGTGATCCCCTGGAGCCCGCTCGCGGGCGGGTGGCTCTCGGGGCGCTACCGGAAGGATCAGGAGCTGCCGGCCTCGCACCGGGCGGAGCGCATCCCCGCGCGCTACGACATGTCGCTGCCGAGCAATCAGCGCAAGCTCGAGGCGGCCGACGCGCTCGCGCGGCTGGCCGAGGAGGCGGGCGTGACGCTGATCGAGCTCTCGCTCGCGTTCGTGATTCGCCATCCGGCCGTGACGGCGGCCATCATCGGTCCGCGGACGATGGAGCAGCTCGAGTCGCAGATCACGGCCGCCGACGTCGTCCTCTCAGACGAGATCCTCGACCGGATCGACGAGATCGTTCCCCCGGGGGTCAATATCAATCCCGCCGACGGCGGCTGGCCCAACCCCGGGCTCGAACCAGCGGCGCGTCGCAGATAACGCCCGGGCCGGCGAGGACGCCCCAGCCCCAGCCCCAGCCCCAGCCCCGCTCCAGTGGCCAACCAGGTCGCGGTAAAGCCCGGAGCGCGCGAGCAGGTCGTCGTGGCCGCCGACCACGGCAGCGCCGGAATCGATGACGAGCACGCGCCGCGCCCGGAGCGCTGAGCTGATCCGGTGCGCGATGACGATCAGGCTCCCGGCGCGGGCGGCGAAGGCCCGCTCGACGAGCGCTTCGGCCGCCGGGTCGAGATGGCAGGTCGCCTCGTCGAGGATCACGAGCGGCGCCACCGAGATGTAGGAGCGCACGAGCGTCAGGAGCTGGCGCTCGCCGGCCGACAGCGCCCGCGGGTCGAGGGGGGCGCGGGGGCCACCTAGTCGGTCGACGAGCTCGCGGGCTCCAAGCCGGTCGACGGCGTTGTCGATGACGATGCCGGCGGCGTCGGGTCGTAGGTAGGCGATGTTCTCGCCCACCGTCCCGGAGAACACGTACGCCTCCTGCGGGATCAGCACCCGGTGGTGCGCCGCCACGGTGGCGTCGAGCGCGGCGACCGGGGCTCCGCCGAGGAGCACGGCGCCCCGGTCCGGAACGAGGAGCCCGGCGCTTAGGGCCCCGAGCGTCGACTTTCCCGCGCCGCTCGGACCGACGACGGCGAGGTGGTCGCCCTCTCCGATCACGAGGTCGAGGCCGCTGATCACGGGCTCGATCGCGCGTCCGTAGCCGAAGCTGACGTCGCGCAGGACCACCTCGTGGCCGCGGGGCTCGGCCCCCGCACCGCGCGGGGCGGCGCCCGCACCGCGCCGCGCGGCTCCCACGCCGGCGGCACCCGCACCCCCCGCCGCCGCCGCCACCTCCGTCGCCTCGACGATGCGCGCCAGGGTGACGAAGAGCCACAGGCCGGTGTTGCCCAAGCCGCGGACGAGCGTCTGGAGCGCCGGGTGCACGCCCGAGGCGACGTAGATCAGGGCTCCCAGGATCGCGCCCGTGCTCGCGCCGTGTTGGACGAGCCAGTGTCCGGCGCCGAGGATGAGGACGAGCGGAAGGAGGCCGCCGACGCCGACGGCGACGGTGCGCAGGGCGGTGAAGCGCGCGAGCTCCCTTGTCGCCTGTGCTTGGGCGTCGATGTGCTCGGCGACCATGGCCCCGACGCGCTCCTCCGCTCCGCACGCCGCCACGTCGCGCATGGCGCCGGCGACGGTGGCGGTCGCGTCGGCGATCGCTTCGTCGGCGAGGATCGAGGCGCGCTGGCGGGCGGCCATCCCGGGCAGGGCGAGACCGAACAGGACCAGGCCGGCGATGAGCGGAGGCACGACGAAGAGCAGCACGACGGGCGCGAGGACGAGCAGGCCGAGGAGCGCGCCGACGCCGGTGACGATGAAGCCCTGGACGACGAGGAGGACGGAGGCGTACGCCTCGCGCACGATCTCGACCTGCTGGGTCAGCCGGGCGACACCCGCGCTGTCGGGGAGCGCTCCCGTGGCGGTGCTCCGATGCAGGGACCCGCGCACGGTGCGCGCGATGAGCTCGTCGCGGAAGGGCTCGACGACACCGGCCAGGTGCAGGAAGGTCTGGCGCGTCGCCCATCCGCCCGCGAGGACGCTGACGGCGAGCACGCCGAGCCACGCAAAGCCCGTCAGAGTGTGACCGGCGAGGAAGCCACGGTCGATGGCCCGGGCGACGAGGAGGCCGGAGAGGAAGGCCGGCAGCGCCTGCACGAGCGACCAGGCAACGAGGCGCCGCATCTCGCGTCCGCGCCCGTGCACCGAGGAGCGCAAGAGTCCGCCCATGGCCGCCAGACGCGCCGCCCGGCTCAACGCCGACTCCCGTTCGCGAGCGCGGCGTCCGCGCGCGGCTCGTCGTGGATCTCGAACAGGGCACGGTAGCCCGGGTCATGCCAGAGCTGCTCGTGGGGCGCGAACGCGTGCACGCCGCCGTCCTGGAGCCAGATCACGGCATCGGTGCGCGCGGCCGTGGACGCCCGGTGGGCGATGACGATGCGCGTGCGGTCGGCCAGGGCCCCGGTCAGCACGGCGCCGATGTGATGCTCGGTGACCGTGTCGAGGCTCGCGGCGACGTCGTCGAGCACGACGACCCGGCGCGCGTGGGCGAACGTGCGGGCGAGCCCGATGCGCTGGGTCTCACCGCCGGACATGGGCGCATCGGCGAGTCGCGTGTCGTAGCCCGCGGGCATGCGGCGGATGAAGTCATCGGCGCGCGAGGCGACGGCCGCGGCCATCACCGCGTCCCGGGCGGGAACCTCGGCCCCGCAGGCGATGGCGTCCGCGATCGTGTCGCCGACGAGCGCCGGGCGCTCGAAGCCGAAGCCGATCTCCCGTCGGAGTGCCTTTCGGCTCAACGCGCGCAAGGGGACGCCGTCGAGGAGGACGTCGCCCTCGTCGGGGTCGACGAGGCGGCCGGCAAGCGCGGCCAGCAGGGATTTGCCCGACCCGCTGCGCCCGACCACGGCGACGAGGGAACCGGCCGGCACCTCGAGCTCGAGCCCCGCGAGCGCGTTCTGGCCGCCGGCGCGCGCGCTTACGCTGCGAAACTCGAGGCGCCCGCGTCCGGGAGGCGCCGGCGCGGTGCCGTAGGGCAGCGGCGGCTGGTCGAGGATCTCGGCCACGCGCGCGGCCGCCGCGCGCGAGCGTATGAGCCGTGACGCGCCCGTCACGGCGCCGCCGATCCCGCTGGCGAGGAGGACGTACTGGCTCGCGGCGATGAGCTCGCCGGGGCTGATGCGCCCGCGCGCGAGCAGCGCGCCCGCCACTCCGACCACAAGGATCTCGAGCAGCGACACGAGCACCGCGTCCTGCGCGCTGATTCGCATCTGCGCCCGCCACATGGCGACGCCGTGGGCGTGGAGCTCGGCCACGGGGGCGAGGATGCGGCGTGCCTCCTGCTCGACCGTTCCGGCGGCGGCGATGGTGCGCGCTCCGGTCAGCGCGTCGAGGAGGCGGGCGGCGATGGTGCCCTGGACGGCGAGATAGCGGGTGGCGACCGCGGCGGCGTCGCGCGCGAAGGCTCGGAGCGCGAGCGTGAAGATCGGCATTCCCGCGACGAACGTCACTCCGAGCCAGGGGTCGATGATCACGAGGGCGACGATCCCGCCCACCGCCGGGACGAGGCCGGCGACGCTCCGGACGACGTCGGGCGCGACCCGCGCGGCGTCGGCGGCGTTCCCGACGAGGCGGGCCGTGATCTCACCGGGCGGGAAGGCGCGGGGCGGCCTGCTGCCCAGGGCGAGGAGGTGGTGCACCAGTCCCCGGCGCAGGCCTGCCGTCGACCGCGCCGTCGCGGCTCCGGCCGAGAGATCGTCCACCGCGTCGCAGACCACGAGCACGACGATGAGCGCGGCGCAGGCGATGACCCAGATGCCGGGGGAGCGGTTGCGCACGACGGCGTCGACCGCGCCCCCGATCACGGCGGGCAGGGCGAGCTCGGCGCCCGCGATGACCAGCGCCATGAGCCCGAGGACGCCGACCCACGGGCCGCCTTCGCGGGCCACGGTCACGAGCAGGCGGTCGACCCGGCGGCGGGCCGCCGGGCTCGTCACGTCTACGGCGTCGTCAGTGCTCACCGGTACCTCGGTTAGGATCTCTGTCGGTCATTTGTGGCGACCCTCTACGTCGCCGCAAACTGATGCCTCCGGGACAGCCGCTCCGTGAACCGGAGCGACTGTCCCGACCCAGGCGTGCTCGGTCAGCCGCAGAGAAGCAGGCTGAGCCCGCTGAAGCCGCCGCCATTGTTGCAACCCTTGCTCGAGCCGCTCTTGCCGCCGCCGCGCTCCTTAGTGGGTGCCGGCAGAGCTTGGAGATCGAGAATCGGCATGTGTTTGTCACCTCCCTCCAACAGTCGTGAGTACACGCTGCGAACCTCGCTCGGCGCCTCCCGCCGATCTGAGGAACGGAAGTTCGACGGGCGCGTCGTGCAGGGCGGCGCCCAGCGCGAGCAGTACGCCCGCCGTGCCCGTCGCCAGATCCATCGAAAGACGCAGGAGCTCCTCGCCCGGGAAAGCGAGGTGGCCCTGATAGCTCGAGGCGTGCCACGCCAGCCGGCGAATGTGGGCCGCCGCCGCCACGTCCTCCGCGCCGGCGGCCGGTCGGTGGGGACGGCTCAGGTAGAGGATCATCCCCGCCCGGCCCCAGAACAAGCCGGGCTCGATGTAGAAAGCGCAACGAGCGGCCCTGTCGATCGCGGCGGCCGCGGCGGCGAAGCGCTCGTCCTCGCGGTGGCTCAGGTAGTCGGCGAGGACGAGGCCGATGCCGACGCTCCCGTCGGCGAGGTAGGGCATGCTCCGCCAGCCCTCGTTGACGTGCATGCTCCCGTCGTCGACGACGATGCAACGCCGGAGGTCCTGACGCAGGGCGACTTCGGCGTAGTCGAGCAGCGCCGGGTCGCCGAACTGCTCGAATAAGCGGATGAAGAACAGTGCCGGTCCGGATGACCCGCGCACGAGCCCGGCATAGGGATGTTCGCGGCCGCTGAGCTCGGCGACGCTGTCCTCGGTGCCGAGCCCGTCGGCGATCACCTCGGCCACGCGGGCGGCCTGGCGCCACAGCCCGGTGTCGCCGGTCGCGGAGGCGAAGTGCGCGAGGTTCAGGCCGATGCCGGCGAGGCCCGCGTAGAGGTCGAGCCCGAGGCGGTCGAGTTTTCCGTCGAGCTCGTCCGCGCAGATGTCGAGCAGAGCCCGCGCCTCGGTCGGGTGATCGAGGCGAGCGAGCGCGTACGCGACTCCGTGCAGGCCGTCGTAGAACCCGGGTCGCGTGCCCGGCTCGAGCTTGCGGACCCGCTCGAGGAGCCAGCCCTCGTACTCGGGATAGCGCCCGGCGCCGGTGACCGCGAGGGCGTAGAGGACGCCGGCCGCGCCATAGGCCAGGTTGAAGCCGCTGGTATCGAACTGCTTGGGATCTCCCGGGAAGAGCCGGTCCTCGCGCTCGGGGGTGGCCGAGGCAACGATCGCTTGCGCCATCGAGTCGCGCACGGTTGCCCACCGTTGTTCCTTGAGAGCGTGCGCGGGGATCGCGGCGGTGGCGGCGCCGGCGCCGGGGCCGGCGCTGGTCGTCGTGGGCGACGGCCGGGCCGCGGTGATCACGCGCGCCGCTTCGGCGAGGAACTCTCCCGGCACGGCGGGGAAGAGCTCGGCGATCGCCCCCGCGAGCTGGGCGGTCTTGGCCGGGTCACGCGCGATCAGGCGCGTCAGCGGGAGGAACAGGTGCAGGCGCAGGCAGGCGAGCGCGTAGTCGTCGATGTCGAAGCCGGTGAGGTTGGGCGGAGACCCGAAGCCGGGGTCCGCGAGGGGCGGGCGGAGCTGCTCGCTCACGTGTGAGGCGATCTCGAGGTCGATCAGCACGATCCGTCCGTCGGCCTCGACGAGGACGTTGGAGGGGTGGAGGTCACCGAGGACGAGCCCGCGCTCATGGATGGCGGCGACGGCGCGCTCGGTGCGCTCGCACATGGCGAGCGCCCACGTGGTGTACTCGGCGATCGCCGCTTCGCCGGCGCTCGAGGAGATCAGCGGGTAGCGCTCGACCATGAGCTGCTGCAACGGCTGCCCGACCACAAAGTCCATGACGAGGAAGTGATGTCCGCCGGCGACGAAGTAGTCGCGCAGGGCGGGGGCGATGCCCAGCCCGGCGAGCTGGCCCAGCGTCTCGCGTTCGTTCTGAAGCCGGGCCACCGCGTCTGTCTCGTCGCGACCGAGCCCGGCGTGCGGTCGTGCCTCCTTGAGGACGACCTGCTCGCCGCTCCGCGTGTCGACGCCGGCATAGACGCCGCCGCCGTTGGAGAAATGCAGCGCGCGCTCGACGCGGTAAGGGAGATCCTCCATCGTCGCGCTGTTACGCGCGACCAGATGCGGCTGTAGACACTCCGGGAGCGCGACACCGGGTGGGACGGCGAAGACCGCATTACGACGATCGGGGACGAGGTTCCCGTCGGCGTCCTCGATAGCCGGTTCCAGCTCGCCGTTCGCACCGATGCAGTAGCGCGGGGCGAAACCGCCGTAGCGGACGTAGAGCGGGCCCTCGCCCCAGCGCAGGTCACTGAGGATGTACGGCCCGGCGTTACCGGCGAGCGCGGAATCGAGCTCGGTGAGGATCCGCTCGAGCTCGCGCTCGTCGGCGGGGAAGATGGTGACGAACTTCCCGCTGAAGCCGCGGCTCGCGTACTTCATGTTGCGGAGGAAGAGCAGCTCGCGGCTGGGGAGGAACTTGAACGCGATCCGCTCGCGGATGCAGTACTCCCACACGATTTCGGCGATGGCCTCAGCGTTGTCGAGGCACGCCGAGGCGTGGATCTTCCAGCCCTGGAGCGGGAGGACGACGCCCTCGGGCGCATACATGAGCCAGTCGTCGGTCCGCTTGCGTCGCCACCCACCGGGCGGCTCGCGGGCGACGATCGCGAACGGCTGGTCTGTCACCGTCGCGAGCAATGGCGAGTCGTAGAACTGCTGGTCCGTCAAGCAGTACAGCTCGTACGAAGTGTCCACGCTGCTCCCTTGCCGCGCTCAGCTACAAACCGGACCCCTGATCATCCGGTTTATGGATTGATTGACGCTTTACCCGGCTGCAACCGGGCGTAAACGCGCCCGCGGGGAGAATTTGTTGCGGCGGGTTTGCTGGGGGCGGGTCTGTTGGGCGGGTTTGTTGGCGCGGGCGCCGAGGGTCAGCGCGTGGAGCCGGCCGCGCCGGTAGCGGTCTTTGCCCGCCGCGCGCGGGTGGACTTTGCTCGCGCCTGCCGGGGCGGCGGCTTCGGGGACGGCAGCGGCGGTGGCTTCAGGCGCCAGGGGCCGTCGTTGTCTGGCAAGTCGAGCCAGCGCTGCGCATCGTCGCGGCCCTGCTTGAAGAGAGCCTCGTAGAACTCGGTAGCGAAGAAGAGGAAGCTGAAGAGCTCGGCCCGGGTCGCGTCCTCCCCGGCCCCGATGAGCCGGCCGAGCGCGACGAGGTCGCGGGCACGGAAGAACGCCCCGAGGCTCGAGAGGTGCTTGCAGAAGACCTCGGTTGCGAGCCGGCCCACGGTCAGGCGATCGCTGGGAGCGACGAAGATGTAGGGCACGACGGCGCGCCCCGCCGTTGACCGGGCACCAGCGCCTCCCGGGACCTCGCTGTTGTAGCCCGCCAGCGTCTGCACGTCCTGGGCGATCGGATCGGCGAGAAGCGCCTGCACCACCTGGCCCGCGCCGTCGAAGATGTCGGGCGGCCCGGTCTCCGGACGTGGCGGCGGAGCGGTCGAGTTCAGTCCGATGACGACGACGCGCTTGGCCCCGAGCGTCAGCGCGGGCTTGATCGGGGTATTGAGGCGCGTCCCGCCGTCGCTGTACCAGCCCGCCGCCCCCGGCGGCGCCTCGACCCGGGTCGCCGGGAAGGCCACGGGAATCGAAGCTGAGGACTGCACGTGGGTCTGATCGATCCGGGTCTCGAAGTAGCTGATGCCTCGTCCGAGGTCCGGCGCCACCGTCCCGCGCGGCGGACCCTCGTGAAACACCACGCTGTCCCCGGTGGCGTACGAGGTCGCGACGACGGCCAGCGAGACGAGGTCACGGCCGGTGTTCTCGTGGAGCTGCTCGAACTCGATGAGCTCGTTCAGCAGCGCGGGGAGAGAGCTCGTGTCGAGCAGCGATGGTGTGCTTCGACGCTGGAAATAGCGCAGCAGGCGCCCGATCTCGCGCAGCGACACGAGCGGGCCGACGATGTTGCTGAACTGGACCTTTAGCCAGAGTTTGATCAGTTCATCGACTGATTCCTGTGCCGGCAGATGGGCGGTGGCGGCGATGTGGGTCGCGTTGAGCGCGCCGATGCTGGTACCGAGGATGATCCCGGGCCGTTCGCCGCGCTTCTCGAGCTCGGGGAGCAGCTTTGACAGCGCCCCGGCCTCGTACGCGCCACGGGCGCCTCCTCCGGCGAGCACCAGCCCAACCTCGGAATTAGGTCTGCTGTTGGTCCGAGCAGCAGTCATCCCAACGCACTCTCCGGAAATAGGTTGTCGTGCATGGCCAGTTACCACGGCGGGACGAGAAGCCGACAACAAGCACCCCACACCGTGGACGAGGCACACAAGGTAAGTTCCTCTCGGCAAATTGTCAAGCTCCGGTCGGCGGAAGTTCGTGGTTAATTCACACGCGGTTGAGCGAACGGCGTATGCTCGCCGTCATGCCCGACACTACGAATATTCCTTCCAACGGTTCGCGCATCTGGAACGTGCTCCCGCCCGTCACTCCGGTGCGCAACGCGTTCTCCAAAGCACTGGCCGACGCGCCGATTCCGAAGTTGGCCAAACGCGCCAGCATTCCACTCGCGGAGCAGCGGAGCACCGCCAAGGACGGCCTCGAGAACCAGATCCAGGCGTTCATCACAACCCATGGGGAGCCCATCTGGAAGCTGATTCAGACGGTCCCTCCGGTTCGGCGTGTGATCAACGCCGGACTCACGAACATGGCGATCCTGAAGTTCCCCACGCGGCCCAACCCCCTCTCGACGATGGCCGACTACACGTCGTGGGACTCTCTTACCGACCGCACGTGGAGCGGCCGGCACCTTCCGTCGGCCGC
>JAXDGF010000205.1:0-8328 GCA_034665165.1 Solirubrobacteraceae bacterium | reverse complement strand
CGGACCGCCGGCAGGGCGACGGCCACGGGCTGACCGCTCGCGCCGAAAGACGACAGCGTCAGAGTGAGGCTGCTCGCCGGGCCCGTGTGGTGCACCGTGAGCTGACCCCCGGCGGGAAAGGCGATCGTGTCGGCGCCGCTGCGCGCCACGCTCGTGCCGAACTGGACGATGCGATCTGAGAGCGAGGCCCCCGCCCCTGCTGCCGCCGCGGAGGCCACCCTCGCCCCCGCCGCGGAGGCCGTCCCTGCCCCGGCTGCGGTGCCCGCGGACAGGAGCGTGCCGTTCAGCGACGCGCGCGCCGCCGAGGTCGCATACCCGATCGAGTCGGTGTGCGGGTTGAGCGTGACCGTGTCCACCTGACCGTTGTGCACGCCGGCCTGGATCGAGGCGTCCAGGCCCGGGAGGCGCATGTCCATCGCCCCGCCCCCGGCATGCCGCTGGATAGTGGCGCTCACCGTGTGGGCAGCGGTTGGGTTCAGAGCGACGAGCTGGAGCGGCCCGGGGTGCGCGGTGAAGTCGGGCACCGGCGCCGCGCCCTTGGGCCACGCGGTCTGGGGCGCGAGCTGGCCGTGGGTGAAGAGGCTGCCGCCACCGCTGCCCGTGAGCTGGGTGACACCGTCGGCCGCGGAGCCGAAGGCGACCATGATCGCGCCGGTGAACACGTTCGGGAGCTTCGGCTGGGCGCCGTTGATGATCGGCAGCGCCGAGTGCGGATACACAACCAGATCGGCCTCGGATCCCGACCACGGCTGTCCGTTCGAGCCCTGGAAATCGGCACCCTCGGGGAAGGTCCAGTTGCCGTTCTTGATGATGATCTGCGAGTTGGTGAACTCGCGCGCGTCGTGGGCGGCGGGGTTGCTCTCCTCGGAGGTCTGGTAGGGCTCGTTCGAGTTGACGACGTCGACCGCCGTGCTCCCGTCGGGAAGCTGCTGCGTGTCATAGGCGAGCACCGTGTGGCCCGCGATCGACGCCCCCTCCCAATGGACCATCCCGATCATCACAGGCTCGCCCCCGGCCAGTCCCTGCTTGATCGCGTTCACGTCGTCGTCGGTACCGTGCACGCCGAGGACGGCGTTGACCTCATAGGGGATGAGCTGGTCGGTGAACTGAAGCGAGAAGCGCTCGACGACGAAGTTGACGATGTTCTGGGTATCGGTGGGGTTCGACGTGTCGAGGTGCCACGGGTCGTTGCCACCACTCAGGGGGAAGCCGGCCATCGCCGCCGGGTTGTCGAAGAACTCGAGGCTCGAGTAGGCGAAGCCGAAGCACAGGCCCCCGGCGACGTGATTGTTGGTGATGGTCTGATACTCGTAGGCTTCGGGCTTGCGGACGAGCCAGCCGAACACGTTGATGTTCGTCTCGCTCTTGCCGAAGAGCTGATCCTCCATGTCCTGGCTCAGCAGGGTGTGGAAGTCACCGTTGGCGAACGGGAAGCCCCAGGTGTTACGGAAGGTGCGCAAAGTGAGGCTGGGCCCGGTGAAGCCCGTACCCGTCGGCGGGAGGAGCTCAATCGGTCCGGTGGTGCCGCCGCGCGGCGTCGAGAAGGTCAGCGACGTTCCGTCGCCCGAGATCGAGGTCGCGTCGACCGGGTTGTCGGGGTCGCCGATGGCGACGCGCGTGCCCGGGCAGAAGCCTGCCCCGGTCAGGGTCACGGGCGTGCCGGACTGCCCGAGCCATGGCGCGCGCACGGTGTTGATCAGCAGCCCCGCGTTGGTCACCTTGTCGACTTGCCCCGCTTCGATCGCGAGCGTGCCCGTATTGTTGCTCTGGTCCGCGTAGCCGCTCGAGAGGGCCTGGACGCCGAAGATCCGCGCGCTCGCCGGCAAGGTGCCGGGGGCTACGGACAGGCTCAGGGTGGCCGTCGCGGAGCCGTTCTGGGGCGTGACGGTGACGTTGGCGTGTGAGGAATCGGTCACCGTTCCCGGTCCGTCCGGGCCCGAGATCCCGGTGATGGTCACTCCGGGCTGGTTGGAGGTGGTGACAAAGAGGCTGATGGGCTGGGTGACGGTGCTCGCCGAGCTGACGGCGAGGTGGACCTGCTTGGGCGTGCACGGCGCCAGCGTCACCGCCCCGGGGTTACCGACCTCGAAGGGCGCGCTGATGCCGAAGGGGATGATGACCTGGGCCGTTTTGGCGCCCACCGTCCCCGTCACGGTTACGCTCGTCTGCCCCACGGGCGCGGTCTTGCTCACGTCGAGGGTGAGCAGCGAGCTCCCCGTGCTGGTCGGATTAGGCGAGAAGGAGGCGGTCACGCCGGTCGGGGTCGTCGCGGCCAGGGTGACCGGGTTGGCCGACGGATTGGGATTGTTGACCCACGTGACCGGGATAGAGATCTGCACCTGGCCTCCGGCGACGGTCGAGGTGGCGGCCGGGCTCGCTCCGAGGACGAAGCTCGAGTTCGGCGGCGACGCGGGGGGGTCATAGGTGAGGTCGTCAAGGTAGAGCGGAGTGCTGCTGAGGTCGACCACCGTGTCTCCGACGCCCGTGGGCGAGGAGGAATTGCCGCCCTGGTTGCCCAGCTCGACGGCGACAAAGGCGATGTTGAAGCCCGTCGCCGTGACGGTCACCTGTTGCCAGGTCGGCCCGGACTGGGGGCCAAGCGTCGTCACGACCTGCTGGAGCTGATTACGGTTGGCGTCGAACGCCGTCGTGATCACGTTGTCGTGGGCGCCGGAGATGATGCCGCCCCCGATTGCGATCCAGAACGAGACGGAGTCGGTGGTGTAACCCATCGAGAAGAACGTCGCGGTCGGGCTGAACTCGGATCCGCCGGCGCAGCCGTCGAGCGCGACCGAGTGCGTCGGTGAATGAGCCGCCGCGGCGGTCAGATGTCCGGGACCGCAGCCGAAGGCGGTGAAGCCCGCGCTCGCGGCGGGCATGAACGTCGGCCCCTCGGGAATGGCACCGGGTGACGCGTACTGGTTGGTGATTTGATCCCCGACCGAGGCGCCCGACTCGAAATCGATCGTTACCGGAGAAGCGAGCGCGGAAGCACTCGTCGCGAGTGACACTACTACGCACGCGGCAGTCGCTAGGAGCCATCTCATCGCGCCCCGCACGGTATGGCGCCCGGTGTCGCGAGCGAAAGAGGGGAAACCCTATGTGTGAGGGGGGCGGGGGGCGCGGGGCGCGGGGGGCGCGGGGCGCGGGGGTGGGCGAGCGGGCGTGGCGCGCGCCGCAGCCGCCCCTACCCGGACCCTGCCCCGTCGCCCGCGGACATTGCACGTACGAGGCCGGCACGCGAGCGTACGCCGAGCTTGCGATACACGCGGGTGAGGTTGGCCTCGACCGTCTTGATCGAGACGAAGGCGCGCTCGGCGATCTCCCGGTTCGACAGCCCCTCGGCGGCCAGGTCCGCCACGCGCTGCTCGGTCCCGGTGAGCTCATCCGAGCCGGGAGCCGGGTGGCCGATGCGCGCACGCTCGCTGGCGGCGCGCTCCGCCCAGCGCGTCGCGCCGGCGGCCTCGAACACCTCGAGCGCCTCGGTCAGCGCCGCGCGGGCGAGGCCGCGCTGCTTGTAGCGGCGGCGCGCCTGCCCGGCCAGGAGCAGGGTCCGCGCGCGCTCGAGCGGCATCGCCGGGCGCGCGTGCGCGGCCAGAGCACGGTCGAAGGCGGCAAACACGAGCTCGGGGTCGCCCCGCTCGGCCGCGATGAGCGCTCCGCGGCAGCGCGCGGCGGCGGCAATGGCCCACGCGCGCTCGAGCTCTCCGGCCCGGCGCTCGAAGGGGAGCAGGTACGTCTGGGCGCGCTCGAGCTCGCCGAGCGCGATCAAGGCCTCGATCTCGTCGGGCAGGAACACGCACAGGACGGGATCGACGAGGAGCACGGGCTCCTCCCCATCCGTGGCCACGAACTGGTCGGCGAGGGGGCGCAGGACGGCGTCGACACCGGCAGCATTACCTTCCGAGAGCTCCACCAGCCCGAGCGCCCACAGGGGCCAGATCGAACCCGGGCGCCACTGCAGCTGCTCGAAGAGCCCGAGCGCCTCCATCGCCTCCGCGCGCGCCGCGTCGCCGCGCCCGCCGTAGGCGTGGACGAGCGCGCCGGCGCCCAGGCCCACGGCCGCGGCCGTCATGTCGTCGAGCAGCGTCGCCGCCTCGCGCGCGCGCGCGGCAATCTCGGCCGCCCGGTCGAGCTCGCCGTGCCACAGGTAGGACCACACCAGGTAAAGGAAGAGCATCGGGACCGCCCCCTCCTGTCCCTGGTCCACGAGCTCGCGGTGGAGCTCGCCGGAGGTCGCGAGCGCCGCTTCGACGTCGCCGAGCCAGAGCTGGAGAATTCCTTCGATGTAGCGCGGACGCCACACGAAGCGAGCCACGCGGGCCGGATCCTCGAGCGCGAGCGCGCGCGCCAGCCGTTCCGCCGCCAGCCCGCGGCCCGCCATGAACTCGGCGATGGTGGACACCGCGAGCGCCTCGGCGTGCAGCCCATCGTCCCCCGTCGCTTCCGAGTGCGAGATCGCCGCCTGCGCGTAGGCGCACCCCCCGAGGAGGTCGCCGAGACTGAGGTGCGAGTAGCCGAGCTCGAGCTCGATCTCGGCCCGGAGTCCGTCGTCGGCGCCCGCCAGCGCGAGCGCCGCCCCGGCCAGCCCGATTGCCTCGCCGAAGCTGCTGCGCCGCCCGCTCAGGTGCGCGGCGAGCTGGAGCGCATGGGCGCGGACGTCGTCTGCCGAGCCGGGCAGCGCCGCTTCCTTCACGAGCAGCTCGGCCCGTACCAGATCCCCGGCCTCGAAGTAGAACCGGGCCGCGGTCAGGAGCCGCGCGCCGCGCTCGCCCGCGGAGGCTGCCGGAGTGAGCTGGACCGCGAGCTCGGCGAGCTCGGCCGCGGCGTCGACGGCGCCCCGCTCGGCCGCGCGCGTGGCCGCGTCGACGAGCTGGAGCGCGACGGCGCCGTCTGGCCCGGCCGATCCGAGGGCGAGGTGACGCGCGCGCTGCTCGGGATCGGAGACGATCTCGGCCGCGCGCCGGTGCGCCTCGCGCCGGCGCGCGCTCGGGACCGAGGCCGACACGGCGGAGGCGAAGAGTGGGTGTGCGAACTCGATCCGCCCGCGCGCGTCGACGGTGACGATCTCGGCCTCCTCGGCGGCGAGCAGCGCGTCGGCATCGATCATCTCGCTGTCGGGAGCGGAGAGGACGGAAGCAAGCAGGAGTGCCTGCCGCGCCGCGGCGGGCAAGCGCCTGATTCGCGCCGCGGTCAGGGCCTGGAGATCCTCGGGCACGGGCAGCGCCGAACCCGGCACGTAGCCGGCCTCGCGTTCGAGCAGGAGCCGCGCGATCTCGAGGGCATAGAACGGGTTGCCGCCGCTCGCCTGGACGATGCGCACGAGCACGGGGCGCGGCAGCGAGGATCCGAGCCGGGCCGCGACGATGCGCCCGAGCGCCGCCAGGGAGAGGGGACCGAGGACGACGCGCCGGAGCCGGTCTTCGGCCACGGCGGCGGCGAGGGTGGAGGGCGAGCCGGGGGTGCGGACGGAGAGCAGGAGCCCGACGGGCTCGCGCTCGAGGCGGCGGGCGGCGAACTCGAGCACGCCGCGCGAGGACGGATCGAGCCACTGGGCGTCGTCGACGGCGAGCACGACTGAGGTGGTCGCGGCCAGCGCGCGCACCAGCTCGAGAAAGCCCGCGGCCACGGCCCGAGCCACGCCGGTGCGCCGCGCCGGCTTGGCGCGCAGCATCGCCACCGCGAGCGCGTCGCGCTGGGGCTCGGGCAGGGCGCCGAGCGTCGCTTCGTCGACGCGCGCGAGGAGGTCGGCGATCCCGGCGAAGGAGAACTTCGCCTCGGCGACCGAGGGCCGGGACCAGAGCACGCGCGCTCCCCGGTCCTCGGCGCGCCTGCGCGCCTGCTCCCACACCGTGGTCTTGCCGATCCCCGCCGCCCCCTCGAGCGCCAGGGCGGCGAACTCGCCCTTCGCGGCGGCGAGGAAGACGTCAACCTCGGCCAGCTCAGCTTCGCGACCTACGACCCCGAGTCCCTCCACACGACAACTCTATCCCCAGAGCTCTCTACTGAGGGCGTAACTCGCTCACCGACGGCCTGACCTCGGCGCTTGACGCTCACACCAGACTGTGCTTACGTGAGGGCGATTGACGGATCGTTCGCTTAGGCCGAGCGGACGTTGGGCATGCAGAGTCGTACCGATCGGGGGCGGCGTGGGCTCACATACTTCAGCTTCTCGTTCAACGAGGGCACTGATAGTTCTGCTCGCGGCCCTGGGAACACTGCTGGCGGCCGGTCCGGCTCGTGCAACCGTCGGTGGCTGGACGCAAGCACAGGTGACTACGGCGATCGCCAACGGCGTCGGATACATCGACGCGCAGCAGAACGTAGACGGTAGCTTCGGAACAGCCGGCCCGAATGCAGAAACCGCCTTCGCGGTCATCGCCTACGGGGTCCTCGACGGCGGAAATCCGAGCAACCTGACTGCGACCCAGCAGACTCACCTCGCCAATGCCGTTACCTACCTCCTCGGGCAGCAAGCCGCGGACGGCAGCTTTGACCCGACGTATCAGACGTATGTCACGGGGCTGGCGGTCGATGGCCTCTCATTGAGCGGCACGATCGTGCCCGGGATCGCGACGGCGATCTCGCTCGGACGCTCATGGCTGATCCAAAACCAGCAGGCTCCGCAGTCGGTGACCGGGAACCCGCTGAGTCAGGACTGCTCCTCAGCCGACCAGCCGCCCGCCGGCTCGGGAACCGACGTCTACTGCGGCGGCTGGAACTACGACGCAGGCCCGACACGGTCCGATGAGTCCAACACGGGCTTCGCCCTGACCGGCCTGCAACTCAGTGGTGGCGTGCCCGCCGCCACGGCGAGCATCGATATCGGCTGGCAGACCCACATTCAGGAGCTCCAGAGCACCAACTATTTCGCAGCGCGTAACGACGGCGGGGGCGCCTATGACGTCTACGGGAGCTTCGACTCGGACGCCAACGACACGGGCTCGTTGCTGCTGGGCCTCGGGTACGACGGCGTCGCCAGCAGTGACGCGAAGGTGCAGGCCGCGCTCACGTTCGCGCGCGACGTCCTCAACGAGTACGAGCTCGAGCAGGGGACCACGTCGGGGGGCCAGCAGCTCGCCCACAACGGCATGAACGAAGACGGAACCTGCGATCTCACGGTCTCAGGGTGCGACTGGTACATCAACGGCGATGGCGGCTTCCATTACTCGCTCTGGTCGCTGACCAAGGGGTTCGGGCAGTACATCGCGCCGAGTCTCACCGACACGACGAACTGGTATGCGAAGGTCATCGACCTGCTCCTCACCCAGCAGGGCGGAGACGGGTCCTGGCCCGTGGACGGCCGCGACGACTTCAGTCCCATCGTCGCGACCAGCTTCGCGGTCCAGGCGCTCGGCCTGACCGGAGTACCGCGCACGCTGACCGTGACCGATGCGGGCACGGGGACAGGCTCGGTGACCAGTTCTCCCACCCGGATCGACTGCGGCGCGACGTGCTCGGCCTCGTTCACGCAAGGGTCCATGGTGATCCTGACGGCGACGCCGGCCACGCATTCGACGTTCACGGGCTGGAGCGGCGCCGGATGCTCGGGAACGGGCACATGCACGGTGACGATGAGCCAGGACCGCTCGGTCACCGCCACCTTCACCGCCATCACGCATACCCTGACCGTGTCCAAGAGCGGGAGCGGATCAGGGAGCGTTGGGAGCTCGCCGACGGGAATCGACTGCGGGTCGACCTGCTCGAACTCGTTCGCCGAGGGGTCGCCGGTGACTCTCACACCGACGGCGAGCGTCGGCTCCGTATTTGCGGGCTGGAGCGGCGCCTGCTCCGGCACGGGGGCGTGCATGGTGACGATGAGCGCGGACGAGTCGGTCACCGCCACCTTCAACACCGTCGCGACGCGCACCCTGACGGTCTCGAAGAACGGCTCGGGCTCCGGGACGGTGACCAGTGGCGACGGTGGAATCAACTGTGGGACGACGTGCTCGTCGCTGTACAGCGACGGTGCCGTCGTCACGCTGACGGCCTCAGCCCCCACCGGGTCGATCTTCGCCGGCTGGACGGGTGCGTGCTCGGGATCGTCGACGACGTGCATGGTCACGATGAGCGCCGACGAGTCAGCGACCGCAACCTTCAACGCCACCACCACCCATACGCTTACGGTGACCAAGAGCGGCACCGGCTCGGGCTCGGTGAGCAGCGGCGACAGCACGATCAGCTGTGGGGCGACCTGCTCGGCCATCTACAACCAGGGCACAGTAGTGACGCTGACGGCGACCCCGGCCGCAGGCTCGAGGTTCGCAGGCTGGAGCGGAGGAGGCTGCTCAGGAACGGGGACGTGCATGGTGACGATGAGCGCCGACG
>JAXDGF010000204.1:0-9775 GCA_034665165.1 Solirubrobacteraceae bacterium | reverse complement strand
ACGACGCTCACCGCCCCGTTCCGCCTCCCGGCCGCGCCCGCCGAGGCCGATCTCCTCACGAAGTACTTCCCCGCGTGGGTGCTCGGAGCGCCACGTCGCAACGGTCCCGCATGACGGCACGCGCAGTCGATCTGGACGGTCTTCGAACGCTGCTTGACGGCGGAGCGCAGCTGGTCGAAGTGCTCCCGCACGAGGAGTACGAAGAGCTTCACCTTCCTGGGGCTCTGCACCTGCCGCTCAAGGAACTCGACGCTGAGCGCGCCGGCGCGCTGCTCGACCGCTTCCGCCCGGTCGTCGTGTACTGCTGGGACGGCCTCTGAGACCTCAGCCCACGAGCCGCGTGCCGGCTCGCAACCCTCGGCTATGACGCCTGCGACTATGCGCCCGGCAAAGTCGACTGGATGGCCCACGGCCTCCCCATCGAGGGTACCGCGGCGGGGCGCACAACGGCGCTAACGCTGATGCACGAGGAGGTCGCGACCTGCGCGCTCGACGAACCGCCCGACGAGATTACACGCCGGATCGATGCAAGCCCATACGGCTTCGCGCTCGCACTATCGGACGACCGCGTCGTCATCGGCCGCGTGCGCCGCTCCAACCTCACCGACGGTGCGGTCAGCGTCGAGAGTGTGCTGGAGCCAGGACCCGCAACGATCCGTCCACACAGAACCGTCGACGAGCTCGTCGCGCGATTTGCCCGCATCGAGGCACGAAGGCTGATCGTCACCGACCCGGAGGGAAGACTACTCGGCGTCGTGCGCCGCGATGACGTTCCTGGGGCCTGATCGAGCGCTGAGCGGCGTGCGGCCGAGAGCATCGCATTCGCCCGCGGATGCCAGGTTTTCCGCAGTGGTGAGCGCTACAACGCGCTACGTGACTCAACCACTCCACGGCGGCGAGAGCCATACCCCGGCGGAGGGGGCCGACGGCGCAGAAATCGCCGATGCCGCCGCGTTAGCGTCCGAGGTGCTCCGATCCGTGCACGCTTGACAGCCACCGCCAGGTGTGAAAGAACAGCCGCTCTGTCGGGGTACAGGCGACCCAAGTCTTCCGTAGGGCGGAGAGAGGTGACCGAGGATGGCCAGAGACACGTCTAGGCTCGACACGATTCGCGCGGATCGCTCAGAGCTCGAGAACCACTACATCGACGAGCTCGTGTCCGGAAGCATCAGCCGGCGCCAGTTCGTCCGCCGCGGCGCGGTGATCGGGATGTCAGCCTCCGTCCTGAGCGCGGTACTGACGGCGTGCGGCGGAGCGAACAACACGTCGTCGACCCCAGCGTCGACCGGCACCACCGCCGGCCAGCCGACGAAGGGCGGGACGCTCAAGCTGGCGCTTCAGACCCCGGCGGGGGCGATCAACCCGCTCACCATCTCCGACGCCGGGGGACTGTGCATGCTCGCCCAGACCGGCGAGTTCCTGGCCTTCGACAACAACATGGCACTCCAGCTCCAGCCCATGCTCGCCACGAGCTGGAAGCCGAATGCGGACGGGAGCATGTGGACCTTCAGCCTCCGTCCGGGGGTCAAGTTCCACAACGGCGCCGCGCTCACGGCCGACGACGTCGTATACACCTTCCAGCAGCTGGCCGATCCGAAGAACACCTCGAACGCGTTGTCGACGTTCACCGGCGTGCTGAAGCCGAGCGGCGTGGTCAAGGTCGACGCCTCGACCGTCGCCTTCCACCTCGAGGCCCCGAACGGAAACTTCCCCTACCTCGTCTCCTCGGACAACTACAACGCCATCATCGTGCCCAAGGGCACCGACTTCGCCAAGTGGCAGAGCACGTTCATGGGAACGGGCCCGTTCAAGCTCCGGAGCTACAGCCAGAACGCGGGCGCGAACTTCGTCGCCAACCCGGACTACTGGGGCGGGGCGCCCAACCTGGCCTCGACCGCGTTCACCTTCTACGCCTCGCAGCAGCCGCAGATCCTGGCGCTCCAGGGGGGACAGGTCGACGTCATCGTGCAGTTCGTCACCCAGGGCGCGCAATCGCTGCTCAACAACTCCTCCTACAACATCATCAAGCTCAAGTCCGCCAACCACCGCGAGCTCTCGATGCGCAACGACATGGCGCCGTTCACGGACCCGCGCGTACGCCAGGCGATAGCGCTGGCGCTCGACCGGCCGGGGATGGTTGCGGCGCTGCTGTCGGGCGACGGCGTGCTCGGCAACGACAGCCCCTTCTCGCCGAAGTTCCCGTCAACCAACACCAGCGCGCCCCAACGCGCTCAAGACATCGCCAAGGCCAAGCAGCTCCTCGCCGCCGCCGGCCATCCGAACGGATTCTCGACCACGCTGACGACCGAGCAGTACGAGGAGGTCCCCGCCCTGGCGCAGGTAATTGCCCAGGCGGCGAGCAAGATCGGCGTCACGATGAAGCTCAAGGTGGAGACCCAGACGAACTACTACGGCAAGTCGACGTACGGCAACTCGGACTGGCTCGACGCGATCGTGAGCCTGGTCGACTATGGCGATCGCGGCGTCCCGAACGTGTTCCTCGAAGCGCCGCTTACCTCTGGCGGCCCCTGGAACGCGGCGCACTTCAAGAACCCGACCTACGACGGACTCGTCAAGCAGTACGTTGCCTCCGTCGACCTCCAGACGCAGCGCACGCTCGCGGGCAAGATCGAGACGCTGTTGCTGAACGAGACGCCGCTCGTGATCCCGTACTTCGTCGACGGGCTGACCGCGACGACCGCGAACGTCCACGGCGTCAATCCGACCTCGATCAGCGCCATCTACCTCAAGGACGCGTATAAGGCGTAGCGCTCACTGTGGGCCGCCCGCGAGCCCCCGATGCTGATCTTCATCCTCAAGCGTGTCGGCCTCGGTCTCATCACGCTGTGGATCCTCAGCGTGATCGTGTTCTTCGCCGCCCAGGTGCTGCCGGGCGACCCGGCGCGCGCGATCCTCGGCCCGCTCGCGGCCCCGTCGGCGGTCAAGGCGCTCGCGCATCAGCTCGGGACCGACCAGCCGGTGCTGACGCAGTACTGGCACTGGATCAGCCACTTCGTGCGCGGCAATCCCGGCACGTCCTACCAGTACCGCGGGGCGATCGGGCCCCTGCTCACGACGGCGCTCGGCAACTCGCTGAAGCTCGCCGCGGTCGCGTTCGTGATCGTCGTCCCGCTTGGCATCATCGGCGGCGTCGTCGCGGCGCTCAACGTCGGTAAGCCGATCGACCGGATCATCAGCGTGTTCGGGCTCTCGGCGACCGTGATCCCGGAGGTCGTCTCGGGCATCATCCTCATCCTCGTCTTCGGCATCGCGCTCAACATCCTCCCGATCTCGGCCACCGCGCCCCCGGGGGCGAGCATCGGCACCCAGATCTACCACCTGATCATGCCGGCGATCCCGCTCGTCTTGATCCTCTTCGGCTACATCCAGCAGATGGCACGGACGGGGACGGTCGAGGCGCTCGCATCCGACTACGCGCGCACGGCGACGCTCAAGGGACTGCCCCGCGGGGTGATGATCCGCCGCCACATCCTGCGCAACTCGCTGCTGCCGACGATTACCGTGATCGCCACTCAGACCGGCTATCTGATCGGCGGCTTGGTGCTCGTCGAGACCCTGTTCCGCTACCAGGGCATCGGCTCGCTCATCTTCAACGCCGCCAACAGCAAGGACTTCCCGATGCTCGAAGCCGGCGTGCTCGTGATCGGAATCGTCTACATGGTCGCGACGCTGGCGGCCGACATCATCTACTCGCTGCTCAATCCGCGCATCCGGCACCGGGGGATCGAGTGAGCATCGGCGCGGTCCCCGTCGAGTCCGCCGGGGCGGTCGAATCCGAGCTCCGAGGAGAGTTCCTCCGCGACCTCGTCCACTCCAAGACGTTCATCGCCGGCGCCTGCATCCTCGGCTTCTGGATCTTCGCCGCCATCTTCGGCAACCTGCTGGTGCCGCACGATCCGCTCGCGCAGGACCTAACGGGCATCAACAAGCCGCCGTCCCTGTCGCACTGGTTCGGCACCGACCAGCTCGGCCGGGACATGTTCGCGCGCGTGATCACGGGCGCGCGCGACATCCTCATCACCGCGCCCGCCGCGACCGCGCTCGGCACGGCGCTGGGGACCGCGCTCGGCCTCGTGATGGGCTACTTCCGCGGCATCGTGGACGACATCCTCGGCCGCTTCGTCGAGGCATTCCTGGCTCTGCCGCTCGTGGTGACCGGGATCCTCGGGGTGATCGCGCTGGGCCCCTCGAACGGCACACTCATCCTCGTCATCGGGATCGTCTTCACCCCGCTCATCGCCCGCACCGTGCGCGCCGCGGTGTTGCTCGAGCGCGAGCTCGACTACGTGTCCGCCGCGCGGCTGCGGGGCGAGGGCGCGTTGTACATCATGTTTGTGGAGATACTGCCGAACGTCCTCGCCCCGATCATGGTCGAGTTCACCGTCCGCCTCGGATATGCGGTATTCACGATCGTGACGCTCTCGTTCCTCGGCTTCGGGATCCCGCCGCCCTCGTCGAACTGGGGGCTCGAGATCTCGACCAACTACGGACTCGTCACGGCCGGCTACTGGTGGGAGGTCCTGTTCGACGCGCTCGCCATCGCCTCGCTCGTGGTCGGCGTCAACATGATCGCCAACTCGATCGAATCGGAGCTCGCGCCATGAGCGCCGAATCCGCGCCGCCGGGCCCCGAGAAGCTCGACATCGCCTCGGCCGATGCGCTGTCGCTGGCGCACCTCTCGATCGCCTTCAAGGTGCGCCGTGAGGATCAGAGGGTGATCCGGGACGTCAGCTTCCACGTCGCGCGCGGAGAATCGTTCGGGCTCGTCGGCGAGTCGGGCTCCGGGAAATCGACGATCGCGCTCGCGATCGTCCGTTACCTCGCGCGCAACGGCCGGGTTTCCGGCGGGACGATCCAGATCGAAGGGCGCGACGTGCTCGGCCTCTCGAAGGCAGAGCTCCGGCGCCTGCGCGCGAGCACGGTGTCGATGGTCTATCAAGAGCCCGGTCGCGCGCTGAACCCATCGATCGTGGTCGGCCGGCAGGTGGCCGAGGTGTACGAGATCGCCGGCGTGCCGCGCGAACAGGCGCTCGAGCGCGCCGAGGAGATGCTGATCAAGGTCCAGATCTCAGATCCCGCCTCCGTCATGCGGCGCTATCCCCACCAGCTCTCGGGCGGGATGCTCCAGCGCGCGGTGATCGCGATGGCGCTCGCCGCCGAGCCTTCGCTGCTGATCCTCGACGAGCCAACGACCGCGCTCGACGCGACCGTCGAGGCGGAGGTGCTCGATCTCATCAAGGGCCTGCGCAGCGAGTTCAACACCTCGCTGCTGTTCATCAGCCACAACCTCGCCGTGATCGCGCAGATGTGCGACCGGGTCGGGGTCCTGTACGCCGGCAAGCTCGTCGAAGAGGGACCGGCTCAGGCCGTGTTCTCCGATCCGCGCCACCCCTACACGGTCGGGCTCCTGCGCTCGATCCCGCGCCGCGAGGCGCAGCGGCCCGGGCACGTTCGCGCCACGCTGGCGACCATCCCCGGATCGCCGCCGGCGCCTGGGTTCGAGGCCCGTGGGTGCGTCTTCGCCGACCGTTGCGGGCTCGCCGACGATCGCTGCCGGAGCGAGGCGCCGCCGCTGTACGAGATCGGCGGCGCTCGCGGCTCGCGCTGCTATTACCACGAGCGGGCTCAGAGCGTCCCGAGCGCGGCCGCCCCGCCCGCCGACGCCCCGCCCGCGAACGCCCCGCCCGCGGACGCCCCGCCCGCCGACGCCGCGCCGCTCCTGCGCGTGCGCGCGGCGAGCAAGACCTTCCACATCTCCGGCCAGACGGTGCGCGGGCTCCTCGGCGTCGACCTCGACATCCGCCCCGGCGAGACGGTGGGTCTGGTCGGCGAGTCCGGCAGCGGCAAGACGACGCTCGCCCGCCTCATCCTCGGCATCATCCCGCCCGACGCGGGCGCGGAGATCGAACTCGACGGACACCCGCTCGCGCCGCTCGCCAAGAGTCGCGGCGCCGAGGACCAGAAGGCGCTCCAGATCGTCTTCCAGAACCCCGACTCGGCGCTCAACCGGCGGCACTCCGTCCGCCGGCTGATCACCCGCTCGCTCTCGAAGCTCGGCGGCTACAGCGGCGACGCGCTGAAGGAGCGGCTGACGGCGCTGATGCAGTCGGTCAGGCTCTCCGAGCGGTACCTGCCGATGCGCCCGTCACAGCTCTCCGGCGGCCTCAAGCAGCGGGTGTCGATCGCGCGCGCGTTCGCCGGCGATCCCCGCATCGTCGTGTGCGACGAGCCGACCTCGGCCCTCGACGTCTCGGTCCAGGCCGCGATCCTCAACCTCCTGACCGACCTCCAGCACCGCAAGCAGGTCGCCTACCTGTTCATAAGCCACGACCTTGGCGTCGTGCAATACCTCGCGGACCGGGTCGCGGTCCTGTACCTCGGGCGGCTCATGGAGCTCGGACCGGCGGAGCAGGTGTTCGCCGGGCCGCGCCACCCGTACACCGAGGCGCTGCTCTCGGCCGTGCCGAACCTCGACGACCTCGGGCACTCCCGCATCCGCCTCCATGGTGAGATCCCCAGCGCCGCCGCGCCGCCCTCCGGGTGCCCATTCCAGACGCGCTGCCCGCGCAAGATCGGTGAGATCTGCGAGACGACCGAGCCCGAGCTCATCGAGGAGGAACCGGGGCACGGGATCCGGTGTCACATACCGCTCGATGAGTTGCGCGAGCTGCAGGCGGTCGAGGGGCGCTCTGAGACCGAAGCCACATGAGGCCGTCCGCTGAGGCGCGGAAGATCAGGGCGTGCGTCCTGCGCGAGCCGGGGCGTCCCTCGAGTCCTACACGCAGCTGAGGACGACCTGGATCTCGCTCGCATGAATCAGGCCACCTGCTCCCCGAGCTGGAACACGGCCCAGATCCGCTCGGGATCGAGGAGCAGCTCCGGCTCGGCGAGCACGTCGCCGTCGAGGACGACGAGATCGGCGAGCTTGCCCGGCTCGACCGTGCCGACGTAGTGCCCCAGCCCGAGCGCCTCGGCCCCGGTCCCGGTCGCGCTCACGAGCGCCTCCTCGACGCTCAGCCCGTGATGGACCATGCGCAGGAGCTCGTAGGCGACGTCGTCGCCCCTGATCCCGTCGCGATCTGAGCCGAGCGCGATCTTGACCCCGGCCGCGCGCGCCGCGCGCAGGCTGAGGGCACCCTGGGCGAGGTTGTAGTGGGCGAGCTCGACCAGGCTCGGCAGCATGTTGGGCTCGCTCACCGCGCCGCTCGGGTCGATGGCGTCGCCCAGCCCCGCCATCCAGTAATAGCCGCTCAAGGTCGGGACCAGCACCTGGCCGCCGGCCGCCATCCGCTCGAGCAGCGCGGGCCGCTGGCCCAGGTACATCCCGTGCTCGATCGTGTCCATCCCGTGCTCGATCGCGGCCGCGGTCCCGTCGAGCCCCTCGACGTGCGCGGCGACGCGGACGCCCATCCGGTGTGCCTCGTCGACGAGCGCCTCGAACTCGGCGTGGGTCAACTGGGTCGGGTCCGGATCCTCGAGCTCGTTCGAGCGTGCGCCGCACGTCATCACCTTGATGAAGTCGGCGCCCGCCCGCAGCTGCTCGCGGACCGCCTTGCGCATCTCGTCGGGCCCATCGGCCTCGCGGTACATGGCGCCGTAGAAGCGCCCTCCGGGAGCGGTCGCGGAGATGATCAGCCCGCAGGTCAAGAGGCGCGGCCCGCGGAAGGCGCCGTAACGCATCGCCTGGCGGGCCTCCTGTGGCTGCTGGGCCTGCGAACCGACATTCCGCACCGTGGTCACGCCCATGCGCAGGCAGTCGCGCAAGCCGGCTCCCAGGAGGTGCGCGCTCGTCCCCGGCAGGATCTCCTCGGCGCCGTGCGCCGGCTCGGGCGGCGTGCCCTGGGCGTGAACGTGCGCGTTGATGAGTCCCGGGATCACCATTCGCCCGTCGACGTCCAGTACGCGCGCGTCTCCGGGCGCCGGCTCGGACGCGCTCCCGACGCGCTCGATCACGCCGTCGCCGACGAGCACGGCGGCGGCCTCTCGGACCGGCGCGCCGGTGCCGTCGAACAGGCGCGCTCCCGTCAGCCACACACGGCCGGCGGCGGGCGGCGGATCGGCGAGCAGGCAGGGATGGCGGTGCGGCATCGTCTGCGTCACTCCGGGATCGCCGGGGCGAGCACGCTCGACAGTTGCTCGAGCTCGGGGCCGAGGAAGCGCCGCTCCGTCATCGGCGGGCACACCTCGAGGATCTCGGCCAGCAGCGGTGCGAGCGCCGCGGGTGCCGTCCGGCCGGGGACGGCCAGCGCCTGGCTCGCGAGCGCCGCCAGGCACGTGAGCGAGCCGGTCAGGAATCCGCGCACGCGGTCGAACCGGTTCCACGCGAAGAACGTCGGGCTCGGCGTGTCGGACTGGCCGAAGCCCGACATCGGCAGGAGCGAGGGGACGGCCGCCGTGCGCGCTTCCTCGGCAAACCCGCCGGCGACCATCTGCATCGTCCCGAGCGCGAGCGAGTCCAGCCCCGGGAGCGCGCGCGGGCTGGTTTGCAGCCGCTCGACCTCGTGCGTCGCGAGCTGGCTGAGGTCGGCGAGCGCGAACGTCAGCGTGTCGATGCTGACCGGCGCGGCGCCGTTGTGGTAGCCGCCCGTGGAGACGATGTCGCCGAGCTCGCCGGGGGTTTCGGGGAAGAGGAACACGGGATTGTCGGTGACGGATCGGAGCGAGGTGTCGGCGACCGTGCGCGCGCTCGCGAGTACGCGCCTCGCGTTGCCGAGCACGCGCGGCAGGATCCGGAAGCTGACCGGCGGCTGCGGGTGCTCCTCGCCTGCGGGGGAGTCGGCGCCGGCCAGCGCGGCCCGGATAGCGACCAGCGCCTCGGCCTGGAACGGGTCGCCCCACAGCGCCTCGAGGCGCCGGTCATACGTCGCCGGCGGAACCGCGATCGCCGCTGCCGCCAGGCAGAACACCGGCTCGGCCACCGCCAGCGCGCGTTCGAAGCACAGGATGGCGTCGGCCAGTAGCGCCGCCGCGCACGGCGACCCGTTGATGAGCGCCATCCCCTCCTTGACCCCGAGCCGGAGCTCGTCCGCCACGTCGGAGAAGAGCCAGCCCAGCGCCTGGATCTCGCCGGCACCGCCGTTGCCGTAGCGCGGCACCGGCGGCAGCTCGCGCCCGTCGAGCCGGGCCGCGACCGCGGTGACGAGCTCGGGCGTAACAGCTGCGTGACCCTCGATGAAGTTCGCGAGCCGCGCGAGCGCCATCCCGCGGGTGACGCGCCGCGGCAGCGGCGCACCGAACGAAGTCCCCGTGTGCAGCCCGCGCGAGTAGGCGGCCTGCTCGCCAGCCGTCAGGAGCCGGTGCGAGCTGTCACCGGCGTGGACGTTGATGCCGTAGAGCTTGCGTTCGGGGTTCGCCGCCACGAAGGCCAGGAACTGCCGGCGGCGCATTTCCACCTGCTCGAGCGCCCCCGGGTCGATCTCGACCGCCTGCCCCTGCCATGCGACGCGCGCGAACGACTCGAGGTCGATGTCGGCTCGGCGGCCGAGCGTTACGCGGCCAGTCATGGCAGCGACGATACGGGGCTCTCGCTTCGCTTGCTAAGGTCGCCGCCCGTCGGGCATGCCCTACTACCCGAGCGCGGCGAGCGATAGCTCCCAGAGACGGTTAGCGTTGACCGGGTCGAGTGCGTAGGCGGCGACGCCTGAGGTGCTGGTGTTAGGGGCATCGCCGTCGAGGGTCCGCGCTTGATTGCAGTCCTCGAAGTAGCGGCCGCCGATGCCATCGAGCCGTGGTGAGGTGGCCACGAAGACGCTTG
>JAXDGF010000203.1:0-3298 GCA_034665165.1 Solirubrobacteraceae bacterium | reverse complement strand
CTCACCCTTGTCACCTTCGTCGGGGTGCTGGCGGCAGGCCTGCGCTCGCGTTTCGAGAGCGCCGTCAATCAGCAGTTCATCGCCAACTACGCGGTCACCGCGACCAACAACTTCTCACCCATCAACGTAGCTTCGGCCAACGCACTGCGTACCGTCCCCGGGGTCGAGGCCGTCTCCAGCGTGCGGGCGGGAGACGGCCGCGCCTTCAAGTCGAAGATTAACGTCACTGCCGTGGATCCCAACGTGGGGTCGGTGATCAAGGAGAAGTGGAAAGCAGGGGGCCCGCAGACCCCCGCTCTGCTCGGCAGCAACGGCGCGTTTGTGTCGGACAAGTACGCGAAGTCACTTCGTCTCCACGTCGGCTCGCCGATCGCGCTCGAGACCCCGTCGGGGACGATCCTTCACCTCGTCCTGCGGGGCACCTTCACCGCACCCCCGGGGGGCTCTCCCTTCGGCGACGTCACCATCTCGACGTCGCGGTTCGATTCGGTCTATCCGAACCCGCAGAACCTCTTCACCTTTGTCAACGTCCAGGGTGGCGTGAGCCGGGCCAACACTCGTGCCCTGTCCGCCGCGCTCAGCGGGTTCCCCGACGCCAAGCTGCAAACCAAGTCGGAGTTCAAGCACAACCAGCTCCAGGGTCTGACGTTACTGCTCAATCTGCTCTACGTCCTGCTCTCGCTCTCGATCGTCATCAGCCTGTTCGGGATTGTCAACACGCTAGTGCTGACGGTGTTCGAGCGCACGCGTGAGCTCGGCATGCTTCGTGCCGTCGGCATGACCCGACGCCAGGTGCGGCGCATGATCAGGCACGAGAGCGTCGTCACCGCCCTGCTCGGCGCCGCCTTCGGGATTCCGCTCGGCGTCGTCCTCGCCCTGATGGTGGGCGTGGCGCTCAACTTCGCGGCCTTCACCGTGCCTTGGGGCACACTGGTTGTGTTCGTCATCGCCGCCGTCATCGCGGGGATCATCGCCGCCATCTTCCCGGCCCGCCGGGCCGGGCGCCTGAACGTGCTCGAGGCGCTGCAGTACGAATAAGCTAGTCGTGCCCCTCCGCCGACTGCCGTAGCAGCGTCGAGGTCGTCTGCTCGAGGATCTTGCGCCAGGCGCGGGTCTTCTCGCGCTCGGCCTCGAAGTGCTTGACCACCTTGCGCACGCGCGTGGCCGAGATCTCGATCCCGTGGCGGGCGCAGATGCGCTTGAAGCGGGTGTAGTCGTGGGCGAGCTTGAGCGTCACCGACTGGAAGCCGTGGCGGGCGATGTCGACCCGGGAGGAGTAGTTCATGATGCTCGTCTCGAACATGAGACTGTCGTTGGGCTCGGGCTCGATGAGGACGATGTCGACGCCGGGGTAGCGCTCTTCCCACCTCCGCGCCATCTCGTGCAGGCGCTGATAGGCGAGGAGCTTGAAGGTCTGGTACCCGATCGCCGGGAACCCCATGTCGGAGATCCGGCGGGGTCGGGAGCCGGTGACGGTCGAGGTCCGCTCCTCGAAGTCGTTGATGTAGGGAACGAGCGGGTTGACGACGAGGATGAACTTGGCGCCCGCCTCGACGGCGACGTCGAGGTTGGTCGTCGAGAGGACGCCGCCGTCGATGAGCTCGCGGTCCTTGACCTTGACGGGCTTGTAGAGCATGGGTAGGGCGGTCGAGGCGCGCACGGCCGTGGAGATCGGCACGTCGTCCCAGTCCTCGGCCCCGAACACGATGCGCTCGCACGTGTCGAGGTCGGTAGCGGTGATGTAGAGCTCGTTGACGAGGAGCCGGAAGTCGTCGGTGCGGTCGGGATCGGAGAGGATCGTGCGCACGTAGCGCTCGATCCCCGACCCGGTGTAGAGCCCGGAGGGCAGCGCATCGGCGAGACCCACGGCGATGTCGACGGCCGAGATCTGGCGGTAGTCGCGCGCCAGGGTTCCGAGCAGGCGCAGGAGCGCGAGCGGCATGCGCGCCGCCTTGGTGAGCAACTCGGCGTAGTTGGGCGTCAGCAGCGAATTGACGCCGACGTCGGGGAAGGGCGAGGGAACCTGCTGGACGATGACGCGCATCATCTCCTCGGGGGTGACGCCGTTGGCCACCGAGGCGGCAACGAAGGAGCCGGCACTCGTGCCCACGTAGACGTCGAACTCGTTCACCGTGCGGTTGACGGCGAGGAGGTCGATCGCGCGCAGGGCGCCGATCTCGTAGACCCCGCCGGTGAAGCCGCCGCCGCCGAGGACGAGGGCCGTCTTCGAGCGCGGCTGGCGCCGCCGCGGCGTGCTTCCCCGCGGACCCGTCTGGCGATCCTTCGCCTGCGGCTCTAGGTGGACGACCTTACCCATCCGGAACCGATTGTAGGGCGGGGCTCAGAGCGACTCGCACGCTGCGAGGCGCTGCAGCGAGGTCCGGATGACCTCGCGCTGGGTCTCGAGCCGGTGCGCCTCGGCCTCGGGGATCTCGACGTCGACGGTGATCATCGTCCCCTCGCCGTCGGGTTCGAGGCGCCACTCGAAGCGCAGATCGGACACAAGGCACGACACGATCACCCGCTGCGCCTCGCGCTGGGTGTCGAGGAGCTGGGCCATCGGGTAGTCCGGGTAGCCGTCCGGGTACATCGTGTACTCGGCCCCGTCGCCGAGCTCGACGGTGCCGATTCCCGCCCACCAGTCGGGGAAGCGGGCCGGGTCGTAGAGGAGTTTCCACACGTCCTCGGGCGGCGAAGCGCTCGTGGCGCTGTCATGGAACGACGGCACGGAGGGATCCTTTCACGAGAGCTTGGAGCTCGGCGTCGACGCGCGCGCGCTCGAGTTCAGGGACGACGAGTCCGACGACGGGGCGGCCGAGGTCGGCGAGCACGGTGGTCATGCTCTCGGCCCGCCGCGCCCGGTGGAGGAGGCGCTCCCAGCCTGCGATCGACTCGCGCAGTCGCTGCTCGGCCTCGGCGCTGTCGTGGCGCGCGCTTGCGAGCAGGCCCTGGACGAGCGCGAGCCTCGGCACGAGCGTCTCCGGGAAGTCGCTCGGGCGCACAGGCTCGAGCACGGTCGCGCGCAGCTGCTCGTCGGCGGCGTCGAGCTCATCGGCCCGGGCGAGCGCCTCAGCGAGGCGAAGGCGCGTCAGGGGCCGGCTGATGGGCGCCCCCTCGACGAGGGCGTCCGCGAGCAGGGCGGCGGCGAGCACGTACTCGCCCGCGGCGAGGGCGACGAGGCCGCGATCATGGCTGGCCATGGCCAGGAGGTCGCGCTGGGCGAGCTGCTCGGCCAGCTGCTGCTCTGACTCGGCCGCGATTCGCGCCTCGTCGATCCGCCCGACCCGCGTGAGGAGGA
>JAXDGF010000202.1:0-3351 GCA_034665165.1 Solirubrobacteraceae bacterium | reverse complement strand
GTCTATGGCGCCCTCGTGATGCTGCCGGCCCAGCATCTGGAGCCGGGCGTGGTCCAGGCCTACTCGACGCCGCTTACCGGGGGCATCGACGTAGGGCGGTGTCCGCGTGGCGTGGACTCGACGTGCGAGCTCGTGACGGCCGCGCTGTCTGGGGCGCGCTTCAGCTCCCTCGCCCGGGCCGAGATCATGCGCTGGAAGTACGCCAAGCTCTTGCTCAACCTGGGCAACGCGATCGAGGCGCTGTGCGGCCCGGACGCTGACGACGATGAGCTCGACGCGCTTGCGCGCGAGGAGGGACGCGCGTGCATGCGAGCCGCCGGCATCGACTTCGCCCGCGAGGAGGAGGATGCGGAGCGCCGCCTCGGTCTGCTCTCGCTGGGGGAGATCGCCGGGCGCGAGCGCGGTGGAGGCTCCACCTGGCAGAGCTTCGCCCGTGGCGCGTCCAGCATCGAGACCGACTACCTGAATGGTGAGATCGTGCTCCTCGGGCGCCTGCACGGAGTGCCGACACCCGTCAATGCGGAGCTGTCCGAGCTCGCTCGGGAGGCCGTGCGGGACGGCTTACCGCCCGGGCATCTCACTCCGGAGAGGCTCCTGGCGCGTCTCTGATGACCGGCGACGGGACGAGTCTGCTTCGCCATAGACCGCGGCGCTACGCGTCGGCTTGTGAGGTGCCTCGTCCTGCCCCGGCGCGGTAGAAGGCGGCGAGTAGTCCGCTCAGGGCCTGGAGCTCGCTGGCGATGGCCGACGCCCATTCGGCGAGCGCGTCGCGGCCCGAGTCGGTGATCTCGTACACGCGACGGGCCGGACCGGGCCCGGGCTCTGCCCAGGTCGAGCGAATTGTGCCGTCGCCCTCGAGGCGATGCAGCAACCGGTAGATACCGCTCGCATCGGGCGGCCCAGCGTCGGCCGGAAACAGAGGCGTGAGGCGGGCTCGCAATTCGTACCCGTGCGCGGGTCCGTCGGCAAGGAGCACGAGAACGGCGGGCTCGGTGAATCGCCAGTGGGGGCGACGGTCGGGGTGCACGATTCGTTTGCTCTCCATGGCACCCCGGTCGCGTGTAATTGACATTACATGTAATTTACACATAGGGTCAACGGTCTCGCGCCCGTGTTCGGCGTGCCGTTTCTGGGTCGGGCGCCGGCCGACGGTTTACGCGGGCCCTTATGGCGAGAGCCGCTCGGCCAGGTACCTGAGCGAGACCGGGTAGCGGTACTCGATCCCGCCGTGGCCGGCGTCGAAGAGCTCGAAATAGACGTCGGTGACGCCGATCCGCTCGAGTTCGCGCCGGAACGCCTCGGCGCCGAGGTCGAGGAAGTACTCGTCGCGCTTGCCCGCGTCGATGTAGATCGCCCGCATCCCGCGCAGCCCCTCCGCCTGCCCCGGGGCCATGCGCACCGGATCCCAGCGCAGCCAGCGCGCCCACACCACGTCGTCAAGCCGGCTCGTCAACGGGTCGAACGGGAGGCGCACGGTGCCGTCGTCGTCGGCGGAATAGCACGCCGACATGCAAAACAGATTGAGGAGCACGGCGTCGCTCTCCTTGGTGAAGGCCGGGCGGGCGCGGAAGTCGTCCCAGAAGCGCTCGAAGGACCCGTTGTAGTGATCGCGGAGGGCGCGGGCTCCTGCGCGGAAATCGGGCTCGTAGCACGCTTCGAACAGGGCGTCGCCGGCGTGGGTCGCGAGGCCCCCGAACAGGTCGGGGCGCAGCATCGGGGTCACCATCGCTCCGTAGCCTCCGCTCGACTTCCCCATGATGCCCCGGTGCTCGGGGGAGCCGAGGGTGCGGTAGCGCTCATCGACGAAGGGCACCACCTCGTCGCACAGATAGGTGTGGTAGCGCCCCGTGGCCGGCGAGTCGAGGAACTGGCTGCCCCCGAGCGACGTCCAGCAGTCGACCCAAACGAGGAGGCATGGAGGCGCAGCGCCCGAGGCGAAGAGCTCGTCGGCGAGCTCGGGGAAGTTCCGGCGGAAGGCGGCGCGGTTGCGCCACATGTCGACCTGGCCGGTCAGGCCCTGGATCACGTAGACCGAAGGGAAACGCCGGTCGGGATCGTCGTCGTAGCCAGGCGGCAGGTAGACCCACAGCGGTCGCTCGGACGGATCGCCCAGGGGGTTTCCACGCAGGACCTCGCTCTCGAAGGTGAGCTCCTCGAAACGGCCGGCCGGCGCCTGGGACCAGGGACGCACTCCGGGTCGCCGCCGGTCTCAGCCGCCGCCCATGCCGCCGAACACGGCGTACCGGGTTCTGTACCCCGCCTCGGCCCGGATCGCCTTCCACGTCCCCTCGACCTGGACCGTGCTTCCGGGCGGCGCCTCGACGCGCAGGCGCTGGGCCAGCGCGGCGGCGCTGTCCTCGTCGGTGGCGCCGACGAGCACGTACTTCCAGCGCTGGACGTAGGGCAGATCCTCCTCGCGCAGCTTCTCGACGAAGTTCACGGCGTCGCGATGCGAGGGGAGCTCGACCCGAACCTCAAACTCCGGGTAGCCGCGCTCCGCCGTCTCCTCGCGCTCGCGCTCGATGAGCTCGGCGTGCTCCGCGGCCTGCTCGGCGCCGGTGGGAAGGGGCGTTCCCGCGTCCTCCCACTCCTCGGCGACGGGGTGCCAACGCTTGAGGTCGGTCTCGATGTCCCAGCCGTTCTCCTCGGCGAGCCCGCGCACGAGGATCTCGACGCGCTCGGCCAGCGCCCGGGTCCCCGTGTAGGCGAACACCTCGGTGTCGTCGCGCGAGACGGCGACGCGATCGTCGAAGTCTGATTCGAGGTCGGGCTCGGACTTCTCCAGGAGCTCGGTCAGCTTGAACGACGCACCGGCGTCGGGGAGGTCGATGCGCAGTCGCCAGTCGTCGCTCACGCGCTTCAGACTAGCTACCCGCCGGGCGCTCGGTGATCCGCCACGAGTTCCCGGATGGATCGCGGAAGGCGGCGTCGATCCCGTACTCGCGTTCCATCGGCTCTTGGTAGAACTCGACGCCGCGTGCCCGTAGGGCCTCGAAGTCGCCCCGGCAGTCATCGGTGGCGATGATGCCGCCGCCGATCGCGCCCGCGGCCACGAGCCCGAGCACGCGCCCTCCCGTCTCCTCGTCCATGAACGGCGGTCCGGGGCGGTTGAGCATGAGCTCCGCACCGTCCGATCCGGGCGGGGCGACGACGCCCAGGACCATGTCTCCTGGCGGATGTCGTAGCGGACCTCGAAGCCGAGCTTCGAGGTATAGAAGTCGAGGGCCTCGTCGAGGTCGTGCTACTGGCGCCGGCTGATCGCCCGGGTGCCGGGACCGCCGCCCCCGTCGGGAGGGTGGGGCGGGGGGATAGGGGCGCGGCGGACCGGTTTGTGGGGGCGTGCTGCGAATG
>JAXDGF010000201.1:0-2557 GCA_034665165.1 Solirubrobacteraceae bacterium | reverse complement strand
AGCACGGAGGAGCGGGCGTCCCCCGGGGCTGCGGCACGCTCGATCAGTCCCTGCTCCTCGAGCTTGGCGACCAGCCGCGTGGCGGTCGGCCGCTGGATGCGCTCGCGCTCGGCGAGGCGGCTCGGGGTCAGCGGCCCGTGGCGCTCGACCGTTCCGAGCGCCGCGATCAGCGCGGGGCCCAGGTCGGCGCCGGCCTCCTGCCGCAGCCGCCGGGCGGTCCGCGCCAGCACGGCGCGCAGCCGGTCTGCGAGCGCGGGAATCGTGGGCGGGGCCGGGGAGATGGTTCGCACTGCTAATGAGTTTAGCGAACTATCTGTCCAGCTCTGCCGCGATGGCGTCGAGCGCCTCGAGGGTGGGTCGCACGAGCGGGTGTCGGCCGCCGGGTGGCAGCACGGCGTAGACGTCGCGCGTGGGGCCGGTGCCGGCGATGGGCCGGAGGGCAAGGTCCTGGAACGCGTCGGCGAGGAGCTGGGGGGCGAGCGTCACGGCCAGTCCTCGGGCGATCAGGGCGCGGATGGCGAGCTGATCGTGGGTGATCGAGACGAGGTTGGGCTCGAAGCCGGCGGCGCGGCAGGCGCCGACGATCAACCCGTCGGTCAGCGCGGCGGTCCAGTCGTCGTCGCTGAGGTCGGCGAGACGCACCTCGGAGCGGTCGGCCAGGCGATGGTCCGGTGCGAGCGCGACCATGAACCGCTCGCGAAAGAGGTCGCGACGCTCGACCCCGGGTGGCTGCTGCCGCGGGGCCTCGGTGTCCTGGAAGGCGACCGCGAGGTGCAGCTCACCCGAGCGCACGCGCCCGGGGAGGTCGGCCGTCCCCTCGTCGACCGCGATCCTCGTTTCGGGGTATCGCAGCCGTACGCGAGCGATGGCGGCGGGGACGAACCCGGCGAGCGCGGTGGGAAAGGCGCCGATGCGCAGCCGCGCGCGCCGGCCTGTGGCGGAAGCGGCGAGCTGCGCGTCGGCGAGCTGGAGGCGCTCGGCGACGGCGTCGGCGTGCTCGAGCAGGATCTCGCCCTCGCGCGTGAGCCTGAGGCCGCCCGGCTCGCGGTCGAGGAGCCGGGCGCCGATCTCGCGTTCCAGCGCGGCCACCTGGTTGGAGACCGCCGGCTGGGACAGCGCCAGCTCGCGCGCGGCCCGGGAGAACGACCGCTGGTGGGCGACGGCGCGGAAGGTGAGCACCCGTCTGGGATCCATAGCGTCAGGCTATCGAACTGCCGAAACCATGATTGGACGCTATGGCGATCGCCGTTCACACTGACCGCCATGTTCGCCATCGCCTACGTTGTCAGCCAGAGCCAGATGCGCCGCTCCCTCGTGGGGGCGCTCGCCACCGACCCCGTCATGCCCGAGCCCCGGCGGCGCACCCGCCTCTCCACCCGCCGGACACGACTCGCCACCGAAGGAGCCCAGAACGCATGAACGCCGTTCCCACGATCGACCTCAACGACGGGCGCACGATCCCGCAGCTCGGTTTCGGCGTCTTCCAGATCGATCCGGCGGAGACCGTCGAGGCCGTGAGCCGCGCCCTGGAGGCCGGCTACCGGCACATCGACACGGCCGAGATGTACGGCAACGAGAAGGAGGTCGGCGAGGCCATCCGCGCCTCCGGCCTCGATCGATCCGATGTCTTCGTCACCAGCAAGCTCAACAACGGCTTCCACCGGACCGACGACGCCCGCGGGGCTCTCGACAGGTCCCTGGCCGATCTGGGATTCGACTACCTCGACCTCTTCCTCATCCACTGGCCCCTGCCGACGCTCTATGACGGCGACTTCGTGTCGACGTGGACGGCGCTCGAGGAGTTCCAGCGGGACGGTCGCGCGCGCTCCATCGGGGTCTCGAACTTCCAGGTCGACCATCTCGAGCGCCTCGCGGCCGAGACCGACGTGGTGCCGGCGGTGAACCAGATCGAGCTGCATCCATACCTCCTCAACGAAGGGGTCCGCGCCTACGGCGAAGCGCACGGCATCGCGACCCAGGCGTGGTCGCCGATCGCGCAGGGCAACGTCCTGGACGACCCGGCGATCACCGCCATCGCCGACAGGCTCGACCGGTCACCGGCACAGGTGGTTCTGCGCTGGCACATCCAGCGCGGCAGCATCGTCTTCCCGAAGTCCACGACGCCGGCGCGGATCAAGGAGAACTTCGAGCTGTTCGACTTCGCGCTCGAGCCCGGCGACGTCGAGCAGATCGACGCGCTCGACCGGGGCGAGGCCGGCCGGACCGGCCCGAACCCCGACGCGTTCGCCTACGTCCCCGCGTGACGTCCGCCACGGCGCGCCGGCCCGGGCGCCCGGGCGCGCAGGGCCGACTACCGGCTGCACCGTGATCGACGTCGAGACCCACGCTGACGGCGACATCCCGCGCAGCGAGGTTGACGCCGCGCGCCGCCGGCTCGCCACGCTGGACGACTACGTCGACGAGCCGCTCCTCAGCGCCCGGCTGACGCTGCGCCGCGTCAAGGCGACCTCCGACCGCGGCTACGTCGCCGACGCGAGCGTGAGCCTGAATGGCCGGCTGATCGCGGCGCACACGACCGGGCGCAGCTCGGGCGAGG
>JAXDGF010000200.1:0-2580 GCA_034665165.1 Solirubrobacteraceae bacterium | reverse complement strand
CAAGGCCGACCCCGAGCGTAAGTCGGCCATCGCTGAGCCGGTCGAGCGTCGCGGTTTCCCTGGCGACCTTGACCGGCCGGCGTCGCGCAAGCGGCGTGATCATGGGACCGAGCCGGATGCGCTCGGTGGCGGTGGCGATCGCCGCCAGCGTGATCCACGGGTCGGCCACCTCGACAACCGGCTCCCGCCAGCGCACGTGGTCCCACACGAAGACCCCGTGCCAGCCGACCTCCTCCGCCTCGCCGGCGAGACGCGCCACCAGCGCCGGGTCGGCCAGCTGGTCGAAGAGCGGCAGGAACAGGCCGGAGCGCATGTGGGCAAGGCTACGGGACCACGGCGATCAGATACCGGAACCGATTCTCGAACCTGTAGGAGCCATCGGATCGCCGGAACGGCTCGGCATCCGTCTCAACCGTCCTGCGCACAACCTGCTCGGCCAGTTGCGGGTCGATGCGGTAGATCGGCGCGAAGGCGAGCAGCGCACGCTCGAGGGTCGCGCCGTCGGGAAACTCGTACGGCACCTCGACCTCGTCCGCGCACTCGGGGGCGAGCCCCGCCCGCCGGGCGAGGTCCTCGAGCACCCCCGGCTCACCGATCGGGGGCGGGTCGTACGGCGGGACACCAGGTGGCGGGGGCGGCTCGACCTCACGCAGCGGCGCGGAGATCGCGTGGACGTCGCAGTCCTCGATCCGCCCCCAGTTGCAGATCGCCACCCGCCCGCCGCGCCGCGTAACCCGCGCGGCCTCGGTGAGGGCGGCGACGAAGTCGGCGGCGAACTGGAAGGCGTTGAAGCCCGTGACCAGGTCGAAGCTCTCGTCGCGCCAGGGCAGCCGCTCGATCGGACCGACGCGGAGGTCTGCTTCGGGGAGCCTGCGCCTGGCTATCTCGACGAGCCCCGCGGCTGCGTCGATGCCGCTCACCCGGGCGCCGTGCGCGGCAGCGAGCTCGCAGAACTCGCCGCTTCCACAGCCGACGTCGAGCACCGAGGCTCCCGCCGCGATTCCGGCCGCCCGCGCCACCGGCTCGCGGGCGCGAGCCGCGAACCCCGCCCAATGCTCGACCCAGCCCGAGGCGCCGGCGCTCCACGCCGGCCCCTCGATTGCGGCCGTGGTCTTCTCGGAGTCGGTCATCGCCCGCCCGCCCGCCCGATCAGCTGAGGCGGTGTGCTCGAGGATCCCGCCGCCGATTGCCGCCCAATCGGCTCGATCGACCCCGTGGCCGGCGTCCTCAAGGCGAAGCAGCCTCGCACCGAGGATCTCCCGGGCGAGCGCCTCGCCGTGCTCGAGCGGGAACATCGGATCCGCGGTGCCGTGGATCACCAGCGTGGGCACCCTGACCGAGGGCAAGGGCTTATTCGAGGACTCGCCCGCTGGTAGCAGGTCGTGGTTCCGCGTCGCGCCAAAGTCACGCGCGCGCTCGACGTCGCCGCGGACGAGCTCGCGCATCGCGGCCTCATCGAACGGGCGTCGACCTCCCGCGAGCAGCCGCGAGTAGGCCACGAGGTACTCGATCACCGATTCCCCGTCCGACCAGTCAACCTCCGCGGTTGAGACGAACTGCCCGAACTCATCGGCGGGAGGCGGAAGGTCGCGATCGCCCGGGGTCGCGGGCGAGGTGCTGATGAGCACGAGCGAGAGGACTCGCTCGGCGAACTCGAGCGCGAGCAGCTGCGCGAACGCCCCGCCCGCTGAGACGCCGACCACGTGCGCGGCCGAGACTTCATAGGCGTCGAGCACGCCGGCGGCGTCGCCGACCAGGTCGGCGCCCGTGTAACCGGGGAACCCGGGCTGGTAGCTGACCGATCGGCCGGTGTCGCGGTGGTCGTAGCGGATCACGAACCGCCCGCCGCCGGCGAGAATCCGGCAGAAGCCCTCCTCCCACCAGAGCATCGACCCGCCGATGCCCATGACAAGGAGGACCGGCGAGTCGGCCGGGTCGCCGAAGGATTCCGTGCAGAGCTCCACGTCGTTCGCCTCGATCATTCGTTCAGCCACGTAGCCCTCCCTTCTTCGCCGATCTCGCGCTCCTCTGCGATGGCGACAACGCTTCTCTACCCAGACCGGGTGAACGCCTGGGATTCATCGCCGGCGACGAGTGTCGGCGGATCATGCCTTTGAACGGGGACGGCCGCGGACACACGCCGATCTCGCTCTGCGCGGAAAGGGGGACGCTCGGCTTCGCCTCGGATGCGAGCGTCACCGGCGCGGCTGCCTGCGCTCTCCCTTTGCCGGCGAAGCGAGGCCCAGTACTGCCGAAAAAACGTAAACGAAAGGCCGAAGACTGCCCTCACCACGCGGGTCAGCGCAGGCCAGCGTGGGTCTGGGCGCCCGGCGGACGTTCCGCCGGGGCGTCACCAGGCGGCCGTCGTGGGCCGCAAGGAGCTAGCGGTCCACCGATCTGGCTCTACCGCAGGGATCGCGGCACGATCAGGCGGAGGGGATCATGTCGACCGGGAGGGACGGAGCGGGCCGGCACCGTCCATGGAACAGCCGCGGGAGCGACGCTTCAGATGGAAGGCCGGTGCCACCAACCATCACGTTGCCCGCGGCGCTGACCGAGACCGCAACCCCAGCGGAGCGG
>JAXDGF010000199.1:0-4369 GCA_034665165.1 Solirubrobacteraceae bacterium | reverse complement strand
GCCGATGAACACGGCGTCCGGCGCCTCGAGGCCGTCGAGCACGCCTGGGGCGCCGCCGATCACCACCTCGAGTGACGGGACGCCGAGGGTGGCGGCGTTGCGGCCGATCCGCTCCGCCCGGTCCTCGCGCCGCTCGATCGCGATCGCGCGTGCTGAGGTCTCGGCTCGCAGCCATTCGATCGCCACCGACCCGCTCCCGGCGCCCACGTCCCACAGGAGGGCCCGCGGGGTCGGAGCGAGGGCCGCCAGGGTGGCGGCGCGCACATGGCGCTTGGTCAGGGCTCCGTCGCTCTCGAAGGCGAGGTCGGGCAACCCGGGGACGAGCGGATGCACGGGGGTGCCGGGCGCGGCGGCGCACTCGATCGCGACCAGGTGCAGCGGATCGGCACGCCGCGCGCCCCATTCCTCCGCGGTCGACTCGGACATGCGCTCGTCCGCGCCGCCGAGCTGCTCGAGCACGACGAAGCGGCTCGGGCCGTAACCCCGCTCACACACCACCCGCGCGACCGCGGCGGCGCCCTCAGCACCGGTCACGTAGACGATCGCCTGCCGCCGGGGCTGGAGCACGCGGGCCAGCACCTCGGCCGGGCGCGCCACGGCGCTCACGAGCTCGACGTCGGCGGCGGGCCACCCCAAGCGCGCGCACGCGAGCGAGAAGGCGGACGGTGAGGCGAGCACCTCGATCCGCTCGGGGCCAACGCGACGCGCCAGCGTGGCGCCGATCCCATGGAGCATCGGGTCGCCGCTCGCGAGCACGCAGACGCGGCCGTTCTCGCGCTCCGCGAGCTCGTCGAGCAGGGGATCGAGGGGTGAGGGCCAGGCGCGCCGGGGCGGGGCGTCGCCCGGGAGGAGGTCGAGCTGCCGGGATGAGCCGATCACCTCGTCGGCGCCGAGGATCGCCGCACGCGCATCCTCACCCAGTCCCCGCCAGCCGTCGGCACCGATCCCCACGACGACGATCACGTCATCCGCCGTGCGGAAACTCGCCGAGCGCGATCGGGCGGCCGGCGACGACGAAGTCGACCCGCGCGGCCGCAGCCGATAGCTGCTGGACCGAGTCGCCGAGCAGGTCGAGCCACGCTCGTGACTGCGCATCGGCGGGGAGCACGCCCTGTCCCGCCTCCTCGGCGACGACGATCAGGTCGCGGTCCGCCGCCGTCGCGGTGAGGGCGTCGACCTGACGGCGGACGTGCTCGGGCCCGGCCCGGCCGCGGTAGAGGACCCCGGCGATCCATACGCCGAGCCCGTCGATCAGCGAGAGGCCATCCTCGGCCAGCGCTCCGAGCAGATCGTCGTCCGCTTGGGCCGTACTCCAGCGCGAGGGCCGGCGCGCCGCGTGGGCGGCGACGCGGGTGGCCATCGAGGGGTCCGAAGCGTCGGCCGTCGCGACGTAGCGCACCGGCAGGCCGGTGGCGAGCGCGAGGCGCTCGGCGTGCAGGCTCTTGCCCGAGCGCGTCCCGCCGAGCACGAGCGTCAGGGTCACGCCCGCACCACCGGCTGCGCCGCCGCAGCGGCGAAGCGCGCGGCGAGGGCCGGATGGGCGGCCCAGTGCACGTGCAGGAAGCTCGCCTGGACGGCGCCCGCGGCGACGCCCTCGGGGCGGACGACGCCGCGGGCCGAAAGCTCCCAGGCCGGGCGCGCCCCCGGACCGGACTCCGTCGTCGAGTAGTGGAACTCGTGACCGCGCACAGGCGTGCCGGGCTCGAGCCACGGCGTCGCCGTCAGCGCGAGGGCCTCGCGGTAGCCGAGCGTGAGGCGACTCGACATGGTCGCCCGTCCCGGCAGCACGCCGCACATCTCGTGACCGTCGAGATCGTCGAGCAGGAAGAGCAGGCCCCCGCACTCGGCGAGGATGGGGCGCCCGGAGGCGGCGAACTCGGCGACGTGCGCTCGCAAGGCGGTGTTGGCCTCGAGCTCGGCGCCGAACACCTCGGGGAAGCCGCCCGCGAGGATCAGCGCCCCGGCGCCCTCGGGGAGCTCCTCGTCGCTCAGCGGGTCGAAAGGGCAGAGCTCCGCTCCCGCCGCCTGGAGCAGCTCGAGGTTCTCCTCGTAGTGGAAGGAGAAGGCGCGGCCGCGGGCGATGGCTATCCGGGCGGCGGGTGCCGGCGCCGGAGAGGGCGGGTTGGGGCCCCAGGCCGGCCCGGGGAGTGGCGGCGCCGCGCGCGCGAGGCGCTCGATCGCGTCGAGGTTGGTGTAGCGGGCGAGCGCTTCGGCGAGCGCGTCGAGCGCCACGCGCGTCCGCTGTTCGTGCTCGCCCGCCGGGACGAGGCCGAGGTGGCGCTCGGGGGCGCGGATGCGCTCGTCGCGCCGGAGCGCGCCGAGTACGGGGACGTTCAACGGCTCGACGGCTTCGCGCAGGAGCTGCTCGTGGTGGTCGGAACCGACGTGGTTGAAGATCACCCCGGCGACCTCGAGGTTGGGATCGAAGGTCGCATAGCCATGCACGATTGCGGCTGCCGAGCGCGCCATCGAAGCCGCGTCGACGACGAGGATCACCGGGGCCTTCAGGAGCTTGGCCACGTGGCCCGTGCTGGCCAGCTCGCCGCGGCCCGAGGCCCCGTCGAACAGGCCCATCACGCCCTCGATGACGGCGATGTCGGCTTGCTCAGATCCGTGGCGGGCGAGGGGAGCGATGAGCTCGGGGCCGCTGAGGAAGGCATCGAGGTTCCGCCCCGGGCGCCCCGAGGCGAGCGCGTGGTAGCTCGGGTCGATGTAGTCGGGGCCGACCTTGAAGCCCTGGACGGCGGCGCCGCGGGCCCTTAGGGCGCCGATCAGTCCGCACGCAACGGTGGTCTTGCCCGCGCCCGAGCTCGTGCCCGCGATGACGATCCGGGGGATCATCGCCACGCCCGACAGAATCGCCCCCAGGCGATTCTGTCAATGCCGGAGCCGCTAGGCGACGGCACGATCACCATTCGATCCCTTGCTGCGCGCGGATGCCGGCGTCCATCGGGTGCTTGACCTTGGTCACCTCGGTGACGAGGTCGGCGAGCTCGATGAGCTCCGGCGCCGCGTCGCGGCCGGTGATGACCACGTGCTGGAAGCCGGGACGGTCGCGCAGGGTGCCGACTACGTCGGCGACGTCGATCCACCCCCACTTGATCGGGTAAGTGATCTCGTCGAGGAGGAGGAACTCGTAGCGCTCGGCCGCGATCGCCCGCTTGACCTCGGCCCAGCCTTCGCGCGCGAGGTCGGCGGACTCGTCGAGGTCCTTCGAGAGCCACGACCAGCCGTCGCCCATCTTCTCCCACTCGATGCCGCCGAGCTGAGCCGCGGCCTTGGCCTCGCCCACCTTCCACTTGCCTGACTTGACGAACTGGAACACGCCGCAGCGGTAACCGCGCGCCCACGAGCGCATGAGCATCCCGAAGGCTGAGGTGCTCTTGCCCTTGCCGTGGCCGGTGAGGACGATTACGAGCGCGCGGTCGCGCGGCTTGCGGCGCCGGGGCTCGGCGCTGCCGCGGTCCTCCGGGGATTCGTCCGAACTGATGCGGGTTCCTCCCGGAAACCGGGAGGAAGCTGCATCGGTTCGCGGGTCCGGGCTCATGCGGCGCTCCTCGTCGCGCCCGCCAGGCGGTGGACGCGCCCGCCCGCGGCGGCGGCGATCTCGGCGGCCAGGCCCAGTCGGACCGGGCCGTCCTCGGTATCGATCACGTGGACGGCGTCGGCCGCACGGCCGAGGCGGGCCGCGGCGCGCGGGATCGCACGCGCGCGGTCTACGTCGCGGCCGTCGGTCAGGACGACGGCGATGGCGCGACGCCCCGCGTCGCGGCCCGCCTCGCGGCGGATCAGGCGCTCGGCGAGGTCGAGGCCGGCGGCGATCGGGGTGCGGCCACCGGTGGGCAACGAACGCAGGGCCTCGGCCGCGCGCTCGAGCGGGGCGCCGGGCGCGATCAGGACGTCGGCGGTGCTGTCGCGGAAGACGATCACGGCGATGCGGTCCCGGCGGGCGTAGGCGTCGCGGAGGACGGCGAGGAGCGCGCCCTTGACGCGAGCCAGGCGCCGGCGGGCGCCCATCGACCCGCTGGCGTCGACGACGAGACAGAGGAAGGCGCCTTCGCGGCCGGTCCGGACGTGCTCGCGGAGCTGATCCGGCTGCGCGCCGAGGAGCCGCGCCCGCAGCGTGGCGACAAGCGCGAGGTCATCGCTGCCGGGCATCGCGGGGCGGCTGTCGATCGCGCCCGCGCCGGCGCCGCTCCCGCGGGCGCGGCGGCCGGCGGGACCTTTGCCCGCGCCCTGGAGGTCGAGGGCTTCGAGGGGTAGGCGCGCCGGGGCGGGCGGGTCGCGGCGCGGGCGGGCGGGGAGATCGGGGCGGGGTGGCTCGCCGTCGGGCGGCTCGTCGCCGCCGGGCTCGGCCTGTGGCGGCCAG
>JAXDGF010000198.1:0-9709 GCA_034665165.1 Solirubrobacteraceae bacterium | reverse complement strand
GGTGATCCTCGTGTTCTTCGCCCTGACCGTCACCTTCGCCCTGCTCGGCGCCGGCTGGTCGGCCGGACCCCTGTCCGAGATCGGTGCCAACACCCAGAAGACGATCCAGGCGGGTGGCTACGCCGGGATCGTGACCGCGGCGCTGGCGCTGTACGCGGCGACCGGGATGGTCATGCGTCACCAGTACGGGCGCTCCATACTTCCCTTCACCGGTAAGTAGCGAGCGATTGACGAGCGGCGCGCCGGTGTCCACGGTGAGCACCGGCGCCCCGCCACCACCAAGAGATGAGGAGAGAGAGATGGCCACTGAGCGCGTTATGAGCGACAGCGATGTTGAGCGCGAGCTCGCCAAGCTGCTCGAGGTCGAAACCTTCGATCCGCCGGAGGCGTTCCGCGAGAACGCGCTGCTCAAGGACCCGGCGATCTACGAGGAGGCGGACCGGGACTGGCAGGGCTGGTGGGCGAAGAACGCCGAGAACCTGCACTGGTTCAAGCCCTGGGATCAGGTCCTCGACGACTCGAATCCCCCTTTTTACAAGTGGTTCATCGGGGGCCAGCTCAACGTCTCCTACAACTGCCTCGATCGTCACGTCGAGGCCGGCAACGGCGACCGCGTCGCCTACCACTGGCACGGCGAGGAGGGCGAGGCGAGGGACGTCACCTACGCCGACCTCCTGGCGGACGTCCAGCGCTTCGCCAACGCTTTGAAAGGCATCGGCATCGAGAAGGGCGACGTGGTCGGGATCTACCTGCCGATGATCCCCGAGGTCGTCGTCGCGATGCTCGCCTGCGCGCGCATCGGCGCGCCCCACAACGTGGTCTTCGGCGGCTTCTCGCCTGAGTCGGTGCGCGAGCGGATGGAGTTCAGCGAGGCGAAGGCGCTGATCACCGTCGACGGAGCGGCGCGCAAGGGCAAGACCGCCCCCGTCAAGCAGAACGTCGATGCGGTCATGGGCGACCTCGACTCCCTCGAGCACATCGTCGTGGTGCGCTCGAAGGGCACCGAGTGCGAGATGAAGGCGGGGCGCGACCACTGGTATCACGAGCTCATGGCGGCGGCCGATCCGGAATGCCCGGCCGAGCCGATGGACGCCGAGGATCCGCTCTACATCCTCTACACGAGCGGCTCGACGGCCAAGCCCAAGGGCATCCTCCACACCACCGGCGGCTACCTGACCGGAGTGAGCACGACCCATCGCTACGTCTTCGACGTCAAGCCCGAGGACGACGTCTACTGGTGCGGTGCCGACGTGGGGTGGGTGACGGGGCACTCGTACATCGTCTACGGGCCCCTGTGTAACGGTGCCACCTCGGTCATGTACGAGGGGGCGCCCGACTACCCGCACAAGGGCATTTGGTGGGAGCTCATCGAGCGCTACAAGGTCACGATCTTCTACACCGCCCCAACGGCGATCCGGGCCTGCATCAAGTGGGGGGTGCAGTACCCGAGCAAGCACGACCTCAGCTCGCTGCGCGTGCTCGGATCGGTGGGCGAGCCGATCAACCCCAAGGCGTGGCTCTGGTACTGGCTCGTGATCGGCGGCGGGCGCTGCCCGGTTGTCGATACGTGGTGGCAGACGGAGACGGGCGCGATCATGATCACTCCGCTGCCGGGGATCACCTCGCTGAAGCCGGGGTCGGCGACGCAGCCGTTCCCCGGGATCGCCGCCGACGTGGTCGACGAGCGCGAGGGCAAGCCGATCGGGACGGGCCAGGGCCTGCTCGTGCTCACGCGTCCGTGGCCGTCGATGCTCCGCACCCTGTACAAGGACGACGAGCGCTTCGTCGAGACCTACTTCAGCCGCTTCGGACCGACGACGTACGTGGTCGGCGATGCCGCCAGGCGCGACAAGGACGGCTACTTCTGGGTCATCGGCCGCATCGACGACGTCGTCAACGTGTCGGGCCACCGGCTCTCGACAGCCGAGGTCGAGTCGGCCATCGTCGCCCACGACCAGGTCGCCGAGGCGGCCGTGATCGGGCAGTCAGACGAGGACTCCGGGCAGGCGATCTGTGCCTTTGTGACGCTCCAAGGCGACGCTATCGGCGACGAGTCCACCGTGGAGGCGATCCGGGAGACGGTGGCGGTCCGGATCGGCAAGTTCGCCCGACCCAAGCGGATCATCTGGACCGACGACCTGCCCAAGACGCGCTCGGGAAAGATCATGCGCCGCCTGCTGCGCGACATCGCCGAGGGGCGCGCGCTCGGTGACGTGACGACGCTGCGGGACCCCGCCGTGATGGCGGCGCTCGAGAGCAAGATCAAGGAGGAGGACGCGGCGGAGGAGTGAGGTCACCCGGTCGCGACGAGCGTGGGTTCGTCGCTGTAGGTCTCGCCGCGCTCGGCCTTCTCGACCAGTGACGCCGGCGGCTCGAAGCGCTCGCCGTAGGTGGCCGCGAGCTCGCGGGCGCGGGCGACGAAGGCGGGGAGACCGCCCGCGTAGCCGTTGATGTACTGGAGCACGCCCCCGCTCCAGGCGGGGAAGCCGATGCCCATGATCGATCCGATGTTGGCGTCGGCGACCGACTCGATCACGCCCTCGTCCAGGCACTTCACGGTTTCGATGGCCTCGATCACCATCATCCGCTCCTCGAGGTCCCTGAGATCGATCTTGGATGGGTCTTGGACGGGCGGGAACGCCTCTCTGAGCCCGGGCCACAGGCGCGTGCGCTTCCCGTCCTCGTAGTCGTAGAAGCCCGCCCCGGCGAGCTTGCCGCCGCGGCCGAACTCGTCGAGCATGCGGTCGATCACGGTCTGGGCCGGGTGGTGCGTGAAGGTCCCGCCCTCGGCCTCGACCGCCCTCTGGGCGGCGCTGGCGATCTTGCGCATGAGGTTGAGGTTGAGCTCGTCCGAGAGCTGGAGGACCGGCGCCGGATAGCCGGCCTGCGAGGAGGCCTGCTCGATGCTCGCCGCCGGGATGCCCTCGAGGAGCATCGCGATCCCCTCGTTGATGAACGTCCCGATCACGCGGCTCGTGAAGAAGCCGCGGCTGTCGTTGACGACGATCGGCGTCTTCTTGATGAGCTTGGCGACGTCGAGCGCTCGGTAGACGGTGGCGTCGGTCGTCTTCTCGCCGCGGATGATCTCGAGCAGCGGCATCTTGTCGACGGGGCTGAAGAAGTGCAGGCCGATGAAGTCCTCCGGGCGCGAGACTCCCTCGGCCAGGTCGGTGATGGGCAGGGTGCTCGTGTTCGAGGCCAGCAGCGCGTCGGGCGCGAGGTAGGGCTCGATCTCGGCGAAGACCTCGGCCTTGACGGCCGGGTCCTCGAACACGGCCTCGATCACGAGGTCCGCGCCCTCGGTGTCTTTCGCGTCTGCGGTGGGGTGGATGTGCCTCAGGAGCTCGTCGGCCTGCTCCTGGGTCGAGCGGCCGCGATCGACGGCCTTGTTCGTTAGGGCCTTTGAGTAACTCTTGCCGCGCTCGGCCGCCTCGAGCGAGACGTCCTTGAGTACGACCTCGATTCCCGCCTTCGCGGATACGTAGGCGATTCCCGCCCCCATCATGCCGGCGCCGAGGACGACGACCTTGCGGGGCTCGAAGGTCTCGAGGTCGTCGGGGCGTCCGCGAGCGCCGTTGACGCGGTTCAGGTCGAAGAAGAAGGCCTGGATCATGTTCTTCGCCACCTGGCTCGTGACGAGGTCGACGAAGTACCGGCCCTCGATCTCGCTCGCGGTGTCGAAGTCGACCTGGGCCCCCTCCACGGCCGCGGCCATGATGTGGTGCGGCGCCGGATAGTTCGCGCCCTTGAGCTGCTTGCGCAAATTGGCGGGGAAGGCGGGCAGGTTCTGGGCCAGGGCCGGGGTGCTGGGTGTGCCTCCGGGGATCTTGTATCCGTCCCTGTCCCACGGCTGGGCGGCCTCGGGGTTGGCCGCGATCCATTTCTTCGCGGCGGGGATCAGATCCGCTTTGGTCGGGACGAGTTCATCGACGATCCCCATCTCCTTGGCCTGCTGCGGGCGCACGCGCTGCCCCTGGAGCAGGAGCTGCAGCAGAGCATTGACGATTCCGAGCATGCGCACCGTGCGGGTGACGCCGCCGGCCCCGGGGAGGAGGCCGAGCTGGACCTCGGGGAAGCCGAGCTGGATCTTCGCGTCGTCGATAACGATGCGGTGGTGGGTCGCGAGGGCGATCTCGAGGCCGCCGCCGAGGGCCGCGCCGTTGACGGCGGCGACGACGGGCTTGCCCAGCGTCTCGAGCCTGCGCAGGCTCGCCTTGCCCTGGCGGACGAAACGAGCGATCTCCTCGGACTGGTCGGGCGTGGCTGCTTTTAGATCGTTTAGGTCACCGCCCGCGAAGAAGGTCTTCTTGGCCGAGGTGATGATGACCCCCGTGATGTCGTCCTTCTCTTGTTCGAGGCGGTCGACGGTCGCCTTGATCGACTCGGCGTAGGCCGCGTTCATCGTGTTGGCCGACTGGTTCGGGTCGTCGAGGGTGAGGATCACCACGCCGTCGTCGTTCCGATCCCAGCGGATCGTGCTGCTGTTCTCAGTCATTTGTATTTGGTCTCCTTAGGTCGCCCGGTCGCGCGCGGGGGCGGGCGCTAGACGCGCTCGACCACGGTCGCGATGCCCATGCCGCCGCCGACGCACAGCGTCGCGAGGCCGTAGCGCTTGTCCTGGCGCTCGAGCTCGTCGATCAGGGTCCCGAGGATCATCGCACCGGTGGCGCCGAGGGGATGGCCCATGGCGATGGCGCCGCCGTTGACGTTGACCTTGTCGATGTCGAGGTCCATGTCCTTGACGAAGCGGAGCACGACGGCCGCGAAGGCCTCGTTCATCTCGACGAGGTCGATGTCATCGATGGTCAGGCCGGCCTTGGCGAGGGCCTTGCGGCTCGCGGGGGCGGGGGCGGTGAGCATGATCGTCGGGTCGGCGCCTGAGACCGCGGTGGCGAGGATGCGCGCGCGGGGCGTGAGTCCCAGCTCTGAGCCGATCCGCTCGTTGCCGATCGCGAGGAGCGAGGCGCCGTCGACGATGCCCGACGAGTTGCCGGGCGTGTGGACGTGCTCGATGCGCTCGATCCAGTGGTACTTCTGGAGCGCGACGGCGTCGAAGCCGCCCATCTCGCCCATGACCTGGAACGAGGGCTTGAGGGTGGCGAGCGTCTCCACGGTGGTGCCGGGACGGATGAACTCGTCGTTGTCGAGGACGACGAGCTCGTTGATGTCCTTGACGGGGATGACGGAGTTTTTGAAGCGATCCTCTGCTTGCGCCGTGGCGGCCCGCTCCTGCGAGCGGGCGGCATAGGCGTCGACGTCGTCGCGGGTGAAGCCCTCGACGGTGGCGATCAGGTCGGCGCTCACGCCCTGGGGGATGAAGGAGGTGTCGTAGTTGGTCTCGGGGTCGAGGGCCCAGGCACCGCCGTCGGAGCCCATGGGTACGCGGGACATCGACTCGACGCCGCCGGCGAGGACGAGGTCCTCCCACCCGGAGGCCACCTTCTGGGCCGCGATGTTGACCGCCTCGAGGCCCGAGGCGCAGAAGCGGTTGAGCTGCACGCCGGCGACGGTGTGCGGAAGCCCCGCCTTGATCGCGGCCGTCTTGGCGATATCGGCGCCCTGATCGCCGATCGGGGTGACCACGCCGAGGACGACGTCGTCTATGTACGTCGGGTCGAGCTCGCCGTGTCGGCTGAGCATCTCGTGCATCAGCCCTACGACCAGGTCGACGGGCTTGGTGGCGTGTAGCGATCCGTTGACCTTGCCCTTACCGCGAGGGGTGCGGATCGCGTCGAATACCAGCGCTTCGGATGACATTTATTGGCTCCTGATTTTCGATTCTCTAATTGAAGATTACGCATGAGCGGGTGGGTTCCGTTGGGCGGGTGGGCGCGTGGGGGGGCGTGCGGTCGGGTGGGCGGGTGGCCCGGGGGGGCGCCGGGGCCGCGCGGTGTATAGCCTCTGCGGCGTGGCCGAGCTTTCCAAGCCCGAGGTCGAGGTCCCTACCGACCAGGCACCGTCCTACCAGCTCGAGCTCGAGGACATCACCGTGGGCGAGGGCGAGGAGGCGGTCGCGGGTAGCGTCGTCGAGGTCCACTACGTGGGAGTGTCGTGGAAGACGGGTCGCGAGTTCGACGCGTCCTGGAATCGCGGCTCCACCTTCAAGTTCGGCCTGGGCAAGGGCGACGTCATCTCCGGCTGGGATCAGGGCGTGGCCGGGATGAAGGTCGGCGGCCGGCGGCGGATCACGATCCCGCCGAACCTGGCGTACGGGAAGCGCGGCGCGGGCGGGGTGATCGGGCCGGACGAGACGCTGGTCTTCGTCGTGGATCTGGTGGGGGTTCGGTAGGGGCGGCGGCGGTTTCGCGGGGCGGCGGTTTGGCGGGGCGGGCGCTTTCGCGGGGCGGTAGGTTTGGCCGGGCGGCGGTTTCGCGAACCGATGCGGGTTGGTCTCGGATTCCGCGACTAAGTCGCAGCAGTTCGGGGTGGTCGCGCGCTATGGTCGCGTGCGAGCCTCGATGAGCGGCACCCAGCGCGAGCACATCGGTTTCGACCCGACGTCCTTCCGCTGGGAGGGCGTGGAGGAGAAGGCGTATAAGGCCGGGCCAGGGTGGAAGGGGGTCACGCGCCACACGCTCGCTCGTGCCGGCGAGATCCGGGCCGGCTTCGAGACGCGCTATTTCGAGCTCGAGCCGGGCGCCTATTCGAGCCTCGAGAAGCACCGTCACGTCCATCTCGTGATCGCACTACGCGGGGTGGGGCGGGCGCTGATCGGGGACCGGATCTACGAGCTGGCCCCGTTCGACGCGGCGTACGTCCCGCCGCTCGCGCCGCACCGGTGGCTGAACGCGGGCCGCGAGCCGTTCGGCTTCCTGTGCACCGTCGACGGCGAGCGGGATCGCCCCGTGCCGCTCGACGACGACGAGTGGGAGCGCCTGAGGGCCGACCCGGACACGGCGCCGTACGTCTTCTGAGCCGCCGCCCGTGACCGAGGCGCTGATCGCGATTCCGCCTGCGCCCGCGCGCCCGCGCGCCCGCGCCCCGCCCCCGCCCGCCCGCGGCCCGCGGCCCGCCGCCCGCCGCCCGCAGCCCGCGGCAAGTTGTACGTACATTCTGATATGCTGACCAAGCATGGCCGTCGACCGCACGAGCCCGCTCCCGCTCTGGGCCCAGGTCCTCGCCGACCTTACGACCCGGCTGAGCGCCGGCGAGTTCGTGGATCGCTTCCCGACCGACCAGGAGCTGGTCGACACGTACGGGGTCTCCCGGCAGACCGTGCGCGAGGCGGTGCGTCGCCTCGCCGACGACGGCATCCTCGCTCGCGAACGGGGACGGGGAACTAGAGTCCGCGCGCTCGAGTTCGAGCACACGCCGGGGACGCTCGAAGGGCTCTTTCATCAAGTGGAGGCCCAGGGCGCTACCCAGACGAGCGTGGTGCGCGTGCGCGAGCAGACGACCGACGCCGAGATTGCGCGCCGGCTCGAGCTCCCCGCCCGCGCCCAGCTCGTTCATATCGAACGGCTACGCCTCGCCGACGGCGAGCCTCTGGCCCTCGACCGCAGCTGGCTGCCGGCGCGCGTGGCGCGGCGTCTGCTCGACGCGCCCTTGACCCGCGCCGGACTCTATGACGAGCTCGCGCGTCTGTGTGGCGTGACGATCACCGGCGGTAGCGAGCGGGTGCGCCCGGTGGTCCCGACCGCGAGCGAGCGACGGGCGCTGGGCGTGCCCGCGGGCGTCGCCGCCTTCGCGATCGAACGGCTCGTGCGATCGGAAGACGAGCCCGTCGAGTGGCGTCACAGCCTCGTGCGCGGCGACCGCTACAGCCTGGTGGTCGAGCTGTCTCCGCGCCGCGCGCGCCAGCAGCCGCTGCCGTGGGCCTACGAGTCACCTTCATGAGCCCCGCGGCGCGCCGCTGGCGGCAGGTCTCCCATCAGCCCAACGTCCCGGGGAAGGGGATCACGGCGAGCTACACCGCCAGGTTCTGGGGGCTGGCCGTGGCCATCGGCGTGGCGGCGGGTCTGGCCGCGGCGGTTCTGACGCTGCTGCTTTACCTGGTTGAGGACAAGTCCTGGTCCTACGCCTCGGGGAGCTTCCTTTCGGCGGTGACTCGCGCCGGCGCGAGCCGGCACGTCATCGTCCTCTTGCTCGCAGGCGTGATCGCGGCCATCGGCGGTCTCGCGATCAGGCGGGTGCCGGGCTCGGGCGCGGGTGAGATCTCCGACGGCCTGTGGCTCGGGGGTGGGCGAATGGCGTTCTGGCGCAGCCAGGCCCGAGCCGTGCTCTCGACCGTGATCGTGGGCATGGGGGCGTCGCTCGGGCGGGAGGCGGCGCCGCAGCTCGCCGGGGCTGCGGTGGCCAGCCGCCTGTCGCAGTGGGCCCAGCTTCCGGCCTGGCAGCGGCGCCTCCTGGTCGCCTCGGGCGCGGGAGCGGGGATGGCCGCGATCTACAACGTGCCGCTCGGCGGTGCCCTCTTCGCCGTCGAGGTCCTGCTCGGCACGCTGACCTTGCCCGTGGTCGTGCCCGCATTCGTGGTCACCGCCATCGCGACGGCGGTGGCATGGATCGTCGTCCCCAACCAGCCCACGTACGCGATCCCCAGCTTCGGGGTGTCGGCGTCGCAGATCGTGTGGGCGGTGCTGATCGGACCCCTCGCGGGCGTGCTCGCCGTGGGGTGGGTTCGGGTCGTCGCGCGCGTGAACAAGCTGAAACCGCGGCGCTGGGGTCGAGTGCTCGCGCCGATCGTCGTCTTCACCGTCCTGGGCGCCGTCTCGATCGCCTACCCGCAGCTCCTCGGCAACGGCAGGGACGTCGTACAGCGCGTGTTCTCGAACCACCTCACCGTTGGCCTCATCGCCCTGATCCTGGTGCTCAAGCCGCTGGCCACGGCGGCGTGCCTCAGCACGGGCGCGCCCGGCGGCCTGTTCACGCCGACGCTCGCCCTTGGAGTGCTCTTCGGCGGGCTCCTCGGTCACGGCTGGGCGGTGATCTGGCCGGGTGCCGCACCCGGCAGCTACGCCGTGATCGGGGGCGCGGCCGTACTCGCCGCCTCGATGCAGGGGCCGCTCACCGCCGTGGTCCTCATGCTCGAGCTTACGCGCCACGCGGACGCCCTCATGGTCCCCGTCCTCCTCGCCGTGGCCGAGGCGACGATCGTCGCCCGCCTGGTGGGCGCGCCGTCGATCTACTCAGCGCGCCTCAGCGGAGAGAACGGACAATCGTCGCCGGCCGGGCCGCTCCAGCCTGAGATGCCGATCCACCGCGAGCCCGAGGAGCACGCCAGAAATGACTAACTCAACTAGTTTGGTGGGATATCGCGGGAGATGGGTATCCTGCTTCGACGCTCCCCCGCCGCCCCCGACCCCGGAGGACTCCGCCATGCCCCCAGCCGCGATCCGGGAGATCCGATGATCTTCCGGCAGATCACCCACAACGACCTCGGTTGCGCGTCATATCTGATCGGCGACGAGAAGGCGGGCATCGCCGCCGTCGTCGACCCGCGCTTCGAAACGAACGTGTATCTGATGCTCGCGCGCTACATCGGCGTGAGAATCGAGCACGTCCTCGAGACCCACACCCACGCCGACCATGTCTCCGGGCACGGGCGTCTGGCGGCCGCCACCGGCGCCGCGATTCACATCCATCGTGACGCGGACCCGGAATATGAGCACGAGCCCTTCGACGATGGCTGGGAGCTGGATCTCGGCGACCTGAGGATCCAGGCCATGCACACGCCCGGTCACCGGCCCGAGCACACCGCGTTCGTGCTCAT
>JAXDGF010000197.1:0-5440 GCA_034665165.1 Solirubrobacteraceae bacterium | reverse complement strand
CGAGGCGCCGCACCCGCACGGTCCCGTTCAGCTTTCGCTACCCGTTGGGGACGAGCGTTCCGAACAGGCCGTCGGCTTCGTGGTTGAGGCCGGCGGTGAAGAACAGCGTGTTCGGGCCCGCACCCGGTGTCATGGGGGCGAAACGCACTCCCCAGAGCCCGTCGATCACGACCGGGCCGCCCGTCGGACGACCGAGCGTTCCCTCGAACGCACCGGTGGTCTGGTTGTACGCGTGGATCCGGCCGTCGCCGAAATTGCCCACGAGGATGTCGCCGCCGAAGGCTCCGAAGGTGGACGGCGCGAGCGTCACTGCCCACGGCGAGTCGAGCTTGCCCTGACTGACGAGGCGCTGGAGCAGGTCGCCGTTGGGGGCGAAGACGTCGACGAAGCCGTTGCCCGGCCCGGCGTCGTCGTCGGCCTTGCCTAGTCCTTGCTTGGCGAAGGTGACGTATAGGTTGCCGTTGATGTTGTGGATACCAAACGGGGCGAATCCCGCGGGAATGGTCGGGTCGGTGAAGCTGTTGACGAGGTTGAAGTGACTGTCAAACACCTCGACCCTCCCGAAGCGGAAGCTCGTCGCGTAGATGAACTTGCCTTGCGGCGTCGTCACGAGGGCAAGGCCCTTGTAGTTGGCGCCCACGTCTCCGACGCTGTCGGTCGCGGTCGAGCGGTCAACAGCGATCACCGCGTGCGCGGGGTCGACGTTCGGGTTCCAGCCGGCGATCGTGCCGTCCTCAGTCGCGAAGAGGAAGAAGGCCGGGCCCGACTTGCTGTCCTTGGAGATGACGAAGTCGGTCGAATTGGGGTCGAAGGTGTTGAAGGCTTGCCCGTCCGGCGCCCCGACCGCACCCGGGCCGGCCGAGGGGGGAGCGGGAATCGCCACCACGCGCGGCTCCGGGTTGCCCGCGCCGTCGTAAAGGGTGGCCACGCCGGCGTGGTTGTCGGATACCCAGATCGGCGTGCCCGGCCCGACCGAGGTGCCCCAGGGGTTCTTCAGGTTGGGGTCTGTGTGTGCGGCAAGCCCCGGAATATCCGAAACGAGGTTTGTCTGCACGTAGGAGCGGCTCGCGATCCCGCCGGCGCTGGCGGGAGACGGTCGAGCGATTCCTGAGAAGGCGATTGCGGAGGCGAACGCGGCCAGCACCGCGACCGCGAGGATAGGACGGGGTAGCTTCATGACTTCCTCTCTGTTGGGGCTGCGCCCGCTCGAGCCGGACGCGTCCCGGCAGGATCTACGATGGCGCGTAGTAATTCGATCCTGCTGTCATAGACGTGCAAGCTCAGAGAAACCTTCCCCTCATCACGGTTGAGCGCCGAAGCCGCGGAGCAGATGTACCCGCCGCTCACTCCCACGGCTCATCAGCGCCGCCCGGACGCGGAGAACGACGCTTCGGCTAGCTTGCGGGCATCGTGGAGCGTGGACGCGTGACGACCGCGGCGGAGCCGACGCTCAAGTCAACCGTGTGCGGCCCACGGATAGATAGATAGGGCCGCGTCTAAAAATACGGCAACGCTCAGCGAAACGACCCCGTTCAGGCGTGGTTGACCGGCTCCGCCAGCTAGCCCACGAACGCGGTCATACGGATCGAGACGAGGACATTCGGGATCTCGACGCCAAGCTTCGCGACGTAGCGAGTCGGCGGCTGAGCCGGGAACCACGTCGCGTACTCCTGGTTCATGCCTTCGAAGTCCGTGGGGTCGGTCAGCAATACGCCCACCTCGACGACGTCGTCCAACGTTGCACCGGCCGCTTGCAGGATCGCTGCGCAGTTGGTGAGCGCCTGTCGCGTCTGGTCCTGAATGGTCGAGCCAGCCATGTTGCCGCTGCTCACGTCGATACCGACCAAGCCCGAGACGTAGACGTGCTGCCCAGCTTTCACCGCCTGGCTGTACAGCGGCGAACTAGGAGCGCCGGGCGTGTTGATGACCTCTCGCACGCGCGCAAGCTAGCTCGCAACGGCATCGCTGTCCAGGACGCGGTCAGACGCATAATCGGAGGGGATCTCGCAGGCCCGCACTGAGGTGTCGGGCCGGCCGGCGGCCCCGAGCTGCGTTTGCCTTGCATATCAAGGATTTTGCAGCACGGGTCCGCCCGCGCGCGCTGCTCGGGCAGCATATTCACCACGCTCAAAGGACAGACCCGGCGGCCACCAAGTACCACCCCGACCGGCCAGATTCCGGAAACTGTGCCACACCCCACCGGGTTTCGCGACGGCCTCGAGAGCTCGAGAACGCCCGTGGATGCGCGAGCACGCCCCTCCGCTCGCGCGCCCCACCGAGCGTCGCCTCGGTGACGTGATCGCCTCCGCCAACCAGCGGACACGTGCGGCTCGAACCGAGCGAAGTAGCGGTCGCGTCACGTTCCGGCGCGGTGTCGGCGGTAGGCGCGACCGAGATCAGCTCTATTGCTGGAACGGCTCCAGCGGCTTCCGGTCTCCTACGGACCACCGATGCCCGAACGGATCCGTAAAGCCTCCCTGGCGATGAGTTCCCCACGGGACGTTGTGATCGGTGGGAGGCTCCACGTCGGTTGCGCCGGCGCGAGCGGCCTGATCGATGAATCGACCTGGCTCATCGACGAAGACTTCGATCCGCGTGGTCGTCAGCCCGACGTCGGTCGGACTGGGCTCAGTCTTTCTGCCTGGTACGGCCTCGTGCAGAAAGAACGGGGCGCCGTCGAGATGAAGGCCAGCGACTCCGCCTAGGTCCCAGAGTTCGCCCGCGCCGAGCGCCGACTTGTACCAGCTGACCGCTGCCGCGGCGTCGGAAACGATCAACATCACCGAAAGGGACGGGTGGTCGGTGTCGCTGGTCACGGCAGGAATTCGAGGCGGAACGTTACCGCGTGTTTCCGCGGAAGAGTCGCCCTGAACAAACGTACGTGATAGCGGACGACGCCGGACCGGGCGTTACGTCATCGCCGCGCGCCACCATAGGGGCATGGCGCTCACGCTCGTTCTCGGTCCGGCCAACTCCGCCAAGGCGGCGGAGGTCCTTGGCGCCTACCGCGCCGCCGCTCGACGGGGGGCGATCCTCGTCGTTCCCACCGCGCTCGACCGCGAGCATTACCGGCGCGAGGTCCTGGCCGACTGTGCCGTCCTCGGCGGCGAGGTGCTCACCTTCCCCGGCCTCGCGCGGGAGGTGGCTCGCCGCGCCGGCTACGGCGGTCGGATGCTGGCGCCCCTTCAGCGCGAGCTCGTTCTGCGGGCGACGATCGCGCGAACGGACCTGGCCGCGATCGGCGCAAGCGCCGCCTCGGCCGGCTTCGTGCCCGCCGTCGGCGGCCTGATCGCCGAGCTCGAACGCGCGCTCGTGACGCCGCAGCGCTTCGTGGCGGCGATGCGGGCATGGGCGGGATCCGCGGGGTCCGATCCCGAGCGTGGCGCCTATGCCGACGCCGTTGCCTCGCTCTACCGGGAATACATCCGCGAGCTCGATCGGCTCGGCCGCGTCGATGCCGAGCTCTTCGCCTGGCGCGCGCTCGACGCGCTCCGCGCCGAGCCCGGGCGCTGGGGTCAGGCGCCCGTCGTTCTCTACGGCTTCGACGATCTCACGGCGCTCGAGCGCGACGCCATCGAGACGCTGGCGCGCATCGTCGGGACTGAGGTCACGGTCTCGCTCACCTACGAGGCCGGCCGGGCGGCGTTCGCGGGGCGCGCCGAAGCGGTCGAGGAGCTCCGCCCCCTCGCCGACCGCGTCCTCGACCTGCCCGCCTCCTCCGAGCACTATGCGCCCGCGTCGCAGACGGCGCTCTATCACCTCGAGCGCGGGCTCTTCGAGATGGCGGGTGAGCGCGTCGATCCCGGGAGCGCCATCCGCCTGCTCGAGGCGGGCGGCGAGCGGGCCGAGGCCGAGCTCGTCGCCGCGCACGTGGCCGAGCGGCTGCGGGCAGGCGTGCCGGCGGATGAGATCGCGGTCGTGCTCCGCTCGCTCAGCGCCTCCGCCGCCCTGTTCGAGCGCGTGCTCGCGCAGTACGGGGTGGCCGCGCAGTGCCCGGCCTCCCTGCCCTTCGAGCACACCCCGCTCGGTTCCGGCCTGCTCGCGCTGGCCCGCTGCGCACTGGCCGAGGCCGACGCCGGCGCCGATGAGCTCGTGCGCTACCTGCGCGTGCCTGGGATGCTCGCGCGGCGCGAGGTCGCCGACGCCGTGGAAACGATCGTCCGCGCCACCGGCGTGCGCACAGTGGCCGGCGCACGCGAGGCGGCGGCCAAGCTCGGCCTCGACCTGGAAGAGATCGACGCCCTGCGAGAGGCCACCGATCCGGCCGCCGAGCTCGCACGCCACGCGCGACGCCTGTTCGCCGCGCCCCGCCGGCGCCAAGCAGCGACCCTCGACGCCGCCGAGGAGCTCGATGCCCGCGCGCTCACGACCGTACTTGGCGCCCTCGCCGAGCTCTCGGAGCTGGGCGACGTGGTCCCCGCGCGGGAGCTGATCGAGACGCTGGCGGCGCTCGAGGTGCGAGGTCAGACTCCCACGGGCGCCGGCGCCGTCCTCTTGGCCGAGCCCCCGGCGATCCGGGCACGGCGGTTCCGGGCGGTGTTTGTGTGCGGACTGCAGGAGGGCGAGTTTCCCCGCCCGCCTATGCCCGAGCCCTTTCTCTCCGACGAGCGCCGGTGGGAGCTCGCGGCGGCGTCCGGCCTGCGGCTGCGCCCTCGCGAGGACGCCGTGGCGACCGAGCGCTACCTGTTCTACGCGTGCGCATCGCGCGCGACCGAGACGCTCGTCCTAAGCTACCGGAGCTCCGACGAGGAGGGCAACCCGGCGCCGCGCTCGCCGTTCGTCGCCGACGTCGCCGACCTCCTCGCCGAGGGCTGGGAGGAGCGCCGGGCGCGGCGGCTCCTGGCCAACGTGGTGTGGCCGGCGGCCGGCGCCCCGACCGCGCGCGAGCGAGCCCGTGCCCGGGCGGCGGCCGGACCCCGGATTCCCGCTCCCGCCCTCGGGCCGCTCGACCCTGTGGCCTTCACGCGCGTGCGCCACCGCGAGGTCGTCTCGGCCGGGGCCCTCGAGTCCTACGCCGCCTGCCCCGTCAAGTGGCTGGTCGAGCGCGAGCTCCGGCCCCAGCGGCTCGAGCCCGAGTCCGACGGGATCGCCCGTGGTAACTATGTGCACGGCGTGCTCGAGCGTATCTTCGCCGAGCTGGGGACGGCGGTGACCGAGAGGACCGTCGAGCGGGCCCAGGAGCTCCTCGAGTTGGCGATCGCGGAGGAGCCCGTCCGGCTCGCGCGTGGGCGCGGAAGCACCGAGCGTGCCGCGCTCGTGCGCGAGATCGAGGCCGACCTACGGCGCTACCTCGCGCAAGAGGCGACGGCGGGGTGGGGGTGGCCTCCGCGCCACGTCGAGCTCCGCTTCGGCTTCCACGACGAGCGCCCGTCGCTGCCGCCGCTCGAGCTCGCGGGCGGGCTGCGCGTGCGCGGCGCCATCGACCGGGTTGACATCGATC
>JAXDGF010000196.1:0-10753 GCA_034665165.1 Solirubrobacteraceae bacterium | reverse complement strand
CGCTTGGCTCGCGATCGGGTGCCGCCGGCACAGCCTGGATCGGATCGAGCACGGTCGCCACGTCTCAGCCTCGAGCTCTCTGTGACGGGCGCACGAGGCTCCAACCTGCCGCGTGTCCGTGGCCGGTCGCGCGTAGGAGGAGAACGGCGCCCAGTCCAGCGATGAGGACGACGGCGGCCGCCACCATCAGCGCGGTATCGAGGCCGCTGGCAAAGGCGACGAGCGACCCCGTCGTGACGGCGTGGGCGGCGCTCGCCGTGAGACCCCGGGGCACGGGCACCACGCCTTGGGCGACCGAGTGGGCGGTGACCGCGAGGTGGTCGGCGAGCTGGCGGGGAACGCCGGCGGCGATGAGCTTGGCGGGAAGCACCGAGGACACGCGCGTGGTGATGACCGAGCCGAGGACGGAGAGGCCGACCAGCGCGCCGACGACGCCCGCAGCGAGGTGAACGCGCCCGGGGATGCCCGCCTGCTCGCCTTGCACACCGTGAACCATCGCGTGCGCGGCGCCGACCTGGGCGGGTCCCGTGCCGAGCCCGACGAGGACGAGGAATGGCCACACGGCCCCGTACGAGGACTGAAGGTTCAGCCCGGAGAGTCCGAGGAGACCGCCGGCAAGTAGGACCGCGCCGGAGAGGACGAGAACCTGCGGCCGGACCTTGGAGAGCGCGGCCCAGGAAACAATTGAGCTGAACGCCACGGCCCCGCTCAAGACCAGGATCCGCACGCCGGCCTGGAGCGCGCTGTAGCCCTGTGCCCGCTCCAGGTAGAGCGTCACGTAGAAGAGCACCGCGAACAAGGCGGCGAAGATGGCGACGATGGTCGCTACTCCGGCCCAGAGCCCGCGCGAGCGAAGTAGGCCGACGGGGATATGGGAGCGGAGATACCGCTCCTCCCGTGCCTCCCGGCCCGCGAAGACGCCGAGGAGAAGCAGGGCGGTGAGAAGGAATGCGACGGTGTGAGAGCGATCCCAGCCGTGCCGCTCGCCGATCGTAAGCCCCCACCCGAGGGTGAACATCGCGAGCGTGAGCAGCCCGATGCCCGGCGCGTCCAGCATCTGCTCCTCGTGCTCATCGGGCGCCTCGCGAATCGCCCACCCGCCGAGCAGAAGCGCGATGGCCGCCAACGGGAGACTGACGAAGAAGAGCGAGCGCCAGCCGAGATGGGCCACGAGCAGGCCTCCGATCACGGGACCGGAGGCAAGCACTACTGTCGCTGTCGTCGTCCAGGCTCCAAGCACGGCCGCCTGCCGCTCAGGCGGGACGGTGGCTCGGGCGATCGCGAGCGCCTGGGCCAGCAGCACGGCGCCGCACAGTCCCTGGACGGCGCGGAAGGCGACCAGGGCGCCGAGCGAGTCAGATAGGCCGCACCCGACCGAGGCGAGCGCAAAACCGGCGCTCGCGAGCAGGAAGACCCGCCGGCGTCCGAGACGATCACCGAGCGTCCCGCCTGCGAAGACCCCAGCGGCCAGGGCCAGGAGATACGCGTTCGTGACCCACTCCAGCCCCGACGGGCTCGCGCCGACATGGCGGCTCAGGGCCGGGCCGGCGACCGCGACGATCGTAGAGTCGAGGGCAACGATCGTCAGTCCCGACGCGACCGCGATCAACGTCAGGGTCCGGTCGCCGTGACCGCGGCGGAGCGAGGTGGCCAGCGGATCTCGCGCCGATCCCCTGTCACGCCGAGTGATCCTGGCGACGGGGTTCGCGGGCGCGACCACGCCGATGCGTTCCTGGATAGCCATCAACAACTCCTCGCAGCAATCAATTCAAATGCTTGATTGAGTTTCGCACACCTTGCGCTCTTGTCAAGCAAATGCTTCAATTGTTTCCGTGATGGTTCCCGCCGACGATCCCTGCGCCCAAGTCCAGGCCAAGGCCGACGGCCGGCGCGACGCCGGCGAGCGCACGCGCCAGCGGCTACTGGCGGCGACGCGTCACCTGCTGGCCGAGCACGGCGAAGACGCGATCAGGCTGCGCGACATCACCGACGCCGCCCAGGTCAACGTCGCCGCCGTCAACTACCACTTCGGCTCTCTCAAGGCGCTCTACACCGCGGCCATCAAGGAAGCGATCGAGACCGTCCTGGCCGAGACCGTGGAACAGCTCTCGCACCTCAGCGACGACGCAACCGTCGAGGAGATCGCCGCCGCCTGGATCCGTCCGACGATCGCGACGCGCTGCGGAGCGTGTAATGAGCGCCGGGCGTTCATGCGCATCATGGCCCGCGCCGCCAGCGACCCGCCGGAAGAGCTGCGCGAGTGGAAGACCGCCGCCGTGGCGCGCATCCACGACGAGCTCCTGGATCACCTGCGCAAGGCGTTACCCGACCGATCCGACGCAGAGCTGGGGTTCCGCATCAGCTGCGCCGCCGGGATCCTCCACGTGCTGCGCACCGACGGCCTCCCGGCTGAGCTCGAGGGCATGAGCCCCACGGAGCTCGAGCGCTACCTCGTGCCCGTGATCAGCGGCGCCCTCGCCGCCGGAGATCGCGCCCAGGATGCGCCGACGCCCTCGGGGGCCCCACACACGCCGACACCCTCGGGGCCGCCGGTGGCCTCGGGGGCCCCGGACGGGACGAGTGCCGCGCCCGCGTTAGCCGGCCGCCCCTAGCCGGCAGCCTTCAGGCGGACCCCGGCCGCGCGCCCGCGCCCGCGCCGGGAGTAGAAATCCGCCTCGGCCTGGCCGAGCGCCGTCGCCGGCGGCTCTCCGTGCAGGTACTCGGCGGCGATCGCGCCCCAGTCCGCACCCGCCCGGAGCTGGCCGAGGACGACGACGACGATGCCGTGCATGCGGCGGATGAGAATCGCTTCGGGCGGCAGCGTGAACTGGTTGACCTGCATCCTCGCCTCGGCTCGCTCCTCGGGGTCCGGGCGCTCCTCGCGCCGGCCGCGACCGCCGCTGTCGGGCGCGAAGCGGCGCTCGCCGGGCACGGCATACCACTTCGTGGCCATGCTCATGAGCCGCAGCGCGAAGTCGGCGTCAACGGCGTCGGCCCGACTCGCCGGGAGATAACCGGCGGCGAGGAGGGCCGCCTTGAGTCCGGCCGCGTCACGCTCGCGTACGGCGAGGGCGATCGCCCGTTCCTCCGCGACACGCGCGGCGTCGACGTTTCGGAGCAGGCCATAGTCGAGGAAGCCGACCCGCCCGTCGGCGCACAGGAGGTAGTTGCCCGGGTGGGGGTCGCCGAGCGCGATCCCGTCGCGGTAGAGGAGCCCGAAGAAGAACCGGAAGACGATCTCGCCGTAGCGATCGCGCGTGGCCTCGTCGGCCCGGCGCACCACCTCGAAGCGCTCGCCCTCGATGTACTCGGACACGAGCACGCGACGGGTCGAGAGGTCGGTGTAGACGCGGGGGACGCGGATGAACGGATGGCCGCGCATGAGCCGCTCGACCCGGCGCTGGTTCTGAGCCTCGAGCTCGTAGTCGAGCTCGTCTCCGATCCGTTCGCGCATCTCCTCGGCCAGCGCCCTGGCGTCGAGCCCGGGAGCGAGCCGCTTGACCAGGGGCAGGAGCAGCATCGCGTTGCGGAGGTCGGTCTCGACGGCTTCGGCCACGCCCGGGTACTGGACCTTGACGACGACCTCGTCGCCGTCGCGGATCGTGGCGCGATGGACCTGGCCGATCGACGCGGCCGCGAAGGCCCGCTTGTCGAAGTCCGAGAACACGCGCTCGAGCGGACCCCCGAGCTCCTTGCGCATCATGCGCTCGAGGCGGGCGAAGGGCACCGGCGGGATGTCGTCGCGCAGCGTCGCGAGCTTGCGCTGGAGCGCGGCCTGCTCATCCTCGGGGAGGTCGGTGAAGTCGACCATCGAGATCATCTGCCCGACCTTCATGGCGGCCCCACGCATCTGCCCGAGCTGGTCGACGAGCTGCTGGACCGTCGCCGCGGTCCGCTCGGTCTGAGCGGCGGCGGCACGCTCGGGGCTACGAACCCGGTTGGCGGTGCGCATTCCTGCCCAGCGGAGGCCCTGGCCGGTTACGAGCCCGCCGACCCTGGCCGTCCGCGCCAGGCGGCCGGTGGGCAGCTTTCCTGCCTCGGCCGGCGGATCGTCGCCTGGTTCTGCCATGAACCGAGACTAGCGAGGCGACGAGATCGTCCCGCTCGCACGCGGGCAACCGGAAACCTGCGCAACGCTCAGACTCTTGCATCATCCTGTACGATGTGCCGCTCAGGGCGGTGACACTGGGGTCGGTGTCGTGCCGGGATCCAAAAGGGGTTTTTAGATGCGCTCGCGCCAAACGCAGGTCCGGCTGGTCGTGCTCTTCGCGACTTTCATCACGCTGGCGGTCGCCGCGCCCGCGGGCGCGGCCACGAAACAGTTCTCGCTCGTCATCGCGCCCGGTACCCCGAGCGTCGTGGCCGGAGGCGAAAGCGTGGCGATGACAGCCACAATCCATAACGAAACCAACACCCAGCAAATGGGGTCAGCCAACCTGGCACCGCCCTCAGGGTTCACGGTGACGAGCGCCTCGATCGTGGCGCCCGGCGCCGGAACCGCCAAGCCGACCGCCGGCTGCAGCGTCCTCGGGCAAACCCTCGACTGCGTCGCGCTTCGCAACCTCTCGCTCGCCCCCGGCGCGACCGTGACGGTCCAGATGACCGTGAGCACGCCGATCTGCGTGCCCCCCATGTCGAGCCACCCGTGGTCGATCGAGGCCAAGCAGGCCAACAACTTCAGCGGCCAGCCGGGCAACGACCTGATCCCCGATGGCGGCACCAGCAGCACGACTACCACCCTCGACGGAGCGTGCAAGCTCGGTTTCGGGGTCGAGCCCCACAACGTCGTCGTGGGCCAGAACATCACGGGGACGGACTGGGAATCGACCGGTCTAGCCGTGACCGTCCGGGTGCTCGATGTCAACGGGGCAGTCGTGTCCAGCTCGACCGCCTCCGTGACAACGGCGTTCGGAAACAACCCTGGCTTGGCGGACCCCCTCGGCGTAGCCCGCACCGTCAACGCCGTCAGCGGCGTGGCGTCGTTCGGGGATCTCACCGTGAACCGGCCGGCCGGTGGCTACACGATCGTCGCCTCGAGCGGAACCCTCACCCCGACGACCTCGAACCCCAGCTTCGCGGCCCAGACGGTCAAGGAGATCTGCTTCGCAGGTCAGCCGTGCCCCACCGCCGATGTCCGAACCGCGGACGGCGACGGCCAGGTCGTCGCAGGCCCCGGCGCCACGGATGCCCTGCTCCTGGAGTCCGCCAACGTCAACGCCGGGTCGCAGCTCAACTGCGCCGGCTACACGTCCTCGGACCCGAACACGTATGACTTCCTGACGACGACGACCGACCGCAGCAAGGTCGTGACGATCACCATCAATCAGCCGTCGACCCCTCTCCACGGCTCAGCCAAGCAGATCCTGAACGCCCAGCAGCTCTGCCTAGGCGCGCCGTACCAGTTCACGACCCTGTCTGGAGCCCCGGCCTCGGCCGGCACGCTTCCGGACGGAAGCACCGGCTTCATCGGTCTGCTGCCGAACTGCCCGGCCGTCGGTCCGTGTCACGATCGCAAGAGCGACACTACGATTCTCGACCCGTCGCGCAAGCTCGGGTTCGACATCGTGCTCGTGGCCGACATCCCCGCCGGGCTGCCGGGCGACCCACACCTGCACTAGCGTCCGGGACGGCGCGCGCCTTCGTTATCCCGCGACCGCTTCGAGCGGCCGCGGGTCGGGCGCCTCCGAGCTCGGCTTGAGTGCGGGGCGCGCCATGCTGACGATGTCGAGACGCGTGAAGAGCTCGTCGAGCTCGGCCCTCCGCTCGGGCTCGGGGCCGCACAGCGCCTCGAGTCCGTCGAGGCCGGCGGCGAGGTCGTAATCCTCGGCGCGCTCGCGCGCGGCCGAGACCGACGCGTCGAGCTCGCATCGCGCCTCGGCCGTGCGGCCCAGCCGCGCGCACGCGAACCCGCGAGCGCGCCGGAGCAACGGCACGTAACGGTTTCCCGACCCGAGCAGCGGGTCCGCAGCGCTCAGAGCATGCTCGGGATCACCGGCGAGCGCGTCGCCCTCGACGCGGCACGCCGCGGCGAGCTCGGCGTAGCCGTCGAGCTGGAAGGCGCGGAGCTCCTCCTCGGCCTCAGCGAGGAGCTCGGAGCCGTCGGCGTGACGCCCGGTCCTCATCGCCAGGCGTCCGAGTAGCAGGGTCGCGATGGCGCGGCCCTGGGCGTCGTCGGTCGACGTCCACACGCGCCTGGCCCGCTCGAGGTGAGCCTTGGCGTCGTCGAAGTGACCCTGGTCGGAGAGGATCTCTCCCACGTTGCAGTCGGTGTAAGCGACGTCGGCGGGGTTCCCGGAACGCTCGCTGCAGGCCGCCTGCTCGCGATAGAGCTCCACGGCTTCGTGCCAGCGGCCGCGGAAGTAGGCGACGCCACCCATGTTGTTGAGGACGTGAGACTCCTGCTCGACGTCGCCGAGCTGCCGGTAGATGTCGAGCGCGCGCTGCGAGTGGACGGCCTCCGCCGACCGGGCTGACTGGACGAGCACGCAGTCGAGCGTGTAACAGGCGCGCGCCTCGGCCAGGAGCTCGCCGATCGCCTTAGCCTCGGCCAGCGCCAGCCGGCACAGCCCCTCGGCCTCGCGGTAGCGACCCTGGCGCATCCGCATGCCGGCCAGGTCGGCGATCAGCCGCGAGCGCCAGATCCCGGCATCCGTCCCCGAGATGTCCTCGAGGATGCGCAGGCCGCGCTTGACCCAGCGCACGGCCGCCGCCATCCGCTTGTTGCGCTCGGCGATCTTTCCCTCTCGGTAGCAGAGCCGGGCCTCGGCCACGTGATCGCCGGCGATGAGACGGCGCGCCGACGTGTAGGCACGGACGGCCGCCTCGCGCTCGCCGGCCTGCCTGAGCGCTTCTCCCAAGGCCTCCCAGGCCGACGCCAGCTCGACGGCCTCGGCCCCCGCCGCGCGGCCTGCGTCGATCGCGATCCGGTAGAGCCGGGCGGCATCGCTGTTGGCATAGCGCGCGGTCGCGCGCTCGGCGCCCATGACCGCGTACTTCCATGCGCCGCCGTGATCGCCGGCGCGGCTGAAGTGGAGTGAGAGCACGGCCGGATCGGCGTCCACGTCGCGGTCGAGATCGCGCTCGAGTGACCGGGCGACCTCGGCATGGAGCTCGCGGCGCAGGCGAAACGGGAGGCCGTCGTAGGCGACCTCGCACAACGCGGGACGCTTGAAGCGGACCTGGCCGTTCGGATCGGAGGCGAAGACGCCCGACAGGCGCCGCCACGTGTCTTCGCCCGGCGTTGCGGTCTCCGGTCCGAGCACGTGACGCAGTCGCCGCGGGTGAAAGCTCAGGCCCAGGAGCGCGGCCCGGCGCACGAGCGCGCGGTCGCCGGGATCAAGGGCATCGATGCGCGTGCTGGCTGCGGCCTCCACACTGTCAGGCAGGACCTGCGAGCCTCCGGCCGCCGCGGACAGGAGGTCGAGGAGAAATTCCGGGTTCCCGTCCGAGCGCTCCACCGCCAGCTCGACGACGTGGGGCGGGAGCACGAGTGCCTCGGGCGTCGATTCGGCGATGGCCAGGCTTGCCTCGCGCGTGAGCGGCGCCAGCTCCAGGCGGCGGACCGAATCGCCCGCGGCGACGAAGCCATCATCGAGCGCTTGCCGGGTGACGATCACGACCCACGGCGAGGACTCGAGCGCGCCCGAGAGCGTCTGCAGCAGCGAGGCCGAGGCCTCGTCCATCACGTGCGCATGCTCGACCTGAACGAGCGTGGGCGCCTCTAGCGCCGGCCCGAGGAAGCGCAGGACGACCTCGTGCAGCTTGTCGGCCCGGACCTCGAGCGAGAGCTCATCCACCTCCCGGGTCGGAGGCGCCTGGGCGCCGGCGGCGATGGCCAAGAGCGGGAGCCACGGCAGGAGCTCGGGCTGGGTGGCCTCGAGGTCCCGGCGCAGCCGGTCGACGACGAGCTCGTCGCCGTCCTCGCGAGCGATACCGAGGAGCTGCCGGAGCAGGTCGCGCGAGGCGACGTAGGGCACGCCCCGCGTGTAGGGCTCGCAGCTGGTGTGCACGAAACGCATGTGGGGAACGAGCCCGCGCACCTCGGCGAGGAGCCGAGAGGAGCCGGTGCCCGTGTCGCCGACGATCTCGGCGAGCCCGCCGTGACCCTCGTCAGCGCCATCGACGAGGGCGCGGAGAACGGCGAGCTCCTGGTCGCGCCCGATGAGTGGCACGCGCCGATCGGCTCCCGAGCCGGGTGGTGCGGCGCCGAGCACCTTGCCCACCTCCCACGCCTCGACCGGACGGGACTTCCCCTTGACCATGAAGGGCTTGACCGGAATTTGCTCGAACTGGGTCTTCGAGCGTTGGAGCACGCCCGGGGTGGTGAAGATGGTGCCCCAGGGCGCCTTGGCCATGAGGCGAGCGGCGAGGTTGACGGCGTCGCCCATGACCGCGTACGTACGCCGGTATTCGGGGCCCACCTCGCCCGTGAACACGTGCCCCCGGTTGACGCCGATCCGGATCGGCAGCGTCGGGCTCGCCTCGATGACCTGCCGCAAGGCGCGAAGCATGCGCTCCTCGTCGTCGCCCACGGCCCGCGGGGCGCCCGCGCTCAAGAGAAGCTTCCCCCCGTCGGCCGCCACATCGGAGCCGAGGAAGCAGACCTCGTACCGGTCGGCGGCGTCCTGGACGATGCGGACAACCTCGTCGAGCTGGTCGGCCGCCACGGCCGGGCCCTGCTCGGCGATGAGCGCATCGAGGTTGCCGATCTGGATGAAGGTCGCGGTCGCGGTCCGATGCTCGGGCACGACCGAGCCCCCGAGCAAGTGCGCCCGCAGCGCGGTGGAAAGGCATCCCGCGACGGTCTCGGCCGCCAGCTTCAGAGGCTCGACGTACCCGGTGCCGACCTGACGTGAAGGTGCGCGTGCGAGCAGGACGCCGGGGCCACAAGGAGCGCCGAGGCAGCTGCGCGGCAGCAGCGCGGCCGTGTCGCCGCTCAGCAGGATCTGACCCGCCGAAGCCTCGGCCTCCATGGTGACGGCCTTGCTCGCGGCCGGACCGGCGATCAGGTACTCGCGGTGGCTGCCGCCGACGAGGAACGTCTCGTAGGCGCCGCTATGGACGCCGACCGACATGCGCAGGACGACGCTTCCGGACCCCTCCAGCCGGATGCGACCGATCCGGCGGAGCGTGCTCCGCATCGACACCGCCGACGTGCACGCCCTGACCTGGTGATCTTCGCCCTCAAACCACAGCAGGAGCGCATCGCCGCCGAACTTCAGCAGCGATCCGCCGGCGGCGTAGGCGTCGCCCAGGAGGGCCGTGAAGCACGAGTTGATCGTGTCAACCAGCTGCTCGGCGCCTTCTCGTCCCTTGCGCGCGAGCCGCTCGGACAGGCGCGTGAATCCGGAGATGTCGGCGAAAACGATCGTCCCGTCGACGGTTTGGACGAGCTCGTCGGGCGCGGTCGCCAGACGCCTGAGGAGCGGCCTCGGGACGTGGGGATTGAGGCTGGTATCGCTCGTGCTGACCGCCATCCTTTGCCCCTCGAACGCAGAGTCCCCGAGCGGGAACTTTTAGTGATTGTAGGGCAGACCGCCGCAGCCTTTCTCGAGCATCCGTCACCAAGGTAGAGTCGTCCCCTCAAGCGCGCGCGCGATCCGGCCGACACACTTCTGACGATGACTTCGATGCTCTCAACCCTTTCGACTTGGCGGGCCATGGTGCTCGCCGCCGTGGCCGGCGTGGGGCTCACGTTGGCGGGGTCGCCTGGCGCCTCGGCGAGGGTCGCGACGCGGACCGCGACGGTGACGAAGCCGTGCGGCGGCGAGGCCCTGGCACCGAAGCCGGGCGGCGGCGCGTGGGCGTGCACCTTCGACGACGAGTTCTCGGGCACCACGCTGAACCGCTCATGGTGGGTGCCGCAGGTGACGGCGACGAGCGCCTTCACGACCGGTCCGATCGGATCTGAGGCGTGCTACGTCGACTCGCCGAGCAACATCTCCGTCTCCGGCGGCGCGCTCCACCTCACCGCCCGCAAAGAGGCGTCGCCGTTCACGTGCAGCTGGTTCACGACGCAGTACACGGCCGGCATGGTGAGCACGTACACGGGCTTCAACCAGACCTACGGCCGCTTCGAGGTGCGCGCCCTGCTGCCGCAGACGACCGTGGCCGGGCTCCAGGAGACGCTATGGCTGTGGCCCGTCAACGACACTCTCTACGGCCCCTGGCCGGGCTCGGGCGAGGTCGACTTCTCCGAGTTCTACAGCCTCTACTCGTATCTCGATATTCCGTACATCCACTACAACTACAGCTCGACCACGGTCAACGCCGCCACCCACACGAATACGGTGACGGCGTACAACTGCCAGATCGCGCTCTCCCAATACAGCGCCTACGCCGTCGTCTGGACTCCGGGCAGCTTCACCATCACCATCAACGGCAAGACCTGCCTGATCGACAACTATGTCCCGAACGGCGGGCTCACGAGCCCGGCCCCGTTCAACCAGCCCTTCTTCATCGCTCTGACGCAGGCGCTCGGCATCGGCGCCAACGCGTTCAATCCCGCGACCACGCCGCTGCCGGCGACGACGTCGGTGGATTACGTGCGGGTGTGGAAGTAGCTGTCTGACGCGGCGCGGCCAGCCCAGCGCGTCCTCGATCTCCGGGAAGGGGCGCGCGCGGTCGGGGTGGCGGGCGAGTTCGTCGAGCAGCGCGCGCATGAGGTCGCTGCAGCGGTCGTAGAAGCGCCCGATCTCGCCCGGGTCAGCCATGGCGTTGTGGCCCGCGTGCTCCGTGCGGGCCAGCGGCCGGG
>JAXDGF010000195.1:0-2817 GCA_034665165.1 Solirubrobacteraceae bacterium | reverse complement strand
GCGGCCATGACGATGGCCTCGCATCCCGCCTGCTTGGCCTCCTGCCAGATGCGCTTGGCCGCGTTGCGCGTCCCGACGACGTGGCCGCTGGCCTCGAACCCCTTCTTGCGCAGACGCTTGACCGCCTTGGCCACGAGGTCGCGCTGCTCTCTCCACTCGGCCTTGGTGGGTAGGAGTCCGGGGTTGGGGAAGCCGAAGGAGACGCCGTGCACGCGCGCGATCGAGATCACGTGCACGCGGGCGGCGCCGGAGCGGTCGGCGAGCTCGATCACGCGCGCGATCGCGGACTCGGGGATGGGTCGGCCCTCGGAGGCAAGGAGGATCGCCTCGAAGGGGCCCTCCGTCTCGCTGCTCGGCCGGCCGCGCCGCTCCGCCACCTCCGAGACCGTCACGGACTGGCGCCCTCGGGCGTGGGCGTCGTCGACGCCGTCGCGCCCGTGGGCGCGGCCAAGGCGTCGTTGCGTGCGTCGCCTCGCTTGCGCCACAGGTAGAGCGGGTAGTAGGCGGCGAGCACAGCGAGCCCGATGAAGTAGTACGGAAGGGTCGAACGGCCCGCCTGCGAGCACGAGCACGAGGCGTACACGGGCCCGCCCCAGAAGTAGATGAGCGCGTACATCGCGGCGATGCCGAGCGCGACGAACTTCATCCATTCGGGCAACTTGAAGGGCCGGCGCACGTTGGGCCGGTACTTGCGGAGCAGGTAGTAGCCGACGAGGACGGGGATGAACGAGGCCAGGTAGCCGACGTTCGAGAACGTGTAGATCTCGACCGCGCCGCCGAAGAAGACGACGATGATCGAGCACGCGACGTTGAACATCATCGAGCGGTCGGGGACGCCGTGACGGTTGACGTGCTGGAAGAAGCGCGGGAACTGGCCGTCGGTCGACATCTGGTGCAGCGAGCGGGCGGTGCCCGTGATCGCGTTCAGGGCCGAGAGGATGAGAGCGAGGATGAGCATGATGGCGACGAGCCAGTTGAGGACGTTCGAGCCCGCGCCGCTCCCGAACACGGTGCTGGCAAAGTGGACGAAGATCGTCTTCGGGTCGACGAGGGCGGGGTTGCCGAGGGCCTTCGAGCCGAGGACGATGATGAAGGCGACGGGGATCATCACGTAGATGAAAAGGCCGTAGGCGCCTTCGAGGTTCATCGCGATCTTCGCGTCGCGATCCGGGTTCCGGGTCTCGCCGATGTAGCACGCGGCCGCCTCCATGGCGATCACGTTCCACGTTAATAGGAACGAGAAGGCAACGGAGATCGTTAACCATCCGTGGTGGAACTGGCTGGCGAAGAAGCCGGTGCCGTCGAGGTGGCGGAAGGGGACGAGCTGGTTGAAATGGGCGACCGCGGGATGGAAGATCCACGAGATCGCGAGGAAGGTGAGGGGGATCATCGAGAGGATGGCCAGCGTCGTCGCGAACACCGTCCCGAAGCGAAGACCCAGCAACGCCGGGATGAAGAGCAGGAGGATCCCGACGACGGCGATCCCCACCGTCCACCAGGCGATGAAGGTGTGAATCGGAGTGAAGCCCGAGGTCGCGTTGAGCTTGAAGCGGTCGACGATGTACGCGGACGCGAGGATCATGTTCAGGGGTGCGACCGGGAACCACCCGAGCCAGTACGCCCATGCCGTGAATCCGTTGATGTGTTCGGCCAGGCGCGGCCACTTGTCGCGGTAAGCCGGGTAGGCGTACGAGGGGGAGCCGCCGGAGCGGTCGGGCATCATGGCCGAGAGCTCGGCCAGGAAGAGGCACAGGAGATAGCCACTGATCGTGATGACGACGATGACGGGAACCGAGGCGGGGCCCAGTGTCGTCACCATGGTCGGCGCGATCCCGGTCACCAGGATCGTGCCCGCGAGCCCGATTACGAACGCGCCCCACCAGTTGGTGGTCTTCGGCAGGCCGGCAGATTCGTAGACGAGTTCGTCCGAGTAGCTCTCCGGCGCGCCGTCGTCCGCCATGTGTGGCCTCCAGGTCCGTTTGGGTCCGCGTTGATGTTGCCCGGGGTTAGGCTTTCAGGAAGCCGGACGGTCTCCCAGGCCCGATGCGCACACAATTGAGGCGGTCGACATGGAGCACTTGGACACAATGCTCGAGCGACAGCCGCCGTTCGACGGCCTCGATCCTGCCGAACTGCGCGAGGTCCTCGCGCAGGCGCGAGAAGTGAGCGTCCGAGAGGGCGAGACGGTGCTCGTGGAGGACGGCCTCCCGGCCTCGGGGCTCTATGTGATCAGCACTGGTTCGATCGAACTGGTGCACGAGGGCGAGCTCATCCAGATCCTCGAGCCGGGCGAGTGCTTCGGTCACCCGTCGCTCCTCACGGGCTTGGCGCCCGCCTTCACCGTTCGCGCCCACGAGGATTCCGTCTGTCTCGTGATTCCGAAGGAGGCGGCGCTCCGCGTCCTCGGCCGCCCCGAGGGCGCGGGATACGTGGCGAGCACGATGCGCCAGCGCCTGACGCGGACGGGTCACACCGTCCACGGCCTCCTCGACGTCGGGACCACGCCTGTGTCGGCCCTGGTCCGTCCCCCGCGGTTCTGCCCGCCCGACGCCGAGGTCCGAGAGGCCGCTCGGCTCCTCGGCGCGGACGGGGTCTCGGCGCTGCTCGTCCGCCTCGGCGGCGACGAGCTCGGGATCGTGACCGACGCCGACGTGCGCGCTCACGTCGCCTCGGCCGACGGGTCGATCGACTCCCCGGTGCGGGCGATCACGCGCTCGCCCGTCCCCACCGTCTCCGACTCCGAGCTCGCGGTCGAGGCCACGGTGGACATGCTCGCCGCCGGCGCCGAGCACGTGGCCGTCGCGGACGGTGGCGGAC
>JAXDGF010000194.1:0-5940 GCA_034665165.1 Solirubrobacteraceae bacterium | reverse complement strand
GAGATCCCCAGGACCTCGAAGGCCATGGCCATCGTGTTGGCCGTGAACTGGCCTCCGCATGCCCCGGCCCCCGGCGAGGCGACATCCTCGAGTGCCGTGAGCTCGGCATCGGTGATCTTCCCGGCGGCCCGGGCACCGACTGCCTCGAAGACCTCCTGGATCGTCACCTGCTCGCCGTGGTAGATGCCGGGTGCGATCGAGCCGCCGTACAGCATCAGGCTGGGAACGTTGAGGCGGCAGAGGGCCATCACGGTTCCGGGCAGCGTCTTGTCGCACCCGGAGATGGCGACCACGGCGTCGAACATGTGGGCGTCGCACACGAGCTCGATCGAGTCGGCGACCACCTCGCGGCTGACGAGCGAGGCCTTCATCCCCGCCGTCCCCATCGTGATGCCGTCAGAGATCGCGATCGTCCCCATCTCCATCGGGGTGCCGCCGGCAGCGCGGATCCCCTCCTTGACCTTGGCCGCCAGGGCCCGGAGGTGGAAGTTGCACGGCATCGTCTCGATCCATGTGTTGGCGACCGCGACGAGCGGGCGCGCGAGCGCCTCGTCGTCGTAGCCGATGCCCTTCAGGTAGGCGCGCGCCGGTGCGCGTTCGAAGCCCTCGGTGAGGGCGCGGCTGCGATGCTTGGGATCGAAGCTCATCGGGCGGCCACTGTAGCGGCCCGGCGGGGCGTCACGGCGAGGAGGTCGACTTGGTCGAGGTGGTCTCGCCGCCGGCGGCGCGCAGACGGGCGCGCTCCCATTGGGTCAGCCGCCACAGGTCCCGCTTGACCTGAGCCGGATCCACCTGACGACCCGGAAGATGCATGTTCGCGGTGGCGATGAGCCGGCGCTCGTCGCCGGTCAGGGCCATCCACTTGGCGAGTACATCGTCGGAGTCGGGGAGCCGGGCACTCCCGTAGGGCCGGGTCTCGTCCGGGAAGGTCACGCAGTACTCGTTCAGCAGCCTGTGCGTCTGGGCCAGGTAGGCAACGATCGGCTTGTGCGGATAGACGAGGTACCCGTACGCCCCCCCGCGGGTCCCGTCGGCCCGCTCGGGACCATCCTTCTGCGATCCCCAGACCCTGATGAAGCCGAGGTCGCGATACATCGACCACTCCTCCTGGTTGACGCACGAGCGCAGCAGCGCTCGGGCGCGCTGCTCGGCCCGCCGCTCCCGCCCCGGGTCGTACGGAGGGGCCGCAGGCCGCCGCCGCCGTGCCCGATGACGCTCCCATTGCTCGACGAAGCGTGGGACGAGGAGATCGGAGAGAAGGGCGATGACGACGATCGCGGTCGCGATGAGAGCGAGCAGCATCGGCCGCGTGCGCTACCTGGAGCCGCCCGCGGCCCGCGGGAAGAAGATCACCCGGTCGGCGTCCGTGGGGATCTCTTCGAAGGTGCGGATGAGCTCGGCCTGCCGGCGACCCGCCGGCTCGGTGACCGGCACCGCGGCCCACATACCATCGTCGAGCTGCTCGCGGAACGCCTCCATCAGACGCAGCTCATCGGCGCGGAGCTCCACATCGCCCTCGGCAATCAACACTTCACCATGCCCGGGCTTCATCCGTAGGAACCGCACGCAAGAATTATGCCAGAGCGCCGCCGCCGCGAGGCCCGCTTGCGCTCCGGCGACCGGGGGAGGCGACGAGCCCGAGCGCGTCGACCGGTCCCGCGCCTGCGCCGATGCCCGCCAGGCCGTCCCTGACCGCGGCTGACGCGATCTCCTTGGCCCGTCGAGCGGCCTCGAGCGGTGTCAGGCCCAGGGCGAGGTGGGCCGCGACCGCCGAGGAGTGGGTGCAACCCGAGCCGTGGCCGGCCCCGCTCGCGTAGCGCTCACCCGGAAGCTCGACGACGTTCTCACCGTCGTAGAACACGTCGACGGCTCGGTCGCCGTGGCCTCCGGTGACCACTACTGCCCGCGGGCCGAGCGCGTGGACGGCGCGGGCGAGGGTCTCGGGATCGGCATCCGCAAGTCCGGTGAGCGCCCGCGCCTCGGGCAGGTTGGGCGTCGCGACCGTGGCTAGGGGCAGGAGCCGCTCGATGAGCATCGATTTGGCGGACAGGTCGAGCAACTCGGCGCCGGACTCCGCCACCATCACGGGGTCGATGACGACGGGCGTGCCCGGCTCGAGCTCACCGAGCGCCACCCGCACCGCCTCGATCGTCTCGGCCGTGCCGAGCATCCCGACCTTCACCGCGTCGACACCGATGTCCGCCACCACGGCCCGGACCTGAGCGATCACCATCTCGGGCGAAACGCTCTCGACAGCATCGACGCCGACAGTGTTCTGTGCGGTGATGGCGGTGATCGCGGTCATGCCGTGCACGCCGCAGGCGGCGAAAGCCTTGAGGTCGGCCTGAATGCCGGCGCCGCCCCCGGAGTCCGACCCGGCGACCGAGAGCACGCGGGGAATGCGTGGTGGCGGGGTCACGGGGGCGAGGTTACGGGCCCGGGGCCGCGCGGCGAGCCTGCGCGACAGCGCGGCCTCACACGAACTGTCGGGGCGAGCCTGCGCGAGAGCGCGGCCTCACCCCGCCATCCGCGCCACGTACCGCCCGCCCGCCTCACGGCGGATGAGACCCGCCAGCTCCAGCTCGGCGAGCCCGGTCAGCGTTGGCTCGACCGCGCGGCCCGCGGCGACGAGCGCGCCGAGTGTGTCGGAGCCCGCGCCAACGGCGCCGAGCAGGTCGCTGAGCTCACCCCGGAGCGAGCCGCCGGCCTGCAGAGAAGGGACGGTCCGCACGCCGGCCCCGAACACTGCGTCGAGCACGTCGCCGGCGTCGCGGACGACGCGGGCGCCGCGGGCGAGGAGGTCGTTGGTCCCGATCGAGAGCGCCGAGGTCACGCGTCCGGGGACGGCGCCGAGCGCCCTCCCGAGATCCTCGGCCACCGCCGCGGTGATCAGCGAGCCAGAGCGCTCGCCGGCCTCGACCACAACCGTCATCGCGCACAGCCCCGCGATGATCCTGTTCCGAGCGGGAAAACCCCAGCGCCGGCTCTGGCCGCCCGGGGGCAGCTCCGACACGGCCACGCCGGAGTCGACGATCCGTCGATACAGCGCCCGCTTGCTCGCGGGATAGGGGCGCTCGGCCCCGGAGGGCAGCACGGCGATCGTCGCTCCCGCCCCCTCGAGCGTGCCGGCGTGCGCGGCCGAGTCGATCCCGAGGGCCATCCCGCTCACCACCGTCACGCCAGATGCGCCGAGGCCCCGTCCCAGCGAGCGCGCGACCTCGAGCCCGTAGGCCGAACCGCGCCGCGAGCCGACGATCGCGACGGCGTCGTCCGCGAGCAGAGCGAGAAGGCGCTCGCGACCGCCGACGATGTGGAGCACGGCCGGGGAGCCCGGAGCGGCCGCGAGCCGCCTCGGGTAACAGGGGTGGCAGCGGCAGATCGTCTCGACGCCGGCGGCGTCGCAGCGAGCAGCGGCGGCCGCGGCGTCGAAGCCGTCGTACTCACGCTCTACCGCCGGTCGAGCCCCGCCCGCGGTCGCGGCGATCAGCCTCTCATCCGGAAGGTCGAAGACGAGGGGCAGGTCCCGGCCGCGCCTACGCGCGAAGTCGAACTGAGCGCCGAGGCGGGCAACGAGCCACGCGCGCCGGCGGCAGGCCTCGCAGGCTTCGGCGGGCCCCGCCGCGGCCCTGGTGTCGGGTGCGGCCCCGGTGGCGGGCGAAGCGGTCACGCGGCCATCGTCCCCTCCGCCCGGTCGCGCTGGCGGAGGCTCACGGCCATGAGCACGTCGCCCGCGCTTACCGACTCCCGCGCGTCGAGGTCGGCGATCGTCCTCGCGACGCGCAGGACGCGGTGGCGGCCGCGGGCGCTGAGCGCGCCCTGCTCGTACGCGGCGCCGAGGGCCAGCTCGGCCGCGTGATCGAGGCGTACATACCGGCGCACGAGACGTGAGCCCATGTCCCCGTTGCAGTTCGCGCCCGTGCCGGCGAGCCTGCGCTCCTGACGCTCACGCGCCGCGCACACCCGCTCCCGCGCTCGCGCCGAGGTCGTCACCGACGCGGCGCGGAGCTCGTGCTCAGAGGGACGCTCGACGTTCACGAGCAGGTCCATGCGGTCGAGAAGGGGCCCGCTCAGCCGGCGCCGGTAACGGCGCAGCTCCGCCTCGCCGCAGCCGCAGCGATCGCCCACGCCGGCGAACCCGCACGGGCACGGGTTCGACGCGGCCACGAGCATGAACCGGGTGGGGAGCATGAGCACGCGCTGGCCGCGAACGATCGTCACGTGGCCGTCCTCGAGCGGCTGACGCAGCGCCTCGAGGCTCGTGCGCTGGAATTCCGAGAGCTCGTCGAGGAACAGCACGCCCCGATGGGCGAGACTGGCCTCACCGGGCCGCGGCGGCGACCCACCGCCGACGAGACCGGCGGCCGAGATCGTGTGGTGGGGAGCGCGAAACGGACGCGCGGCGATCAGGCCGCCCGCGTGGGTACCCGCGACGCTGTGGATCCGCGTCACCTCGATGGCCTGGGTGCGCGTGAGCTCGGGGAGGATCGTCGGCAGTCTGCGAGCGAGCATCGTCTTGCCTGTGCCGGGCGCTCCTTCGAGCAGCAGGTTGTGGCCCCCGGCGGCCGCGATCTCGAGCGCCAGAAGCGCCGTCTCCTGCCCGCGCACGTCGCTCAGGTCGGGCTCGGCCTGGCTCGCCGGCGCCCTCACCGAGGCGACGATGGGCGGTGGCGGCGGCTCGCGACCGGAGAGCACCTCGGCCGCGGCGCGCAGGTCGCCCACCGCGACGATCACGAGACCCTCGACCAGCGCCGCCTCCCGGGCGCGTTCGCGCGGGACGATCAGGCGCTCGAGCCCGGCCCGGCGCGCGCCCTCGGCGACGGCGAGCGCGCCCGGCGAGTCGCGCAGCTCACCGCCCAGCGAGAGCTCGCCGTACACGGCGTAACGCGCCAGCTCGCCGACGGGCACCTGACCGCTGGCCGCGAGCACGGCCAGGGCGAGCGCCGCGTCAAATCCGGGCCCGACCTTGCGCAGGAAGGCCGGGGCGAGGTTCGCGGTGACGCGCACCTGCGGGAAGGTGAAGCCCGAGTTGGCAACCGCCGAGCGGACGCGATCGCGGGATTCGCGCACGGCCGCGTCTCCGAGGCCGACGATCGTGAACGCGGGCAGGCCCGACCGGATGTCGACCTCGACCCATACGGGCCGCGGATCGACGCCATCGATCGCGAACGTAGCCACCTGCGCAAGCACGCCCAGAACGCTACGCCGGATCGCGTCACACGGGCACGCGCAAAGTGACTTTTCCGGCCATAAGCAGGGAGAAGACATGGACAGAGTTGATGCACGGCGTCACCCACACGTCACACGGATCGTCGTAGCGTCCTTAGGCGATGAGCACCGACCTCCGCCACCGTCTCGGCCAGCAAGGCGAGCGCATCGCCGCCGAGCACCTCACCCGCCTCGGCTACGAGATCGTCGAGCGCAACTACCGGACCCGCTGGGGCGAACTCGACCTGATCGCCTTCGACGGAACCACCCTCGCCTTCTGCGAGGTGAAGACCCGCCGCCTCTCCCGCACCGCCGGCCCCTTCGACAGCTTCCGTAAGTCCCAACGCCAGCGCCTCCGCAAGATGGCCGGAGACTGGCTGATCAACCGCCCCAACCGCCCCCACTCCGACCTGATCCGCTTCGACGCCATCGGCATAACCATCGACGCCACCGGAAAGCTCGTCAGCATCGACCACCTGGAAGGGGCCTTCTGAGGGGGAGCGGCTGGAAGCGACCACGCGGCTCCGCCCATAGCGAGAGCAAGCGCACGGCGGGAGTGTCAGGCGGCCCGGCCGTTCAACTGTTGGGGAGCGGGCGGGGGGGCGTCCGCTACAACGACAGCTGCTGATACGCGGCCGACTGAAACGACAACCGATGCAGCGGCGACACCCCAAGCCGAGAAATCGCCTCCCGATGCTCAGGCGTCGCGTACCCGACGTGCTGCGCGAACTCCCA
>JAXDGF010000193.1:0-6471 GCA_034665165.1 Solirubrobacteraceae bacterium | reverse complement strand
GCCGCAGAAGGCGCACCCGACGACGCAGATGTTCGAGACATTGATGTTGCGGTTCACCACGAAGGTCACGGAGTCCCCGGCGAGCTCGGCCCGGAGCTCGTCGGCGGCGGAGCGCATGTCCTCGATCACGGCCGGGCGTCGCTCCGAGAAGAGCGCGGTGAGCTCTTCGGGGGTCAGCGTCGCGCCCTCGCGGCCACGCGCGATCGCCCGCGGGGCGGCATCGTCGGGCACGCACACCTCGCGGCGCCGGCCTGAGCCCCGGCGCGGGATGAAGGACCAGTACTTCGTCTTGATCACGTCGAGCACGCCCTGGGCGATGAACTCCGGATCGATGTACTCGGGATACACACACAGGCGCTCGGTGAGGGCAAACCCTTCGGCCGCGAGCAGCTTGCGCACCTGGTGCGGGCTCGGGAACGGGTGCTCGGGGGAGATGTGGTCGCCGTTCGCGCTCAGGCCGCCGAGATCGGTGGCGCCCGCGCGCACGAGCTCGGCCCACCAGTCAGAGAGGTTGGGCGGGACCTGGATCCCGACGCCGGGCAGCAGCTCCCGCGCGTGCGCGATCAGGCGCTTCATGTCCTCGATCGTGACTTCGCAGGCCCACGCGGGCGCGGTCTGCTGCGGTCCGCCGTGGACCCCGGTGCGCCAGTACTCCTCGGCCGCGGCGGTGGCGATCTCGGCCGGCTCGCGCCCGTAGTAGCTCTGGTGGGGAACGAAGTTCTGGAGGATGAGCTCCTGGATGTGGCCGAACTCGGCGTGCACGCCGGCCAGCGCCTCGAGCGAGGCCATGCGCTCCGCCTCGGTCTCGCCGATCCCGACGAGGATCCCGCTCGTGAAGGGGATGCGGAGCTCGCCCGCGGCGCGGATGGTGTCGAGCCGGCGGGCGGGATGCTTGGTCGGGGAGCCCGCGTGCACCGTCTCCATGAGCCGTTCGGAGATCGACTCGAGCATCAGGCCCTGCGACGCGGTCACCTCCCGCAGCTGCTTCAGATCCACGGCGGGCAGGACGCCGAGATTGGTGTGGGGCAGGATCCCGCGCTCGAGCGCGCGCTCGCACGCCCACGCCACGTAGGAGGTGAAGTCCTCGTGGCCGTACTGGAGCAGGCGGGCGGCGACGGCGGGATTGTGTTCGGGCTTCTCGCCGGTGAGGACGAGGAGCTCCTTGACGCTCCGACGCGCGGCCCGATCGAGCATCGCCAGCACCTCGTCGGGCGCGTACAGGTGGGGCTGATGGGTCGCGAAGGCGCAGTACTTGCAGTAGCAGCGGCACGTGCGCGACAGCGAGAGCGTGATGTTCCGGCTGAACGTGACGCGGCGGCGCATACGCCTTGTGGATAGTACGCGCGGCAGTGCCTGGGCATTTTTATAGGGCGGCTCCGCCGCCTTGTTTCTGTGGCGCCGGGCCCGCCCGCGCGCCCCGCCATCGCGGCCCATATGCTCCCGGCCATGCGGCTCCGCACGGGCGTCCTGCTGGTCGCCGCCATCCTCGCGCTCGCGTCCTGCGGGTCCTCGGCCCGGCCCGGCTCGCGCGCACCCAAGCGCGCGACGCTGATCCTCGACTTCAACCCGAACGCGATCCACACGGGCATCTACGCCGCCCTCGCGCGTCGTTATGACCTCAAGGCCGGCGTCCGGCTCCACGTCATCGCCCCCGCCTCCTCGACCGACGCGCTCAAGTTCCTCGAGACGGGCCGGGCCGACTTCGCCGTACTCGACATCCACGACCTGGCCATCGCCCGTGAGCGGGGGGAGAACCTCGTCGGGATCATGGCCGTCGTCGAGCGCCCGCTCGCCGCCGTGATCGCGGCGCCGGGCATCGGCAGTCCCCGTCAGCTCGCCGGCCGCACCGTCGGCGTGACCGGCGCCCCCAGCGATTACGCGGTCCTGAACTCGATCGTCGCCGGCGCCGGCGGCGATCCCCGCAGGCTCCACGACATCACCATCGGCTTCAACGCCGTCCCCGCCCTCCTCGCCGGGCGCGTGGCGGGGGCGACCGCATTCTGGAACGACGAGGGGGTTGCCGTCACCCGCGCGCGACCCGGCTTCCACGTCTTCCAGGCCTACAACTACGGGGCCCCCGCCTACCCCGAGCTCGTTCTCTGCGCCACCGGCTCGACGCTTCGCCGGCACCCGGCGCTCGCCGCCGCCGTGGTCAAGGCGGTCGTGCGCGGATACGAGTTCACGCTCGCGCACCCGAAGGCGGCCGCGGCCGACATCGACCGCCTGGCGCCGAGCGTGGACCCGAAGCTCGTGGCGGAGGAGCTCCCGGGGGAACTGGCCGCCTTCAAGGGAGCAGGCGGGCGGGTCGGCGCGCTCGATCCGCACGTGTTGCGGGCGTGGGCCGCGTGGGAGGCGCGGTTCGGGATCGTCAAGCGCCCGCCCGATGTGGCGCGGATGTTCGATTCGCGCCTCGTCGCGGCAGCGAACGGTTAGCAGGTCAAGTTGACTGGCGCCCGACGCATTTGCCCCTGGCAAATGCGTCAATGGAATTTGGCTCTGCCAAATTTCACTGCGCCCTGAGCTTGCGCTGCTCTTCCCGGATCGATTCCGTTCGCCCCCACATCTGCGTGACCTCGGCCCGGCCGGTGCGCACCTCGCGCACCGCGAGCTCGCCCTCGATCCCGGCGTCGTCGAGCAGCTTCAGCCCGGCGTGCACGGCGGGCGCCGCGGCGGCGTGGCCGAAGCGATGGGCGACGAGGATCCGCCAGTGCCAGTCGTGCTTGGAGTAGGGCTGGGCGTTGCAGGTGACGAGGAAGACGGCCGCCTCCACGTAGCGCCGCTCGTCGGCGATGCGCAGATCGAGCTCGAGGTCGGTCCAGTCGTCGGGGAGCGTGGCGAGGATGTCGTTGAAGGCGTCGGCGAGGGACATGGCCGCCCGCAGCCTAGTGGACGAGCTGGGAGACGAAGGTGTAGATGACCATCACGCTGACGATGGTGACGAAGACGCGAAGGGCCCACAGCACGACGACCATGCGGCGGCTGAGGGTCATCCGGCCCAAGGGCCGCGACGTGTCGAGGACGAGCTGATCGCGCTCGAGGAACTCCACGAGCTCCTGGCGGTCGCGCGCGGTCATGAGATGGCGTGGACGGCGAGGAGGAAGGAGTCGACCCCGTAGGCGGCGCCGCACACGGTGATGAAGGCGACGATCGCGACCGCGATCCGGTTGGTGGCGGTGCCGTTGGCCCACTTCCCCATCAGCTCGCGGTCGTTGGCGAGGATGATCAGGAACACAAGCGCGACGGGCAGGAGCACCGTCGCCAGCACGTTGGCGTTCAGGGCGATCGACAGCAGCGGAGCACCGGGGATGAGGATGATCGCGGCGGCGATGAGCGCCGCCCCGACGTTGGCCCCGTAGAAGACGGTGGCCCGGCTCGTCGAATTGTTGAAGCTGTGGGCGACGCCGAGGCTCTCCCCCACCGCGTAACCCGTGCTCGCCGAGATGGTGAGGATCGCGACGGCGCCCGCCTCGATCAGGCCGAGGGCGAACACCGTCCCCACCGCGTGGCCCGACACCTGACTGAGCGCACCCGGGAAGCCCGCGACCGCCAAGCCGTGGATGTTCGCGCCGCCGTGACCGAAGAGCGCCGCCCCTACGATCAGGGCGCCGATCCCGAACACCGCAGCGAGCGTGGCGCCGATGATCGTGTCGTAGCGACCCTGGCGCAGGTCGTCGGGGGTCAGCCCCTTGTCGGCCGACGCGCTCTGCTGGAAGAAGATCATCCACGGCGTGACCGTGGCGCCGATCGTCGAGGCGACGAGGAGGAGCAGGGTGTTGAGGCTGCCGCCGGGGAAGGGCGAGGCGGTGACGAGCGCGTGCCCGACCGATCCGAGATGAGGGTGGGTCATGATCGCGGCGACGAGGAAGAGACCGTTGAACACCGCGAGGCCGAGCACGACCCGCTCCCAGCGCCAGTAGCGACCGCCGCTCAGGGTGAAGACCACGAGGACGACGCCGAGGAGGGCCGCCACCCCGGCGCCCAGGTGGAAGAACGACAGCCCGACGCGGATGGCCACGAACTCGGCGATCAGCGTGACCAGGTTCGTGAACACGAGGTCGCCGGCGGCGAACCAGCCCCACAGGGGCCCGAAGCGATCGAGCACGAGCTGACCGAAGCCACGATGGGTGACGGCGCCCACGCGCATCGACATCTCCTGGCACACCACGGACATGGCGAAGGTGACGAGGATGAAGGGGACGAAGAAGCCGAGACCGTACGTCGCGCCGGTGGTCGCGTAGGAGATCATGCTCGGCCCGTCGTTCTCGCCGAGCATGGCCAGGATTCCGGGACCGACGAGGAGCCACAGGAGCGTGAGGCGGCGTCCGCGGCGGCGGGCGTCGTGGACGCGGAAGCGATCCCGCGACCGCATCACGTCCTCGGGCGTCAGCGCGGGCGCGGTAGCGGTGCCCTCGGCGGCGTCGAGGACCGCCGGCGCGGGCGAGGGCGGGGTCAGGGGGCCACCTCCACCCGCATGGCGCGGGCGAGGGCGCCGCCAAGCACGTGGACGTCGTCGCCGAAGCGAACGAAGAGCGGACCGTCGAAGGGCTGCTTCTCGACGACCTCGAACTTGTCTCCGGGCGCGATCCCACGCCCGCTCAGGTAGCGGAGCATCTCCGGGTCGGCGTCCGAGACGCGCGTGAACGTCCCCGACGTGCCCGCCTCCAGCGTGTTGAGGCTCTCCGTCGGCCGCTCCTCGATCGTGAGGTCGCGCGTGGGAATCGGATCGCCGTGCGGGTCCCGAGTGGGATTGCCGAGCTTGGCCGCGATGAGCTCCTCGAGCTCGTCCGACAAGTGGTGCTCGAGGACCTCCGCCTCGGCGTGCACACGGTCCCAGGGAAGCCCGAGGCTCTCGGCCAGATAGAGCTCGAGCAGGCGGTGGTGGCGGATGACCTCGAGCGCGACGCGGCGCCCGTTCTCGGTCAGCGTCACGCCCCGGTACGGAGTGTGCTCGACGAGGCCGAGCTCCCCCATCCGCTTCACCATCCCCGACGCCGACGCGGCCGTCACGCCGAGGCGATCGGCGAGCGCATTCGTCGTCACCGCGCCCTCGTCGCGCTGCTCGAGCGCGTAGATCGCCTTGGCGTAGTCCTGCACCGCCGGTGAGCGGACAAGCGTTTCCCGCGATGCCACGACTCAAATTATGGCATACCTAAACTTCGATTTCGGCGGCCTGAGGAGATTTCGTCGTCGGGTAACCTCTGGTGTGGCGATGAGCATCACCACCGATTCGATTGCCGCGGAATACGGCGCGATCACCGAAGCTTGCGGCCTCCTTGACCGCTCCGAGCGCGGCAAGCTCGCGCTCACCGGCTCCGGGGCGGCCGAGTTCCTCCAGGGCCAGGTCACCAACGACGTCGAGGGCGTCGAGCCCGGAGCGGGCTGCTACGCCGCCTTCCTGACCCCGAAAGGCAAGATGCTCGGCGACCTGCGCGTCCTGGCGACGGGCGACGAGCTTCTGCTCGACACCGAGCGCTCATCCCTCCAGGAGCTCTTCAACATGATCCGCCGCTTCCGGGTCGGGTACGACGTCGAGCTCCACAAGCGCACGCTCGAGCGGGGCCTACTCTCCTTGCTCGGCCCCCAGGCCGACGACGTCGTCGGCTCCGAGCTCGATCTCCCGGCCGGGGAGCACGCCCACCGTGCCCTTGTCGTCGCGGGCGTGACCGTCCGCGCGATCCGCACCGACGTCGGCATCGACGTGCTCGTGGAGGACCCCGCCGCCACGGGTGACGTCGCCGCCGCTCTACGCGAGTCCGGGGCGGTCCCCGTGTCCGAGGCCGCGGCCGAGTGCCTGCGCATCGAGCGCGGCCGCCCCCGCTACGGGGTCGACCTCGACGACACCGTCATCCCCCAGGAAGCGGGGCTCAACGCCCGCGCCGTCTCCTTCACCAAGGGCTGCTACGTCGGCCAGGAGACCGTCGCCCGCCTGCACTACCGAGGTAGGCCCAACCGTACCCTCCGAGGCCTCACGCTCTCGGCCGGCGCGAGTATGGGCGACGAGATCGCGCTCGGCGAGCGTACGGTCGGGAAGCTCGCCAGCGTCGCGGTCTCACCCCGCTTCGGCCCGATCGCGCTCGCGCTCGTCCGCCGTGAGGCGGAGAACGGCGCGGTGGTCAGCGTCGGCCCTGCGGGCGCCGTGAGCGCCACGGTGGTCGCGCTGCCGTTCGGGTAGCGGCGGGCCGCCGACGGGCGCCGCAGGCGCTGCGTTGTGGCCTCGGCCCGGAGCCCGCAAAAAGCGACCGCGCCCTTCGCGCGAGCGGGGCGTGCTGCGTATGCATCGACTATGGTCAAAACGCAGCGCGCCCCTCCGAGGTTCTCGCCGTCGCGCGCCCGGCCGGCCCAAAGCGGGCCGAGGGGTCCGATTGACCCCGCTCCGTGGGCATTTCGGGCCTCTCAAGAGTTTTGCGACGGCCCCAATGAGTAGTCAAAACGACGTCACTAAGGTGGTGCGAGTTAAGCCGATATTTGCGG
>JAXDGF010000192.1:0-3173 GCA_034665165.1 Solirubrobacteraceae bacterium | reverse complement strand
GCCCCGTCCACGTTGGCGGGCGTGCCGCCGGTGACCGCGTTACCGGCGGAGATGAGCTGGGTGGCGGTGCCGACGGTGTGCGTCGTGGGGGTGCACGAGCTGTTGACGATCCCCAGACCGGCGCCGTACGTCCAGCCGCCCGAGGTCGCTCCGGTCGCAGTGTTGCCGATGAAGGTGTCATTGGTCGAGCTGAGGTTCATCCCCCCGATCCACTCGCCGCCGCCGCCGTAGTTGGCGGTCGTCACCCCGCTGGCTCCCGTAGCCGAGTTACCGGTGAACGTGTTGCCCGACTGCGTGAGCGGCTCCGTCGAGCTGGCGTCGTTGATCACGGCCAGCCCGCCGCCCAGGATGCCCAAGAACGTGGTCGTCGCCGCACCGCTCGCCACGTGGTTCCCGGAGAACACGTTGTTCGTGACCATCACCGGTCGCGTCGTCGCGTTGCAGCCGGCGAAGATGGTCGCGCCACCACCGAGTGCAAATCCGGTCGTGACGGCGACCGAATTGCCGGTGAACGTGGACCCCGTGAGCGTGATCGGTCCCGTCGTCATCGTCGAGCCGGGGCAGTACGTCTCGTCGACGTAGAGCCCGCCGGCCGAGACGGCCTGGACCGCGGAGTTATTGATGAACTTCATCGACTGCACGGTGACTCCGCCGGGGCCGGTCGTGACGAGCTTGATCGGCCCGAGCGTGGTTCCCGTGTTGTTCTGCACGGTGAGCGAGCTCAGGGTGAAGGTTGACGTCGACGTTGTTCCTCCGACCGAGGCCCCGTACAGCACCGAGCCCGTCACCCCGGTGCCGTCGAAGCCCGCCCCCGAGCCCGCCTGGCCGGTCAGGGTGAAGGCGGCGTTGGCCGGCAGAGTGAAGGCGCCGTTGGACGTGCTCGAGTTCGACTTCGTGCACATCTCGTCCAGCGTGATCGTGTCCCCCGCGACGGCCTGGTTCAGCGCCGCCTGCAGCCCAGCGCAGTTCGTGGTCTCGCTCATGGCGTGCGCGGGCGCAGCAAAAGCGAGCGCGCCAAGCGCGACGAGCCCGGCGGTGCGAATCCGTGCCCTCATCGTTCCTCCAAATCAGGAAACTTGTAAATCGACCTTACCAGCGATCATGGGCTATCGCCACCCGAGCGTCAGTAGTCGCCCGCCGCCTGCGCCGAGCCGTCAGCGCGCGCGCAGGCTGTCCATGCCGAGCTCGAGGTGCCGGCGCCAGTCGAACATCTTGGCCTTGTGACTCATCGTCGCGCAGATGCCGCACATGAGCATGGGGATATCGTCGGCACCGACGTCGGAGCGGACGGTGCCCGCCTCCTGGGCGCGCTTGACGAGCTCGTGCGCGACCTCCCCGAGCTCCTCGCGCTCGCGCTCGGTGCCCGCCCACACTTCGGCCCCGGCGCCCATGATCGCCTGCTGGACGGCGGTATCGCCGGCGATGAGCTCGCAGTTCCCGCGCAGGACGCCGGCCAGCCGTTCGAAGGGGTCCCCCTCGGCAGTCAGGGCGGCGCGGCCGCTCTCGACGAAGGACTCGAAGGTGCGCCGAACGAGCTCGGTCATGAGCGCCTCCTTCGTCGGGAAGTGGCGGTAGACGGTGCCGACGCCGACGCCCGAGGCGCGCGCGATGTCCTCCATCTGCGCCGAGGCGCCGTAGCGGGCGAAAACCGTGCGGGCGCCCTCGATGATCTTCTCGTGGTTGCGGCGGGCGTCGGCGCGGAGGGTGGGCTTGGCGGCGGTCGTTGTGTCCATTTTTGAGATTGCCTGGCCTTGGTCCTCTGAAAAACCATGTCCTTGGCCCTTGACAAACGGAATCATAGTTCCGTATTGTCTCGCACGCAACCGGAATCGGAGTTCACCTTCCATGACGTCTCTCGATACGCCCAGGGCAAAGAACCTAGCTCTCCTCCTGCTTGCGATGACGCAGTTCGTGATCGTCATCGATGCCGCCATCGTCAACGTCGCCCTGCCGTCGATCGGAAGTCACCTCCACTTCTCCCACAACGATCTCTCGTGGGTCGTCAACGCCTACACGCTCACCTTCGGCGGGTTCCTGCTCCTCGGCGGACGCATGGCCGACCTCCTCGGGCGCCGGCGCCTGTTCATGATCGGGCTCGTGGTCTTCTCGCTCGCTTCGCTCCTCGGCGGGCTCGCGCAGTCCGAAGGCTGGCTCATCGCCGCGCGCGCGGCCCAGGGTCTCGGTGGCGCACTCGTCTCCCCAGCCGCGCTCTCGATCCTCACCACGACCTTCTCCGAAGGCAAAGAGCGCAACCGCGCGCTTGGGATCTGGGGCGCGGTGGCGGGCGCCGGCGGCGCCGTGGGCGTGCTCCTCGGTGGGATCCTCACGAGCGGGCTGAACTGGCGGTGGGTCCTGTTCGTCAACGTCCCGATCGGGATCGCCGCCGCCATCGCCGCACCGCGAGTCCTAGTCGAGAGCCGCGCCGAGGGCGACGTGAGGACGTTCGACATTCCCGGTGCCGTGACGGTCACCGGCGGCCTCGCGCTCCTCGTCTATGCCGTTGTCCACGCTGTCAACGTCGGCTGGGGCGCGACATCGACGCTGCTGTACCTGGCCGGTGCCGTGGCCCTGATCCTCGCCTTCCTCGTGATCGAGCTGCGCTCGCGCAACCCGCTCATGCCCTTCTCGATCTTCCGCCTGCGGACCCTGCGGGGAGCGAACATCGTCGGACTGCTCATCGGCATGTCCCTGTTCTCGATGTTCTTCTTCATCTCGCTCTACCTCCAGAACGTCCTTCACTACTCGGCCATCAAGACCGGCCTCTCCTACCTGCCGCTGGCCGTCGGGATCATCATCTCGGCCGGAGCCGCCGCGCAGCTCGTCACGCGCTTTGGCTTCAAGCCGGTGCTGATCGTCGGCCTCGTGCTCATCGCCGCCGGCCTGGTGTGGTTCGCCAATCTGAAGGCGCCCGGCGGCTCGTACGCGGCCGACATCCTCGGGCCGTCGCTGCTGGCTGCCTTCGGGCTCGGTTTTGCCTTCGTGCCCGTGACCATCGCCGCCGTGATGGGCACGAATCCGCAGGAGGCCGGCCTCGCTTCCGGGCTCATCAATACGTCGCAGCAGGTCGGCGGCGCCCTTGGCCTGGCCATCCTCGCCACCGTCGCCAACAGCCGAACCCAGAGCCTCCTCCACGGCGGGGTCAACGCGTCGGTGGCGCTGACCAAGGGCTTCGA
>JAXDGF010000191.1:0-4274 GCA_034665165.1 Solirubrobacteraceae bacterium | reverse complement strand
CGCTCGGGCCGTAGGGGGAGGGGGACGGGTGCGTGTAACCCCTCGTCGACAACGCGATCCGGCACAACATCGCCGAGGGATCGGTGCGCGTGGCGACCCGCGCCACGCGGGGCGGCCCCGGCGCCGGCGCGCCGCCGGGCTGACGGTGGAGGTGAGCTTCCCGCGGGGCTAGGGCTGGAGCTGGAAGAGCTCGGGGGTGCCGGCGTGGAGCCAGGTCAGGGCCAAGCCCGAGACGCTGAGGTCGGTGAGGAGCGCGGGCGGAGTCGGTGGGGCGGCCGAGACAAACGTCGCCGGCGTTGGCACAGCGAGCGTGTCGAGCGTATGCACTCCAGTGCCGTCGCTGGACTGGATCTCTTCGGTCCTGCACCAGGTCTCGGCCGAGCACGGGTTCCCGTCGACCAGCGTCGCGGTCCAGGCCGCGCCGCCGCCGGTCGGATTCGGTGAGGCGACCAGGTTCCCGGCACCGTCGCCCGCGATGCACAGGGAGGCGGAGGCGCATCCGATGCTGCGCAGCTGCTGTTTGTCGTCGATCACGGCGCCGGCCCACGTTCCCGAGACGGGGTCGGTGGACACGTCGAGCGTGCCCTGGTTACCCACGGCCAGGCACAGCGACGCCGACGGGCAGTCGACGGCCGTGGGCGGGCCCGCGAGGCTGACCGACGGCCATGGCCCCGAACCACTCGGGGTGGTTGATGTGAGCACGTCGCCGCTGTTATCGAGGGCGACGCACAGCGATGCCGACGGGCAGGACACGCTGACGATGGAGTCCGTTCTCCCGGTCAGCGTATGGACCTGCCACGCGGCCGCGCCGCCGGCGCCCGGGTTGGTGGAGGTGACGGCGTTGCCGTTGTAATCGACGGCGACGCACAGCGAAGTAGATGGGCAGCTGATGTGACCGATCCGGTTGCTGCCGTCGACGTTGGCGCTCGTCCACGACGCCGCACCCGCCGTCGGGTCCGTCGACGTCCATACGTTCCCGGTGATGTCGGTGGCAACGCAGAGCGTCGTCGACGGGCACGCGATCTCGTTGAGGCCGGGATGCACGAGCGCCGGCGTCCACGCGGCGGCTCCACCCGTGGGATTGGTCGAGGTGTAGGCGAATTCTCCGCCCACGCCGACGCACAGCGATACGGATGGGCATGACAGCGCCCAGAGTCCGGGGACGTTCGTGACCGCCCATGCACCGGAGGCCGGATCGGTCGAGGTGAACACGCGCCCGAAGCCATCGGTGGCGACGCACAGCGAGGGCGACGGGCAGGTAATGTCGCCGTCCAGCGGGACCGAGCCCGAGCCCGGCGGGATCAACGAAGTGGTGTGTGCAGCGGACACGCCATCTGTGCCGACCGCCACCTGGTCGATGCTGGCCTCGCAGCTACCGCCGCCCTGGGATTGGCAATAGGCCGACTCGCCGCCGCGGCCGGGAACCATGGCGCCGGTGCGCAGATCGAAGACGACGACACTCCCCGACGACCCTCCGTAGTGCAGGTCCTCGCTCTCGTTGGCGAGCGCGGCGTACCTGTCGCCCACGGCGGCCGCCGAGACAGCGGAGGCCAAGTTCCCCGCCCGACTGTCCAACCGCTCGAGAAAGCGCTCGCGCCCGTCGGAGCGCAGGCAGCCCATGTAGGCGGAGCTCCATGGGTTCGAGTCGGTCGTGACCACGCCGGTGGCCGAGCTTGCGAGCAGGGTGGAGCCCGGCGGCGCCACGCACAGAGGGGGCGGGGTCACGGGCAGCGGCTGCCAGTCGACCGCGTAGCCGCGCACGCTCCCGACGCGACGCGAGCGGCCGCCTGAGGCAGGGATGACTCTGAGGTCGTGCCGGGCGTCGATGAAGGCGATCGAGCGCCCGTCGGGCGACCATGCCGGGTTGTCGCCGCGTACCAACCGCCGCGCCGAGCCGTGGCGAACCCCGATCACGATCACCCAACCCTTGCGGTCGACCGCCACACGCGAGCCGTCCGGGGACCAGGACGGTGAGCTCCCCAATCCGAACGCTCGCAGCGCGCTCGGGCTTCCGAGCCACAGTTGCCCCGCGTGCACGGCCGCGAGCTCGCCCGCGGCCGACCACACGGCGTCGGAAAACGAGCGCTTGAGGATCGTCGCCTTGTAGATGCCGTCGATTCCGTCCTCGGCGAGCTCGCCGCCCGTCACGAACGACACGAGCGCTGGGTTTGCGGTGAAGGCGGGAGTCCCGGCGCCACGGATGGCGCAGTTGAGGCACGACCCGTCGGGATAGATCAGGTGGATGTTCGAGGCGTTGAACGAGAGCGCACGCCCGTCGGGCGACCAGCGCGGGTTACGCGGCTTGCCGCAGCGCACGCGGTCGGTGCAGATCCGCCGCTCCTGCCCGCCGCGGGCGTTGACGAGCACCAGCCCTCGCCCCGTCAACGGCTGCACGGCGAGCAGGCCGTTACGGCCGGGGAATGCCGCCGAGGCGGGCGAGGCGGCCAGCGCCATCAGGACCAACACACACACTGCACACCCCAGAGCCCTCACACCTCGCAATAACGAGGCGTGGGCGGTTAAGTAGCGCTTGTCTCGAGCACGCGCTCGCGGCGGGCGGGTAGGAACCTCGAGCTCGCGCGGTCGGCGGGGGGAGTCACGACGCGCAGCAGGCGGGAGCTGTTGACGAGCACGAAGGTCGAGGACAGCACCATGGCGCCGCCGGCGATGAGGGGATTGAGGAGGCCGGCGGCGGCGAGGGGGATGGCGGCGAGGTTGTAGAGGAAGGCCCAGGCGAGATTGCCCCTGATCGTGCCGAGCGTCCTGCGCGCCAAGGTGATGGCCGCCGCAGCAATACGCAGGTCGTCGCGCACGATGATGAGGTCGGCGGCATTGATGGCGACGTCGGTGCCCGAGCCGACGGCGAGGCCAAGGTCGGCGGTGGCGAGCGCGGGGGCGTCGTTGACGCCGTCGCCCACCATGGCGACGCACCGGCCCTCGTCCTGCAGGCGCCGGATGACGGCGACCTTGTCGGCGGGCAGCGCCCCGGACACAATCTCCTCGATTCCAACCGCGGCCCCCACCGCCCGGGCCGTGAGCTCGTTGTCTCCGGTCAAGAGGACGCAACGGAGGCCGAGGGCGTGGAGCCGGCGCACGGCCGGGGCGGCTGAGGGCCGCAGCCCGTCGGCCACGGCCAGCACGGCGACCGCCTCGCCGTCGCGGCGAACGACGACCACCGTCCTCCCGAGACCCTCCCACTCGGTGCAGCGGCCGTGGAGGGTGTCTGGGAGCTCGCTCGCGTCCGCTTCGGCGCGCGCGATGTACAGCTCGTGCCCATCCACCGTGCCACGAACGCCGATCCCGGGCAGGGCCACGAAGGAGTCGACCTCGGGCAGTTCGCCGAGCCGCTGATCGGCCGCCGCGGCGACCGCGCGCCCGACCGGGTGCTCGGACGCGCGCTCGACGGCACCCGCCCAGCGCAGGACGTCGTCCTCCTCGACTCCGGCCACGACTTCGACGCCGGTTAGCGTCATCCGGCCCTCGGTCAGGGTCCCCGTCTTATCGAGGAGAACGGTGTCGACCTGGCGGGAGGCCTCGAGCGCCCGGTAGCCCTTGAAGAAGATGCCGTGGTTGGCGCCGGTCAGGGAGGCAACGTACAGCGCCGCGGGGGTGGCGAGGCCGAGCGCGCACGGGCACGCGATGATGAGGACAGAGATGGCGGCGCTGAACGCCTCGGTCGTCGGGTTGCCGGTCAGCAGCCATACGGCCAGCGTGGCGCCGGCGAGCACGAGCACGGCGGGGACGAAGACGCCCGAGAGCCGGTCCGCAAGCCGCTGCACCGCCGCCTTCTCGCCCTGGGCCTGCTCGACGAGCCGCATCATCTGGCCGAGCTGCGTCTCGCGCCCGACCTTCGTCGCCCGCACGACGAGCCGTCCCGTGAGCGAAACCGTGCCTCCGAGGACGCGGTCGCCGGGACCGGCCTCGATCGGGCCCGACTCGCCGGTCATGACGCTCGCGTCGAGCGAGGATTGGCCGAGGACGACCTCCCCGTCGGTGGCCACCGTCTCCCCGGGGCGAACGACGAAGCGCTCACCGACGGCGAGATCCGCGATCGCGCGCCGCTCCTCGTGGCCGGCCGCGTCGAGGACGACGACGTCGCGGGCCCCGACCGCCGCCAGCCCGCGGAGGGCGTCCCCGCTGCGCTGGCGCGACCACGCCTCGAAATAGCGGCCGGCGAGAAGGAACAGGATCACGCCGCCGGGGACGTCGAGGTAGATCCCGCCGCCCGCGGGGTGCGCGAAGCCGGTGTCGAGCGCGAACATCGAGTAGAGCGA
>JAXDGF010000190.1:0-3767 GCA_034665165.1 Solirubrobacteraceae bacterium | reverse complement strand
TCAGGTCCCGAACCCGACCCGGTGATCGTCGTCGTCGACCTGCACGAAGACGACCTTCGCGAGGTCGAGGGCGACGGTCCCGTCCTCGGCCTTGAGCTCGAGCCAGTCCGCCGTGTCCGTGCCGAGCGCCTGGCGGAGGCGGGTGAGGTCGTCGGGCTTCACGCGTGCGCTCAGCGACTGGCCGCCGATGAAGCCGATGCTGATCCGTTGTGGTCTGTCGTCGGTCATGCGGGATGCCCTCCGGCGGCCGGCTGGACGATCTCCGTCAGGACGCCGCCGGTAGACGCCGGATGGAGGAACGCGACAAGCGAGCCGCGGATGCCGACACGGGGGCTCTGATCGATGAGCTTGAGGCCCGCGGCCGCCAGTGCGTTCAGGGTCTCGGAGACATCGTCGACACGGTAGGCCACGTGGTGCAGGCCAGGCCCACGCTTGGCCAAGAACTTGCCGACCGGGGTCTCCGGTCCCAGCGGCGCGAGCAGCTCGAGGTGCCCATCCCCGACGTCGAGGAGCGCCGCGTCCACGCCTTGGGACTCGACCCTCTCGCGATGCACGAGCGGCATCCCGAGCGAGTCGCGGTAGAGCGCGAGGGCCGAGTCGACGTCCTCGACGGCGACACCGACGTGGTCGATAGCTCCGAGCATTGGGCGCCAGGATACGCGAGCCGTGGCCCCGGCCGGCGAAACGCCGCCGGAGCGACCGCCAGCACGGCGCCGGAGCGGCGTCGGAGCGGGCTGCTAGCGCGGCGCCGGCCGCTCGGCGGGCTTGCCCGCGGTCGCGGCCGCGATCCCGAGCTCGCCGTTGCCGCGCCGCGACGGTGCCGCCCGGGGAACGTCGCCCAGGATCCGGTCGATGTCGCCGCGCTCGAGAACCTCGTTTTCGAGCAGGGTCAAAGCGATGTCGTCGAGCTGCGGGCGATGGGTGTCGATCAGGCTCAGCGCCGCGCGGAAGCCCTCATCGGCCAGCTCGCGCACCTCCTCGTCGCGCACCCGCCGGGTTTTCTCGGAGGCGTCGTCGCCGATCACCCGCAGCGAGGCCGTGCCCGTGCCCATCGCGTACTCGAAGACCATCGCGTGGGCGATATCGGCCACGCGCTTGAGGTCGTCCGAGGCGCCCGTGGTGATGGCGCCGAAGACAAGCTGCTCGGCCGCGCGACCACCGAGAAGCATGGTCATGAAGTCGATCAGCTCCTCGCGCGTTTTCAGGTAGCGGTCCTCATCGGGGAGGTTGAGCGTGTAGCCGAGCGCGTTTCCGCGGGGGACGATCGAGATCCGGTGCACGCGATCGACCGAGGGGAGGAGCTCGCCGCACAGGGCGTGGCCCGCCTCGTGGTAGGCGACCACGCGCTTCTCGTGATCGGAGAGGGCGCGGCTCGACTGCATGCCGGCGACCACGCGCTCGAGCGCGGAATCGAAGTCGGCCATGCGCACGACCTCCTGGTGGCGCCGGGCGGCGAAGATCGCGGCCTCGTTGCAGATGTTGGCGAGATCGGCGCCGGTGAGACCGGAGGTCTGGCGGGAGATGAGCGACAGGTCCACGTCCTCGCCCAGGGGCTTGTTGCGGGAATGGACGCGGAGAATCCGCTCGCGCCCGTCGACATCGGGGGGCGAGACGAAGACCTGGCGATCGAAGCGGCCCGGGCGCAGGAGCGCCGGGTCGAGCTTCTCGAGCAGGTTCGAGGCGGCGATGACGACCACTTCCTTGCGGGCCGTGAAGCCGTCCATCTCGACGAGGAGCTGGTTCAGGGTCTGATCGCGCTCGCCGCTGATGTCCATCCCGCGATGGCCGCCGACGGCGTCGAGCTCGTCGATGAAGATGATGGCGGGGGCGTTTTTGCGGGCGATCCTGAAGAGGCGCCGGATGCGGGCGGCGCCGAGGCCGGCGAACATCTCGATGAACGAGGACGCCGACTGGGAATAGAAATGCGCGCCCGACTCGTGGGCTACGGCCTTGGCGAGCAGGGTCTTGCCCGTACCCGGGGGCCCGTGGAGGAGAATTCCCTTCGGGACCTTGGCGCCCAGGGCCCGGAAGCGCTTCGGGTCGCGCAGGTACTCGACGACCTCGCGCAGCTCGCCTTTGGCCTCCTCGGCGCCCGCGATATCGCTCCAGCCGATCGGGAGCGAGGACTCGGGCTTGATCTCCGCCGGCTTCGTGCGCGGCATGAAGCGCATGAGCATGAACACGGCCACGACGAGTAGCCCCATGAAGATGATGGGAAGCCAATCGTGGAGCCACGAGACGAAATCAGGATCACCGAGGAATGCGAAGGTCATGGCCTGAGATCAATCATCGGCACGCGTGCGCGATCACTGAACCCGTTCCATCCGGGGATTCGGCGAGAAGCGCCGCCCCACCTTCGCCACCGGCGCGCCGTCGACCTGCACCACGTCGGCGGTGAAGTCGTTCTCTCCGCGGATCAGCGATGACCCCACGCCGTAGGCGTCCACGGGGACGCCGGCGGCCTCGAAGTCGCGGATTCGCTTGGCGTTGAAGCCTCCCGACGCCACGATGCGCACGTCGGTGAACCCCGCGCCGTCGAGGGCGCCGCGGACCTTCTCGACGAGGCGGGGATTGACGCCGGTGGGGTCGAAGCCCCCCATCTCGTCCTGGAGGGAGCGATCCACAAGCTGTTCGGAAGTGTCCAGGCGGACCCCCCACAGACGCGGCCCCAGGGCCTCGGCGACCTCGAGCGCGGTCCTCACCGAGTCGTTGTCGAAATCAACCAGCACGGTGATGTTCATGTCCCGGTAGAAGCGCTCGGCGAACTTGACGGCGGCGGTGACGGTATCGCCACCGTAGGCGGCGATCAGCCCGTGGGGAACGGTGCCGATGCCGAGCCCTCCCCACCACGACGCCTGAGCGTCGGTCGAGACCCCGATCGCGCCCGCCACGTGCGCGGCCCAGCCATCGCCCGTCTCCACGAGCCAGTGGTCGTGGCGGGCCGGGAAGTAGAAGATCGGCTTACCGCGCGCCGCCTCGACGACCTCGGCGACGTTGCGCATGATCAGCGACCGCCGCGCCATGCAGCCCAGGTACACGGTCTCGAGATGGGCGAACAGGCTGTAGTCGCCCTCGATCGTCATCACGGTCTCGCGCGCGGCGATCCTGTCGCCTTCGTGGAGGGCACGCACCTCCATCTCGCCCCAGCCGTCGATCCACTCGCCCCCGGGCCCCTCCCGGCCCGAGCAGGTCCGCAGGATGGCAATCGCCTCGTCGATGCCACCCAGGACCGAGTCGTGCTTCTGGAAGACCTGGACGAGGACGCGCGGATGCAGGTCCTCGGCCTCGAGCAGGCGCTTCGTGTACACGAAGTACGCGTCGGAGTAGTAGCCGGTCCGGATCTTCTCGACCGGCAGACGGAAGATGTCGGGATCGAGGCGCTCGGACACCCGCGTCGACATCGGCGTAGCTTAGTGGTCGTCTTCTCCAGTTCGGTTCCGGATTTGTCGGTCACGCGACGAGCTGAACGTCGGGGGTGGGGTGCTCTAGGCGCGCGCGGGCGTCGGCGGGTAGCGGCGCGGGGGGGCGGTCGGGTGGCCCGGGGGAATCGCACCCCCGGGCTCCCACAGATCCCGGCGTGACAGTCCCCGTCACCGGGCTCTTCTCATCAGCCGTTTACTACGACCTCGTGTGCACCTCGGGCTTCACCCGCGATGCCTTTCCCATCTACGTCTCCCAGGACCTCGTCCACTGGCAGGCGGCCGGCTTCGTCTTCCCCCACGGCCATCAGCCCTGGTGGGCCGTCCACTCGACGGGCCACCCCAAGG
>JAXDGF010000189.1:0-12377 GCA_034665165.1 Solirubrobacteraceae bacterium | reverse complement strand
GCGCTCTAGCGCCCGCGAGCCATACGGCTCGCGGGCGCGTCGCGTTTAAAGGCCTATCGGGGGAAGGACCCTCTCCACGCCCGACGCATTTCCCCCCGGGAAATGCGTCAATGGAATTCGCCTTCGGCGAATTCCACTCACTCCCACTCAATAGTCCCGGGGGGCTTGCTCGTGATGTCGAGCACGACCCGGTTGACCTCGCGGATCTCGTTGATCATGCGCGAGGCGATCTGCTCGAGCAGGTCGTAAGGCAGGCGCGCCCAGTCGGCCGTCATCGCGTCATCGCTGGTGACGGCCCGGATCACAACCACGTTTCCATACGTGCGCGAGTCGCCCTGCACGCCGACGGTGCGAATGTCGGGCAGCACGCAGAAGGACTGCCACAGCTCGCGGTACAGGCCGGCCTTGCGAATCTCGTCCTGGAGGACGGCGTCGGCCTCGCGCAGGGTGTCGAGGCGCTCTGCCGTCGCCTCGCCGCCCACGATGCGAATCGCCAGGCCGGGCCCGGGAAAGGGCTGGCGCCACACGAGCCGCTCGGGGAGGCCGAGCTCGGCCCCGACGGCCCTGACCTCGTCCTTGAACAGCGAGCGCAAGGGCTCGACGAGGTCGAACTCGAGATCGTCGGGCAGGCCGCCCACGTTGTGGTGGGACTTGATCGTCGCCGCTCCGGTGCCGCCGCCGGACTCGATCACGTCCGAGTACAGCGTGCCCTGGACGAGGAAGCGGACGTCGGGAAGGGAGAGCGCCTCCTCCTCGAACACGCGGATGAACTCGGCCCCGATCCGCTTGCGCTTCTCCTCGGGATCGGAGACACCTTTCAGGCGGGCGAGGAACCGATCGGCCGCGTCGACGGCGATGAGCGGCACGCGAAAATGGTCGCGGAAGGCGGCGATGACCTGCTCGCCCTCGTTCTTGCGCATGAGCCCGTGATCCACAAACACGCACGTGAGGCGATCCCCGATGGCGCGATGGACGAGCAGCGCCGCCACGCTCGAGTCGACGCCGCCCGAGAGGCCGCAGATCGCCCGCCCGTCGCCGACCTGGGCGCGGATGCGCTCGATCTGCTCCTCGATCACCGAGCGCGGGCTCCACGAGCCCTCGCACCCGCAGATGTCCTGCAGGAAGGTGGTCAGGACCTGCTGGCCGTAGGGCGTGTGCACGACCTCGGGGTGGAACTGGATCCCGTACACGCCGCGGTCGACCGACTCGAAGGCGGCTACGGGCGAGGCGGTCGAGGAGGCGAGCGCCGTGAATCCGGGCGGCGGGGCGAACACGGTGTCGCGGTGGGACATCCAGCAAGACTGCTCGCGCGGCGTCCCAGCCAGCAGCCTTCCTGAATCGTGGACGGTGAGCTGAGAGCGGCCGAACTCGCCGACCTCGGCCCCTTCCACGCGTCCACCGAGCTCGCGCGCGATCAGCTGCATGCCGTAACAGATCCCGAGCACGGGAACGCCCAGGTCGAGGAGCGAGCGCTCGAGCTCGGGCGCTCCCGGGGCGTAGACCGAAGCGGGACCGCCGGAGAGGATCACGCCCCTGGGTTCACGGGCTCGTACCTCCTCAGCTCCGACGTGGTGGGGCAGCAGCTCGGAGAACACCCCGCATTCGCGCACCCGGCGGGCGATGAGCTGCGAGTACTGGCCGCCGTAGTCGAGCACGACGACCGTGTCGGTCGCCGCCCGGGGTGCGGGGGGGCGCTCGATTGCGCCGGCCGGCGTGGCGCTGGCGCTAGTCGACGACACCGACCGTGGCCGCCTTGCCGCTCGCGCCCATCCCCACGCCCTGCTCCCGCTGCAGATGCTTGCCTTCGGTCTGCAGCGACGGCGCGATGATCAGCTCGGCGCGGTTGAACTCGGCGATGTCACGGTATCCGGTGGTGGCCATCGAGGTGCGCAGAGCGCCCATCAAGTTGACCGTTCCGTCGTTCTCGCGGGCGGGACCACGGATGATGTCGCGCAGCGAGCCAGTCTGGGTCGTCGCCACCCGCGCGCCGCGCGGGAGCGTGGGGTGGAAGGTGGCCATCCCCCAGTTGTAGCCGCGTCCCGGCGCCTCGTAGGCGCGTGCGAGCGAGGAGCCGAGCATGACGGCGTCGGCGCCGCAGGCAATCGCCTTGGCGATGTCGCCGCCGTTGCGCATGCCGCCGTCGGCGATGACCTTCACGTAGTCGCCGGTCTCGAGCATGTGCTGCGAGCGCGCGGCCGCCACGTCGGCGATCGCCGTCGCCTGGGGAACGCCGATGCCGAGCACCCCGCGCGTGGTGCAGATGGCGCCCGGTCCCACACCCACGAGCACGCCCGCCGCGCCCGTGCGCATGAGGTGCAGTCCCGTGTGGTACGAGGCGCAACCGCCGACAATGACGGGTGTCGGCGCGAGCTCGCGGATGAATTCCTTGAGGTTGAGCGGGGGGCGGGTTTCGTCGAGCGACACGTGCTCGGCCGAGACCACCGTGCCCTGGATGACGAGGATGTCGAGGCCGGCGTCGAGCGCCACCTCGTAGTACTTGCGCACCTTCTGCGGCGTCAGCGACGCCGCCGCGACCACACCCTGGGCCTTGATCTCCTGAATCCGCTGCGCGATCAGCTCAGGCTTGATCGGTTCGCGGTAGATGTCCTGCATCTCCCGCGTCGCCAGCTCGCGCGAGAAGGTGGCGATGCGCTCGAACTGCGTGTCAGCGTCCTCGTAGCGGGCGAAGAGGCCCTCGAGGTTGAGCACCGCGAGCCCACCGAGCTTGCCGATGATGCCGGCCGTCTCGGGTGAGACGACGCCGTCGACCGCCGCCGCCAGCAAGGGAAGGTCGAAGCGATACGGACCCAGCGTCCACGAGATGTCGACGTCGTCAGGATCTCGGGTGCGCCGAGAAGGAACGATGGCAATGTCGTCGAACCCGTAAGCGCGACGGGCCTTTTTTCCGCGGCCGATCTCTATTTCCATTACGAAAGCGTAGGACGTCGCCCGGACGTCAGCGGGTCGTTGGTGGGCGATGGGGCGGCAGCCATCGAGCCTTCGATCGTAGCAGCGGCCTGGACGCCCCCGGTCGCCTCGGCGCCCCGGATGCCGTTCCCGCTAGGAGATCTCGGCGGGAATCTCGACGCGCTCGACCTCGACCTCGCCGAGGAGGCGCTGGACCTTGTCAGGATCGACCACGCCGGCGCCGAAATGCTGCGTCGATTCGGCCCCGCAGGCCACGGCGTACCGCAGGCAGTCCGGTGCCGGCCGCCCGCCGTAGCGCGCGGCCACGTAACCGGCCAGGAACGCGTCTCCGGACCCGATCGTCGATCGCGCCTCCTGCTCGTCGACTCGCGCGCGATACATGGCGCTCACACCGTCCTCGGAGATGTGCGCGAAGCACCCGTCCGACACCGTCATGATCGCCTCGCGGGCGCCCATCCGCGTCATCTCGGCGACCGCTAGCACGCGATCATCGTCATCGTTGAACTCGTGCCCGGCGAGCTCCTCGGCCTCGAGCTCGTTGGGCGAGACGACGGCCGGCTCCGACTTCATCGCGAGCCGAAGCGGCTCCCCATCGGTGTCGAGCATGGTCACGACTCCGAGCTTGCGCACCTCGCGGATCAGACGGGAATAGATCTCCGCCTCGATTCCCCGCGGCACGCTTCCGGCGAAGACGCAGATCGTCGCGCCCTTGGCGAGATAGAGGAGCTTGTCGCGAAACTGCTCGAGCTCGTGGGCCGAGACCGTGGGCCCACGCTCGTTGATCTCCGTATGCAGCCCCGTCGTCGGGTCGAGCACGGCCGTGTTGGTGCGCGACTCCTCCCGGATGCGGACGAAGTCGTTGAGGATCGATTCCCCGGTCAGCGCCTCGACGATGCGCGTGCCCGTGGCGCCGCCCGCCAACCCGGTGGCGATGACCGGCTGCCCGAGACGCTTGATCGCGCGCGCGATGTTCACGCCCTTTCCCCCGGGCATCGTCGTCTGGTCGACGGTGCGGTGGCGGCGGCCGAGGGTGAAGCTCGGCACCTCGAGGGTCTTGTCGAGGGCAGCGTTGAGGGTGACGGTGATGATCATGCGGGGTCTCGGGCCGAGGACGCTGCCTGATCCTGACCCGCTCTGCGCCGCGCTTCACGCTCGGCCCGCCGTCGCTCGCGCTCGGCTGCTGCGCGCTCGGCCGGCGGGAGGCCGTCCGCAGCCGTCCGGCCGGCCGGCGCGAGGCCGTCCGCCGCGGGGGGGTCGGGCAGAGTCGCGGGCTCCGGCGCCGTCGGCAGCTCCGCCGGCGTCGGCAGCTCCGCCGGCGTCTGCAGCTCCGCTGCCGTGCGCAGCTCCGCCGACGTGCTCGCAACGGCGCGCAGACGTCGCCGGCGACGGCGTCCCAGGACGCTAGCTCCCCCAATCAGCAACACAACCACGAGAAGAGTAGTCGGTCGTGTCAGGAAGCGGCCGACAATCGTCAACTCGCTGACGGCGGGCAGCGCCCGGCTCAGTTCCACCGGGACGCGTGCGACGACGCGCCGGCCACTTGACACCACCAGCGACCCGACGACCGTGTGATCCCGAAGTGGTCCGGTGAGCTGTCGCGGGACGTTTACCCTGATCGTCAGCGTCGAGTCCGCCGCCACCATCTCGGAGACGCCGCCCGCGGCGAGGACCGCCACCCGCACCCCCGGGCTGTCGCTTACGGTCGGCCGTGCCACCACGCTTCCGGCCACAACCGGACGCTCGAGGCGGAAGTCCGAGAAGCCGTAGCGGAGAAGGGCCAGGGTGTTGGCGTCGCGGGCCGCCTCGCTGGCGGTACCGAGCACCGCGCTCACGAGCGTCATCCCGTTCCGCGTCCCCGAGCCCACGAGCACGTAGCCGGCTGCGCCCGTGTGACCGGTCTTGACGCCGTTGAACCACGGCACCTCGGACAGGAGCGTGTCCGTGCTCACCACCGAACGGCGGTGGCGCCCCGTCCGCAGCCGCGCGCGGTACAGGCTCACGGCGTGCTTGAACCAGGGGTGGTGCTCGAGCACGTAGATCGAGAGCTTGACCAGGTCGGTCGCCGTCGAGTAGTTGCCGGGTGTGTCCAGGCCGCTCGGCGTCGAGTAGTGCGTGTGCGTCAGCCCGAGCTCGCGCGCCCGCGCGTTCATCATGCCGATGAAGCGGGCGACCGAGTGGCCACCGACGTTATAGGCGAGGTCCTCGGCGGCGTCATCCGCGCTCGGAATGAGCAGCGCGAGAAGCAGGTCGTGGACGCTCATCCGCTCCCGGGGCACGAGCCCGATCTGCGAGTCCCCCGGCGCCGCGTAATAGTCCGGCGCGGTGAACATCGTGCTCAGGTGAGGGACGTGCTCGAGCGTCAGGAGCGCGGTCATCAGCTTCGTCGTGCTCGCGATGGCCAGCTCGTCGCCGGCGCGCGACGCGTACAGCACCTGCCCCGTCGATTCCTCGACCAGGACCGCCGCCCGCGCGGTCAAGCGCGGCTGCGTCGCCGGCGTCCCGGCCGCGCGCTGATCGGCGATGCCGGCGGTGGGTGGCGGAGGGCGTGGCGGCCGCTTGGAGCTCGACGCGGCGAGCGCGTTGGGGGCGAGCGCATTGGGGGCGAGCACGAGCCCGGCGCCGACCGCCAGCGCGACGAGCCGCTTACGGAGCTTCACTGCATAACCCGAAGCCGCTGCCCGGTCTGAAAGCTCCGACCGCCATCGGCAGCGATCATACGCCGGTGCGAGGTTGGAACCGGAGGCGTCAGGCCCAGAGCGACCAGGCCCGCTCGCGCAAGCGCGCGGCTTCGTCCCGTGCCGCCGCGGCGGGATCGCCGCCGCTCCGCTCATACGCGTTCACGATCCCGCGCGAGACGGGAATCAGACCCCCGGCGGGACTGGGGGCGAAGGCCGCCGCCAGGTCCTCGATCTGGGCCCCCTGGGCCCCCACGCCGGGCAGGAGGAAGACGGTCTGCGGCATGCGGGCGCGCAGGGCCTCGAGCCGGCCCGGCGCGGTCGCACCGACGACGGCGCCGACATCGGACAGGCCGGCGGCGCCGACGCCGGGAGCGCCGAGCTCGGCGACGATGTCGGCCAGCCGGTCGCTCACCGCCTCCCCGTTCGCCAGTTGCTGTTCCTGGACGTCCGCCGCGCCCGGGTTCGAGGTACGGACGAGAACGAGCGCCGCGGCGCCGCGCGCCCGCGCTTCGTCCACGAAGGGACGGAGCGAGTCGACGCCGAGCAGCGGGTTGACCGTCAGCGCGTCGACGCCGAGACCGGGGACGGCGCCGAACGGGGTCGGCGTCTCGCCGAAGAACGCCTGCGCGTAGGCGGCGGCGGTCACGCCAATGTCACCGCGCTTGGCGTCGGCAATGACGAGCAGGCCCGCCGCCCGAGCGCTGCGCGCCGCGGACTCGAGCGCCGCCCAGCCCGGCGCGCCGAGGCGCTCGAAGCACGCCACTTGAAGCTTGACGGCCACGCACTGCTCGCCCGCGGCCTCGATCGCCAGCTCACAATGGGCGGCGACCGCGAGCGCAGTGCGCTGGGCAGCCGGCGTGTCCTGCGCGCTCGCCGAGCCGAGCGCCGCAGGCCACAGGTGAGCCGGATCGGGATCGAGCCCGAGGACGATCTGCGAGGCGCGCGCGGCGACGGAGCTGGCCAGCCGGTCGCCGAAGCCCGCGGTCTCTGAAGGCGGCGACTGCGTCAAAGCGGCCGCGCGCGCATCGGAGATGTCCGTGTGCGCAGCTACTTGACTGCCTTCTTCAGCGCCGCTCCAGCGGTGAACTTCGGAACCTTGGAAGCAGCGATCTGGATCTTTTCGCCCGTGGCGGGATTGCGTCCCTCACGCGCGCTCCGGTCCGAGACGCTGAACTTGCCGAAGCCTGAGAACACGACCTCGCTCCCGCGCTTGAGCGCGTCCTCGACCGTCTCCAGCACCGCATCCACGGCGTCTCCAGCATCCTTCTTGCTCAGCCCAGACCGCGATGCGACCTGGTCGACGAATTCGGACTTCGTCACGTGTCCCTCCTTATTCGAGGTCTATAAAGATTCGAACCTAACAAGGCTGACGGACGTCTGAGTGAGAAAAAGCCCGTAGCCACGGCCATTGTTGCCAGATGGCGAGCATGCCTGCTGGCCGTTGCCCACCAAATTACCGCAATTTACGAGGACTCGAATTCTTGATCCAGCATGTCGCACGCGAAGTCGCACCCGCCGATATCCCGGCCTGCATCGCCTTCTACGCCCTCCTCGGCTTCACCGAGGTCCCCGTCCCGGAAGGAATCGCCGGCCGCGCCATCTGGCTCGAGCGCGCCGCCACCCAGGTCCATCTCCTCCTCGCCCCCGACGCCCGACCCGAGCGCGGCCACATCGCCGTCGTCGTCGACAGCTACGACGCCACGCTCGACGCCCTCCGCTCGGCCGACCACGATATAGACCCCCGCCGCGCACATTGGGGCTCGCCCCGCGCGTACGTGCATGATCCGGCGGGGCACCTCGTGGAGGTGATGGCGTTCGCGCCGGGGGGCGGGTGAGGTGGCGGCGCGTTGAGGGAGCGGGCGGCTTCGTAAATCAGCTCCCGCTCCCCCTCAGCCCAGCTCCCGCGCGACCATCTCCAGGTCGTGGCGGACCAGGCCCTCGAGCCCGCCCGGACGCATCTCCGCGATGACGACATGCATGGCGGCGCGCGCCGTCAGTAGCCCGCGCATGCCCTCTGACCCAACCGCCAGCCGCCCCGCCAGCGACCGGTCGCCGGCAAGGGTCGTGCCGTCGGCGCCCACCACGGCGACGGCCAGGATCGCGGGCTCGAGTTCGGCCAGGTATTGGAGCGCGATCGTCGGGGTGAGCGCAGCCGTCATGAAGGATGGCGAGAATAGGCGACATGGACCTGGCGCGGATCGCGTGGCTCCTCACCGTGATGACGTGCCTGATCGCGGTGCTCATCCTCGCCCTGAACAAGTACTACGGCTACGCCGGAGTTACGCTCGCGGTCGCGGCCTCGGCCGCGCTCAACCTTCGCTAGCGGCTAAGCGAGCCAGTCCAGGAGCTCCCGGGCAGCCCGGCCCCGGTGGCTGATGGCGTCCTTCTCCGCGTCGCTGAGCTCGGCCATGGTGCGGGTGCCGTCCCCGTCGTCGGGAATGAAGGCCGGGTCGTAGCCGAAGCCTCCCGTGCCGCGCGGCTCCTCGGCGCGACGTCCCTTGCAGCGGCCTTCGAAGCACCGCTCGGCGCCCGTTTTCGGGTCCACGTACGCGATCACGCAGACGTACTCGAGCCGACTTCCCGGCGGGGCTTCGGTGAGGAGCTTGGCGAGGTTCTCGGCGTCGGTTGCGTCCGGACCCGCGAACCGCGCCGAGTAAACGCCGGGGGCGCCCCCGAGCGCCTCCGCCTCGATGCCCGAATCGTCGGCGATCGAGACGCTCCGCGTCGCGAACGCCGCGGCACGCGCCTTGGGCATCGCGTTCTCCTCGAAGCTGAGCCCGACCTCGGGCGGAAGGTCGACGTCGTCGGGCAGCGCCAGCACGCGGTGCGGTGCCAGCAGTCGCTGGAACTCCCTGACCTTGTGCGGGTTGCGCGTCGCCAGCACGAGGTCGCTCATGGGCCCGCTACGCGACCGCCTCGTCCTGCGCGGTGCGCAGCCGGTCGATTCCGTTCGCGGCGAGCGCGAGGAGGTCGTCGAGGTGGGCGCGCGAGAGCGGCGTGCGCTCAGCCGTGGCCTGGACCTCGACGAGGCCGCCATCGCCGGTCATGACCACGTTCGCGTCCACCTCGGCCGCCGAGTCCTCCGGGTAATCGAGATCGAGCAGGGGAATCCCACCCACAATCCCGCTCGAAACCGCCGCCACCGTTCCCGTGAGCGGCGAGCGCTCGAGCACCCCCTCAGCGAGCAGTCGGTCGAACGCAAGCCGGAGCGCCACCATTCCCCCCGTGATCGACGCGCACCTCGTCCCCCCGTCAGCCTGGAGCACGTCGCAGTCGACGTAGACCGAGCGTTCACCGAGCGCCGTGAAGTCGACGACTCCCCGCAACGAGCGCCCGATCAGACGCTGGATCTCCACCGACCGCCCGTCGATGCGTCCCTTGGTGATGTCGCGCTGCTTACGGGCTCCGGTGGAGGCGGGCAGCATCCCGTACTCCGCCGTGACCCATCCCCGGCCTGAGCCCGAGAGCCAGCGCGGAACGCCGTTCTCGACCGAAGCCGTGCAGATCACGCGCGTCTCCCCCATCGAGATCAGCGCCGAGCCGGTGGCCGTGCGGACGAAGCCCGGTTCGATCGTGACCGGCCGCAGCTCGTCGGGCGCGCGCCCGTAGCTCCGCTCGGGCACGGTCATGCGCTCGGGCGCGGTCATGCCGTCACCGCGGCCGCGACCTCGACGTGGACCACATCGCCCAGGGGCATCTGCAGAAAGCGCGTCCCGAGCGCACAAAACGAATCGACATCTCCGGTGCACTGGAACCGGTACTCGCCCTCGGATTCACGCGGATTGAGCAGATCTCGGGCGGCGAGCGCGCGCTCAACGCTGCGCGCGACCCCCGCGCCCGAGGTCACCAACCTGATCCCGCGACCCACGATCCGCTGCAGCATGGGAGCGATCAGGGGGTAATGGGTGCAGCCGAGGATCACCTCGTCGACACTGGCGGCCCGCAGCGGGGCGCAGTACCCGCGAACGAGCTCGAGGACCGAGTCCTCGAACGGCGACCCGGCCTCGATGATCGAGGCGAGGTCGGGGCAGGCGACGCTCTCGAGGTGGACGTGAGGGTCGGCCGCCCGCACCGCGCGGTCATACGCACCGCTGTCGACCGTCGCCGGCGTCGCGAGCAATCCGATGCGCCCGTTCCTGCTTCCGGTGACCGCGAGCTGGGTCGCGGGCCGGATCACCCCGATGACGTCGATGTCCAGCCGCCTCGCCTCGAGATGAGCCTCGAGGGCATCGAGGGCGGCGGCGCTCGCCGAATTGCACGCGACCACGAGCAGCTTCGCCCCCGCTTCGAGGAGATGATCGGCGATCTCGATCGCAAACGTCTGCAGCTCCGCCTGCGTGCGATCCCCGTACGGCAGCCGCGCGGTGTCACCGAGATAGACGTAGTCCTCGGTCGGGAGCGAGACCAGCAGCTCGTGCAGAACGGTGAGCCCCCCGACACCGGAGTCGAACACGGCGACGGGTTGCGATGGCAGAGGGGACACATGAGGCATGGTGGCAGAGAGGGTGGCCGCGACACGGCTCCCGGCCCTCGATCGCGATGATCTAGTGTCGCCCGGGCGGTGCGCGCGCTCGTCATCACCAACATGTACCCCACCCCGGAGCGCCCGGCGCTCGGCAGCTTCGTCCGCGACCAGGTTGAAGCCCTGCGCGCGCTGCCGGACCTCGATGTCGAGCTCCTGACCTTCGCGCCCGGAGAAGCCCAGGCCTACCTCGGCGCGGCGCGGGAGGTTCGGCGCCGCTACCGGGGAGAGCGGTTCGACGTCGTCCATGCCCACTTCGGGCTCACGGCCTGGCCTGCGCTGTTCGCGCCCGCGCGCTTCCGGGCCGTGACCCTGCATGGGACCGATCTCTCGCACCCGCGATCCCGGGCGATAACGAGCGCGGTGCTCCCGTTCGTCGACCTCGTCGCCACCGTGTCGCGCTCGCTGGCCGACGAGCTCCCGCGCCGGGGCCTGTCGGGCCGAGCCGTGGTCCTCCCGTGCGGCGTCGATACCGGCCGCTTCCGACCGCTGCCCCGGGCCGAGGCGCGCACGGCTCTCGGCCTCGATCCCGAGGGCCGCTACCTGCTCTTCCCGGCCGATCCCCGGCGCGCGGAAAAGCGTCACGATCGCGCGCTCGCCGTGGCGGGCGAGGTGCCGTTACTGGCTCTCGTCGACATCGACCCCGCCGAGGTCCCGCTATGGGTCAACGCCGCCAACGCCGTGCTTGTCCCCTCGGAGCGCGAGGGCTTCGGTCTCGCCGTGCTCGAGGCGCTCGCGTGCGAGGTCCCGGTGCTGGCGACCCCGGTCGGCATCGCCCCTATGGCCCTGGGCGGCATTGCCGGGACGGAGTGCGCGCCGTTCGACGTCGGCCGCTGGCGGGCTGCCGTCGCGCAGCACGTCGCCGCACCCGACCCGCGTGTCCCCGGACGCGCTCGGGCGGAGCTCTTCTCAGCGGCGCGCATGGCCGCCCGCGTGGCGGCGGCATGGCGTTCGATGCCGTACGGAACGTCACCTATACTCGGCCGTCTGAGCGCCGTCCGGCCCAAGCAGCAGCGCGAATCATGAGCGGCCTGATCGAACACTACACACGGCGCCGTCGCGCCCAGGCAGACAAGAAAGCGGAGCAGCCGCGGTCCGATTCCTGGGATCCGGCCGAGACCGATGCGGCCCGGCGGGCGCCTGACGACGGGGCCACCGCATGGACCAACGGCCACGTCACCAACGTACAGCCGATCAACCGCGGTGACCGTCGCCGGCGTGGGTGGCGGGATGGTGTAGATCAGGAGGCTGTGTCCGGAAACGGAACCGGCTCGGGGCACGACGGTGGCGATCCGGACGGGCGGGCTGGCCGGGGCGGGAGTCCGAACCTGTTCGACTACGCGGCTGCGGAGGAGCACTCCGCCGTGGCCGAGCCCGTGCCGGCCGAGCGCAATGCGCCGGCTGAGGATTACGTGGACACCGTCGATTACGGCCCCGCCGAGAACTACGCACCGGCCACCGAAGCCTACGCACCGCCCACCGAAGCCTACGCACCGCCCACCGAGGAGTACACCGCCCCCGACCTGGAGCACGAACCACCCGCCGAGGAACCGCCAACGCCCCACGCCGCCGCACCAGACGCCACGGCGCTCCAGCACGACGCGTCGCACGAACTCGCGCAACCGGAGGATCTGGTCGACGAGGACGTCGCGAACTGGGTCGACGCCACGGTGGAAGGCCCCGGGTACGACGAGCCGCCAACCGTGGAGTTCCGCGCGCTCCCGACCGAAGAGCCGCAGGTCGACGCCGAGGCCAGGGTGACCGCGGAGCCGGTTCCGGTCGATCCCGAGCCGACCGCCTCGGTCGATCCCGAGCCGACCGCCACGTCCGAGCCCGAGACAGCCGCCGGCCCCGGAGCCGCCGCCGCCGAACCCGCCGCCACAGACGAACCCGCCGCCGCCCCCGAACCCCGCACCGCGCGGGCAATCTCCTGGCGCCCACGCCGCGCCCGCCCGCTCAAGCAAGCCGCCGCAGTCACGACGCCCGAGCCACCCCCCGCGGCCGAGGCAGCCACCGAGGCAGCCCCATCTCCCGAGGAGCCCCGCAGCCGCGTGATCCACTGGCGCGCCAACGCCGCACGCCAGACCTCCGCCGCAGTCCCCGAGGCGCCCCCGGAGACCCCGCCCGAAGAGACCGCCGAGATCGCACCAGCCCCGCCCCCAGAGACCACCGACACCCCGTTCGCACAGATTCCACCCGCCGACCCGCCGCCCGCCCCCCACGCACCCCCCCCCCCCCCCCCACCCCCC
>JAXDGF010000188.1:0-2701 GCA_034665165.1 Solirubrobacteraceae bacterium | reverse complement strand
TGCTCATCTCCAGGGCGTCCTCGGGGTGACCCGACCGATCACCGTCGGCGACCTTCAGCATCGCGGTCTCCGGGTCGCCACCCGCCTGGTCGAGATGAGCGGCACGACGGTTGCGACGGCGCAGCTCGTCCTGGCAGATGTTGACGGCGATACGGTGCACCCAGGCTCCGAAGTTGAAGCTCGCGTCGACGCGGTCGAGGGCCCGGATGACGTTGTAGAACGTCTCTTGCACGAGGTCCTCCGCGAGAGCCTCGTCGCCCACGTAGCGAAGGCAGACCGCTCTGACGCGCGCGTGGTACCGCTGGAAGAGGATGTCAAAGGCAGCGGCTTCCCCCGCCAGGTACGCGGTGATCAGCGCCAGGTCGTCGGAAGCAGCCAGTGATCCTCGACTCGTTTCCGTGTCGATGCCCTCCTTGACAGAGCGCTCTCTGTGCCCCGATCGACGCAGGCAGCATACACCGGCTGGGAAAGCCATTCTGACAGCCGGGACCGCTGCAAGAATCGCCCACCCGTGAACGTCATACCGAGAGAGCGGCGACGGTGCTGCGCGCGCCGCGGGGCGGCCTCAGCGCGGAGGTGAATCGGAGTCGATGACAGGCCGACGGGAACGGGACAACGGCGAGTCGGGCGGCTTGGGTCGCGTCCTGGCCGGCGAGGTCGCCGAGGACAGGACCTCGGGCTTCAACCTCGCGCCGCTCGTCAACCTGCTCAGCGAGATCCGCGGCCTTCGCGACCTGCGCGACCGCGGCCAGATCAGCGCACTCGAGTACGAGCACCGCCGCGACCGGCTCCTCGAGAAGATCTAGTGCACCGCGTTGCCCCTCACGCCGGCGGTGACGACGGTGCGGGCGCCGCCGCAGCCTCCTCGTCTGTGAGGGTGATGCGCAGGCGCAACAGGAGCGAGCCGAACGACTTGCCGAGCGGATCGCTGCGCAGCGACCGAGCCGCGCCGCCGTCGAGGGCCTCGTGGAGCACGAAGTTGAGCGCTCGCACGTTGGGGACCTCGAACCGCTCCACAGTCCCGCGCACGAATCGACCGAAGTGGGCACGAACCCGCTCGCCGGTCACCTCGCGGACCAGCGCGGCGTAGAGGGCGTCGCTGGGAGCGAACAGCGCGACGTTGGCGAGGTCCCCCTTGTCGCCGCTGCGAGCGTGGGCGACCTCGGCGAGGCGCACCTCGCGGCTCACCCGGCCGCCTCGTCGACGGCCACGGCGATCGCCGGCTCGACGTGCTCGCGGGGGACGAGCGTCGGCCACACGCCAAGGAGCGCCCGTGCCGGCTGGGGCGTCGAGCCTCCTCCGATGAAGGGCGGCCCGTTGAGAGCGAGCGGGGTGGCCAGACGGGGAAAGCGGCGCGCCTCGGCCTCGGTGGCGAAGCGACCCGCGACGCGCAGGGTCACCTCGTTGGCGGCGGCGGCAGCGTCGAGGTCGGCGGCATCCCCGTGCAACGAGTCGACGCCGATGAACTCGGTGACCTGCTCGAGCGGGACCAGCCCGGCGCGCTCCGCCAGCCGGTCGATGAGCAGCGCGGCGTGGCGCGCCTTGGCCAGCGCGTGGGGCCAGGAGTACCCGATCATCGCGGCTCCCAGCCAGCCGTCGAGGTGGCCGAGGATCGCCTTGAGCTGCTCGGGTCGCGCAGCACCGCGCACCCCGCTGACGGAAACGGTGTCACGTCCGGCGTCCGCGAGGCGCACGGTTGTGAAGTCGGCGATCACGTCGGGGTTGAGGTAGCGGCGGGGATCGAGCACCTCGTACAGGAGCTGCTCGGCGACGGTCTCGACACTCACGCGCCCGCCAGTTTGTGCCGGCTTTGTCAGCAACGCCGACCCGTCCTCGCTGACCTCGCAGACCGGATAGCCGATGCTGTCGAGGTCGGGGATGTTCCACCAGTCGCCGCTGAAGTTGCCGCCCGTCGCCTGCCCCGAGCACTCCATGAGGTGACCGAGGACGACGCCCGCAGAAATCCGGTCCCAGTCATCCCAGGGCCACCCCAGCTCGTGAACCATGGGTGCGACGAAGAGCGAGGCGTCAGCAACCCGGCCCGTCACGACGACGTCGGCACCGCGCTCGAGTGCTTCGACGATGGGGCGCGCACCCAGGTACGCGACGCCGAACACGATGCGATCGCGAACGGTGGCGACATCGGCGCCCGTGTCCATGTTGCGGAGCTCCACCCCGCCGTCGCGCAGCTCGTCGATGCGCGAGGTGATGTCGTCGCCGGTGACGGTGGCCACGCGGAGCCCGCTGACACCAAGCTCGCGAGCCACCTCGCGCACGACCGCGCTGGCCCCGCCTGGGTTCATCCCCCCCGCGTTGGTGATGATGCGGGTGCCGTTGGCGCGCGCGATCGGCAGCAGCGCGCGCATGAAGGCCGCGAGATCGCGCGCGAACCCTCCGGCCGGATCGCGGAGCCGGTCCTTCTGAAGGATCGCCATGGTCAGCTCGGCGAGCGCGTCGCAGCAGATGTACGCGACCTCGCCCCGCTCCGCGACGGCCACGGCGCCGTCCGGCGTGTCGCCGTAAAAGCCCTGGCCGGCGCCGATGCGGACGGATCTCATGCGCTCATCACGCCATGCAAGCTACATGAATCCGGTCAGGGCACAGGAAGTGCGGGGCGGCTGCGGCCGAGCATGGTGCCGGTCGCCCGGGCGAGCACGTAGATGCCGAAGCTGAAGGCGGTGACAAACACGCTCGCCTTGAC
>JAXDGF010000187.1:0-3490 GCA_034665165.1 Solirubrobacteraceae bacterium | reverse complement strand
CCGGCCGGCACATGTGCCGGCCGGAACACATCAGTGGCGGCGCGATTGGCTGGCCATTAGCTGTGCGCTGCTCGCAGTCGAGGTGCTTCTGTGGACCGTAAGCATCCTGGGGTAATCTGAGATCGTGCCTGGCAAACCTGCTCAACCGAACCCGTCGCCGGTCCCGTCGGCACCGCGCCCTCCGGCCCAACTTCCGGTGGTTGCACCACCTGGGTTCGCGATCCCCGAGAAACGCGGCGGATTGTTCGGCAATAGGAGCCAGGCGGCGGGACGCTCAGCGCGAGCGATCGCTGGCATCTAGGGACCAACGTCGGAGGCGAGAGGCCAGCCGAACGCTTGGTCCCGGATAAACTGCTCACCATGCGCGACGAGGCGACATTCAGGGTCAAGACGGGCCTGGCGGAGATGCTAAAGGGCGGCGTGATCATGGACGTGGTCACCCCCGAGCAGGCGAAGGTCGCCGAGGACGCGGGCGCCGCCGCGGTGATGGCGCTGGAGCGCGTTCCCGCCGATATCCGCCGCGATGGCGGCGTGGCGCGGATGTCCGACCCGGAGATGATCGCCGGCATCCAGCAGACGGTCAGCATCCCCGTGATGGCCAAGGCGCGCATCGGGCATTTCATGGAGGCGCGCGTGCTGGCGGCGCTGGAGGTCGACTACATCGACGAGTCCGAGGTGCTCACCCCGGCAGACGAGCGCAACCACATCGACAAGTGGGAGTTCAAGGTGCCGTTCGTCTGCGGCGCGACGAACCTTGGGGAGGCGCTCAGGCGAATCGGAGAGGGTGCCGCGATGATCCGCTCGAAGGGCGAGGCGGGCACCGGCGACATCGTCGAGGCGGTCCGCCACATGCGCCAGATCACCGGGGAGATCCGCCGCCTCACCACGCTCGGGATCGAGGAGACGGCGACCGTCGCCAAGGAGCTCGGCGCGCCGCTCGACCTCGTGCGCGAGGTCGCCCGCGAGGGTCGCCTGCCCGTCGTGCTGTTCTGCGCGGGCGGCATCGCCACCCCCGCCGATGCCGCGCTGATGATGGCGCTCGGCGCCGAAGGCGTGTTCGTCGGCTCCGGCATCTTCAAGTCCGACGACCCGCCCGGCAGGGCGCGGGCGATCGTCGAGGCCACCACCCATTGGCAGGACCCCCAGCGCGTCGCCCATGCCTCCCGCGGCCTCGGCCCGGCGATGGCGAGCCTCGAGAGCGCCAAGCTTCAGGGAGATCAGCTCCTAGCCCAACGTGGATGGTGACGGCGCGCCGCTGATCGGCGTGCTCGCGCTGCAGGGCGGCTTCGAGGCGCACGAGCGGATGCTGCGGCGCCTCGGCGCCGACACCCACCAGGTGCGCGTTCCCGGCGATCTCGAGGGCCTCGATGGCCTGGTGATGCCCGGGGGGGAGTCGACGACGATGACGCTCGGGATCGAGCGCGAGGGTCTCGCCGATCCGCTGCGCGCGCTCGCCCGGCGCGGCACGCCCGTGCTCGGCTCGTGCGCCGGGCTGATCATGCTCGACTCGCTGCACCTGGGCCTGATGGACATGCGCGCCGAGCGCAACGCCTTCGGGCGCCAGATACGCAGCTTCGAGGCCGACGTCGAGCTCGAGGGCGTGGGGGGCGGCCCGATGCGCGCGATCTTCATCCGCGCCCCCTGGATCGCCGAGCACGGCCCCGCCGTTGAGATCCTCGGGGAGCTCGACGGGCACGCCATCGCAGCACGCGAGGGAAATATTCTCGCGGTGGCCTTCCACGCGGAGCTCGGCGACGACGACCGCCTGCACCGGCTGTTCCTGGAGCGCGTCTCCTCGTCGTCGGCCAATCGCGCTTGACAGGCGCATGCGTAAGCACTAGCTTACCGTTAGCAATGGCTTACCAAGTGACACCGCTGGACGCACTCGGCGACCGAACCCGGCGCCAGATCTTCGAGCGCCTGGGCGATGAGCCGAGCGCCGTCGGCGACCTCGCGGCCGGGCTGCCGGTGAGCAGGCCGGCGGTCTCCCAGCACCTGAAGGTGCTCAAGCAGGCCGGGCTGGTCACTGACCGGGCGGTTGGCAACCGCCGCATCTATCAGGTCGATCCGAGGGGCGTGCAGGCCTTGCGCTCCTACCTCGACACCTTCTGGAATCGAGCTCTGGCGTCCTTCAAGCAGGCCGCCGAGCAGAAAAGATGAGGACACTCCGATGAACACCACACAGACCCAGGACACGACCGTCACCGCCTCGATCTCAGTCGAAGCGTCTGCCGAGCGGGCCTTCGAGACCTTCACGGCGGATATCGGCAGCTGGTGGCCGGCCGACCACCACATTCTCGAGGGGGAGCTCGCGGAGATGGTCTTTGAGCCGCGCGTCGGCGGCAGCGTCTACGACCGTGCCCTCGACGGCAGCGAGTGTCGCTGGGCCCGCGTGCTCGCCTACGACCCTCCGCGCCGCGTCGTGATCAGCTGGGACATCGCGCTGAACTGGCAGATAGAGAGCGACCCCGAGAAGACGAGCGAGGTCGAGGTCCGCTTCATCCCCGAGGGGCCGGAGCGGACGCTCGTCGAGCTCGAGCACCGCGGCATCGACCGCCACGGCGAGGGTTGGGAGAAGATGCACGAGGCCGTCGGCTCGCCCGGCGGATGGGATTCAGGCATGCGCGCCTTCGCCGAGCGGCTGTCCAGCTGAGCGCCCCCCGATACGCGCTAGAGGGCGGCGCGGAAGCGCACGACGCCGTCCTCGGCGCGTTCGACCACGAGGCCGTCGCGCAGCAGCAGATCGACGTGGCCGAGCACCTCTGAGAGCGTCAGGTAGGCCTGCGTCACCGCCACATTGCCCCACAGCGCCTGGGCGATCTCGTGCGCGCTGCGCGGCTGCTCGGCGATCAGGCGGTTGATCTTCTCGGCCCGCCGGCCGTGCATGCGGAAGCGCTCGTCGATCAGCGACACGTGGTCGGCGATCGGCGGGCCGTGGCCGGGGAGCACGAGCGAGAGCTCCATCGCGCGGGTCTTCTCGAGCGAGGCCATGTAGGTGACCAGCGCCTGCGGGCGCGGACCGTCGTAGTCCTCGCCAGCGTCCAGCGGCCGTGCGAGCAGCGGGTTGGATGAGATGTGGGCGATCAGGTGGTCGGCGGCGAGCAGGATGCCGCGGGACTCGTCCAGGAAGACCGTGTCCGACGGGCTGTGGCCGGGGCGGTGCAGCACCCGCAGCGTGCGCTCGGCGAGCTTCAGCTCGGAGTCGGCGGCGAGCGGCCGCGTCACCTCGACGGCCGAGCCCCAGGCGCGGAAGCCCGAGGAGACGGCGCGCAGGGCCGTGACGATTTCCGGCGGGATGCCGTGGCGCAGCATCAAGCGCTGGGCGAAGCCGTCTTCGAGGTCGCTCTCGCGCCCGTAGCCGGCGAGGAACGGCGCGAGCGCCTCGAGCGCCGCGACCTCCGCGCCCGAGCGCCGCGCGAGGATCGATGCGAGCCCGAAGTGGTCCATGTGCTGGTGGCTGATCACGAGCAGCTCGATGTCCTCGATCGCG
>JAXDGF010000186.1:0-32096 GCA_034665165.1 Solirubrobacteraceae bacterium | reverse complement strand
AGCGCGATGATCAGCCCGAGCGCCGCGCCCGAATGGGTGAGGGTGAGAACGAGCCACGCCTGCGCCGTCATCTGCATCCAGGTGCCGATGAGCGAAATCGTCTGGCCGCTGATGTAGCGGCGATAGTTGGGTACGGAGAGTGCGGCGAAGGTGATGCGACCGGCGCGCGCGAGGCGCGTCATCCGCGCCGATCCTTGAGAACGTGAGCGAGCCGCTCGAGCACGGGCAGGGCCTGCTCGACGGCGCGGCGGTCGGTGTCGTCCAGCGCGGCGAGGGCGACCTCGAGGACGTCGGTCCGCTCTCCGAGCATCCGGTCGCACAGCTTCCGCCCCGCCGTCGTCGCCTCGACGAGCGCCGCCCGACGGTCGCCCGGATCGCAGGCACGGGTCACGAGACCGGACTCCGCGAAGTCGGCGATCACGCGCGAGAGCATGGTCGGGTTGAGACCCTCGGCCTGAGCGAGCTCGGAGAGCCGGATCGGCCCGCGACGGGCGATGGTGAAGAGAACGGAGATTCGCGTCGGCGTGAGCCCGGCGGCGGCTCCCGCGGCGGTCGGCCGTAAGCGCCGCGACAACTTTCCGATCGACGCCCGAAGCCGGGCGGCGGTGTCAAGCTCGAGGGCGGGTGCTGATGCTGACAAAGCTTCTCCTAATTACTTGCTTGCTGGCAAGCATTAGGTTAGCAGGAGGCGCAGCCTAATCTGCACAGGAGATGGAGCGCGTCGGAGTCCTCGTTCACCCCACCCGCCCGGTGCAGGACGCCGTCGACGTCCTGCGGCGCTGGACCGGCGAGCACGGGCTCCCCCTGGTCCAGATTCGGACCGGCGAGCAGCCCTCGGTGGCGCCCCCGGGTCAGGTAACGCGGTGTGACCTCGTGGTCGCGCTCGGCGGAGACGGCACCATCCTCAAGGCCCTCCACGCCGCGGGCAAGACGGGGACGCCCGTCCTGGGCGTCGGATACGGGAGCCTGGGGGTGTTGAACGCCGTGTCGGTCGGAGAGGTACGCGACGCGCTCGACCGCTTCGCCGCCGGCGACTGGGTCGCGCGCCACTTGCCGGCTCTAGGCATCGCCGCCGGCGACACCCATCTGGAACGGGCGGTCAACGACGTCTCGATTGCGCGCCGCTTCGGCAACCAGCTCGTCGTTGATGTGTACGTCGACGACGAGCTCTACGTTCGCGCGGCAGGGGACGGGATCGTCGTCGCCACGCCCCTGGGGTCGACCGCCTATTCGATGGCCGCCGGCGGCTCGATCCTGACGTCCGGCACCGACGCCTTCATCTGCACGCCGCTTGCCATGCACGGCGGCTGCGCCCCCCCGATCGTGGTCAGAGACGGGCAAGTGGTAACCCTGGACATCGTCCCCGGCCACGGCGGCTTCGGCCTCGAGATCGACGGGGTCCGTGTCGCCACCGAGGAGCAGCGCTTCTCGGTCCGCCGGGAGCACACGTACGCCACCCTCGTCGAACTCGGAGGCCCCCGCAACGATCTCCGGTGGCTGCGCGAGCGCGGCCTCATCAGCGACAGCCCCCGCGTGCTCGCGCGGGACACTCGGGACGTCAAGCCGTAGTGGGCACGATCACGGCAGCTCGGTCATGAGGCTGGCGTACACCCCGCACGCAAGCTCCTCCCGGTCCAGCGCAGCGTTATACGCGCGGAACGCGACCGGGACCTCGGCCTTGATCGCGTTACGCCAGCGACGGTCAGCGTCCCACACGTGTGCCGACGCTTCACGCCACTTGACATAGGCGCTCATGATGTCATCGACCTTGCGTCGGCGTTGATGGGTTAGCTGGGTGGCGTAGGTGGACATGGCTCGTTCCGGGTCGTGTGGGTGTTGGGTTACTCGCGTCTCCTGCGTTGGGATGCAGGTTCTCACCACCCCTATGGGGCGTACATACGGATCGGCCGGAAAGGTCGCCCCCGCGTTCCGGAGGCCCCAGGTAGGGATTCCCCTACCTGGGCTAAGCACCTAGAAAACGATCGTTCGGCCCTCGTGCACGAGCACACGATCGTCGAGGTGGCTACGCACGGCGCGCGCGAGCACCAGGCGCTCGAGGTCACGTCCGACGCGGACGAGGTCTTCGAGCGTGTAACCGTGGCCCACGCGCTGGACGTCTTGCTCGATGATGGGACCCGCATCGAGCTCGGCCGTCGCGTAATGGCCGGTCGCGCCGATCAGCTTGACCCCGCGATCGTAGGCCCGGCGGTAAGGGTCCGCGCCGGCGAAGGCGGGCAGGAAGGAGTGGTGGATGTTGATTACCGGGCACCCCACGCGCTCGAGGAAATCGGCGCTCAGGATCTGCATGTAGCGCGCAAGGATGACGAGGTCGACGTGCCCTGTCAGCAGCTCGAGGGCGCGTGCCTCGGCCGCCGGCTTCTCGCCCGGCGTCACGGGAATGTGGTGGTAGGGAACACCGAGCGCTTCGACCTCGGCGCGTGCGTCTTCGTGGTTTGAGATCACGCACTCGATGTCCATCTCCAGCTCCCCGCGGCGCTGGCGCCAGAGCAGGTCGAGCAGGCAGTGATCCTCGCGCGAGGCCATCAGCGCTGCACGCCTGCGCTCGTGGGCATAGGAGATCCGCCACTCGATGCCCAGACGCGCCGCCAGCTCGTCGAGGTCCGCTTCGAACCGGGTGCGCTCGCCGTCTCCAGCCTCGAGAGCCGGCAGGTAGAAGGCGGCGCGCATGAAGAACATCCCGTGCTCGGGGTGCGTCGAGTACTGGTCGTTGGCGACGATGTTCGCGCCCCGCTCGAAGAGGAAGGTAGAGATCGCGGCCACGATCCCCGGGCCGTCGGGGCACGAGATCAGCAGCCGCGCGGTGTGGTCGGCGCCGCGCGGCGGCGCCGCGGGCGTCAGGCTCATCAGTGGCTGACCGCAGCCGCGGCGAGCTCGGAGACGAGCCGGTCCTCGTAGAACCGCTCGAGCGCGAACGGCGCGATGAGCTCCGGCGTCTGGCCCGTGTGCACGAGCTCGGCGAGCGTCTTGCCCACGATCGGCGCGGCCTTGAAGCCATACGTCCCCCACCCGGCGCTGAGGTGGAAGTTCTCGACGCTCGTCCGCCCGAGGATCGGGCTGTAGTCAGGCGACAGGTCGCACAGCCCCGCCCAGCTGCGCAACAGGCGGGCTTTTTCAAGCTGGGGGAAGAGCTCGAGTGTGTGCCGCGTCAGGTCCTGGAGGAAGTTCAACGTCCCCTGCATCCGGTACGTCGTCCATGGCTCGATCTCCGAGCCCATGACAAATTCACCCCGGTCCGACTGCGAGATGTAGACGTGCATCTGAGAAGAGACGATGACCACGTCCAGGAACGGCTTCACCGGCTCGGTCACGCAAGCCTGGAGGATGTGCGTCGTGATCGGCAGCTCCACTCCCGCCATCGCGCACACAAGCGTGCTCCACCCCGCGGTGGCACTGATGACCTGGCCGGCGTTGATCGTGCCCCGGTTGGTGCGCACCGCGGTCACGCGACCCCGGTCGACGTCGAAGCCCTGGACCTCTGTCCCCGGGTGGATCTCGACCCCGGCCCGATCGGCGCCCCGGGCATAGCCCCACACCACCGCGTCGTGGCGGATGATCCCGCCCGGCGGGTGGTAGAGCGCGCCCATGATCGGATACGTCACCTCCTCGGAGGTGTTGATCGGCGGGCACAGCCGCTTGACCTCGGCGGTGTCGATCAGACGCGACTCGATTCCCTGAAGGCGATTGACCTCGGCGCGGTTGGCCATCACCAGCATGGCCCGATCCGAGTGAGCGAGGGTGAGGTGGCCGCATTGGGAGAAGAGCAGATTGAAGTCAAGCTCCGCCGACAGCCGCTCGTACATGCGGATGCTGGCGTCATAGAAACGGGCACCCTCAGGGGTCTTGTAGTTCGAGCGTAGGATGGTTGTGTTCCGGCCCGCCGCTCCCGATCCGATGTATCCCTGTTCGAGCACCGCGACGTTTCTGACTCCGAGCTGCCCGAGGTAGTACGCGGTGGCCAGGCCGTGAGCGCCGCCCCCGACGATGACTACGTCATAGCTCCCGCGTAGGTCGCCACGGCGGCGCCACATCCGGCCCGGGCGAAAGATCTCGCGCATGGGCTGGATCGTAGTGGCGCGTCGCGGTGGGCGCAATAGGGTTGCCGAGGGCGCAATGGCGTATACGACGCGGAGGGCCTGGATCTGCGCCGCCGCCGGACTAGCTCCCTCGAGGCTGGCCGGCGGCGGCCGATCCCCTCAGCCGGATATTCGATGAAAACGCAGCACGGCCCGCCCGCGCGGAGGGCATAGGGCGTTATGGCCGCGGGCCCGGCCGGCGCAAAGCGGGCCGCGGGGTCCGGTCACGGTTTGGTTTGGCGGGGGCGGGGTGGCGTGAACGCCCGGAAAACGGGGCGGATTGACCACGAGCTCGCGGACATTTCGGATCTCTCAAGAGTTTTGCGACCGCCTCTATGCCGATACATTCGCAGCACACCCCGAACAAACCGCCCCGCCCCGCCCCTCCCTCCCCACGGGGGCGACGGTCCCGGCGCCCAGGCGGTCAGCCGGCCCCAGTAGCGCGCGCCGTTCCAGTGGTCGGCTGGTCCACCGGGCCCGGCGCGCGGCCCGGCGCGTGGTCGGCCGCGGGCGGGGTTTGCGACAGCCCCAATAAATAGATAGACGATGAAAACGCAGCACGCGCTCGCTGCCTCCCCCACGGCCAATCAACTCTGTCCATTCGGCCAATGGACAAGTTGTTTGCCCAAATGTAGGCTGCTGCTCGATCGCGACAGAGAGGAAGGCGATGTCCGCAACTGAGCAGATCCCGGCCACCGACGCCACTGACACCTCGCCCGCGGCCGCGCGACCGCGCGAGGGATTCATCGCCGAGCACGGGCTGTGGGACGCCGCCCAGGAGGAAGCCGCGGCTCGAGTGCTCGAGACGATCGAGCGACACAAGCTGCGCCGGGTCCGCATCGGCTGGGGAGATCAGCACGGGATCATCCGCGGGAAGACGCTCACCATCCCCGAGTTCCGCCGCAGCCTGCGCGAGGGCAAGGACTTCCAGCTCGTGACGGCGATCTTCGACACCACCAATCACCCGATCGTGCCGCCCTTCGCGGCGGGTAACTTCGCCGGGGTGCCAGAGATGACGGGCCTGCCCGACGGGGTGCTCGTCCCCGATCCCACGACATTCAAAATTCTGCCTTGGGTGCCTGACACGGGCTGGGTCCTGTCCGACGCCTACTTCACGAGCGGGCGCTCGGTGCCGTTCTCGACCCGCGACGTCTACCGCCGCCAGCTCGAGAAGCTGCGCGCGCTCGGCTACGACTACGTCGCCGGGCTCGAGATCGAGTTCTACGTGTTGAAGCTCGAGGACCCGATGCTCGCCACGCAGGACTGCGGCTGGCCTCCTACCTCGCCGCGGGTCAGCGGCCTCTCGCACGGCTTCCAGTACCTGACCGAGAACCGGGGCGACGAGATCCATGAGCTCCTGACCACGATCGAGGATCACGTGCACGCGCTCGGCCTGCCGCTGCTGACGATCGAGGACGAGTGGGGACCGGGCCAGATCGAGTTCACCTTCGCCCCCGAGCGCGGATTAACACCCGCCGACAACGCGCTCTTGTTCCGTACCGCCGTCAAGCAGATCTGCCGGCGGCTCGGGTATCACGCGACCTTCATGGCCCGCCCCGCCTTCCCCGAGTTCTTCTCGACCGGCTGGCATGTGCACCAATCGCTCGCCCCCACCACCGAGAGCACCAACGCCTTCACCGGCATCGAGCCCGGCGCGCGCCTGTCGGCCGCGGGAATGAGCTGGATCGCCGGCCTCCTCGAGCACGCCGCCGCCGGGTCGGTGTTCACGACGCCCACGATCACCGGCTACAAGCGTTACCGCCCCGACTCGTTCGCCCCCGACCGGGTTGCGTGGGCGCTCGAGAACCGGGGCGCGCTCCTGCGCGTCATCGGCGAGCCCGGCTCGCCCTCGGCCCACGTCGAGAACCGGGTCGGCGATCCCGCCGCCAACCCCTACCTGTACCTCGCCTCGCAGGTGGCCGCGGGACTCGACGGCATCAAGCGCGGGCTCGAGCCGCCGCCCGCAGTGGAGGAGCCCTACAAGGCGGAGCGGGCGCTCCTCCCGCGGAGCCTGATGGAGGCGGTCGACCTGCTCGCCGCCGACGAGTTCTTCCGCGAGGCTTTCGGCCCCCCATTCGTCGACTACATGCTCGCGCTCAAGCGCTACGAGATCGATAGGTTCCTGTCGCACGTGACCGACTGGGAGCAGACCGAGTACTTCGAGATGTACTGAGAGGAGAACCGTGCTGAGGATCGCCGCGATCCAGTCGCGCCCGGTGTGGCTCGATCCGGCCGGCACCACCGCGCGCGTGATCGACCTCATCGAGCGCGCGGCGCAAGACGGCGCGGAGCTCATCGCGCTGCCCGAGACATTCCTGTGCGGATATCCGTTCTGGGTCTGCCGCACCAACGGCGCCGCCTTCGACGACCGGCTTCAGAAGCAGGCGTACGCGCGCTACCTCGAAGCGGCCGTCGAGCTCGAGGGCCCCGAGCTGGCGATGATCCGCGAGGCCGCCGGCGACCACGGCGTGTTCCTCTTCCTCGGCGTGACCGAGCGCGACGGCCGGGCCGCGCGGGGCAGCACCTTTTGCACGCTCGTCGCCATCCATCCCGAACGCGGGATCGTGGGCGCACATCGCAAGCTCGCGCCCACCCATGACGAGCGCCTGGTCTGGGCGCGCGGCGACGGTCACGGGCTGCGGACCCACGAGTTCAAAGGCTGGCGCGTCGGCGGGCTGAGCTGCTGGGAGAACTGGATGCCCCAGGCGAGGCACGCGCTCCACGCCGACGGCATCGACATTCACGTCTCCACGTGGCCCGGGTGGTCGGGGCTGACGACCGACATCACGCGCTTTATCGCCCTCGAGGGCCGCGTGTACTCTGTGGCCGTGAGCGGACTGCTGTCCCTGTCAGACGTCCCCGCTGACTTCCCGATGCTCGAGCAGATAGCCGCCCAGTATCCGGAGCTGCCCTTCGACGGCGGCTCCGCCATCGCGGGGCCCGATGGCTGTTGGATCGAAGCGCCGAACCGGGGAGCGGAGACCATCGTCTACGCCGACGCCGAGCCGAACCGCGTGCGCGAGGAGCGGCTGATGTTCGACGTCAGCGGCCACTACTCGCGACCCGATGTCTTCGAGACCGTCGTTCATCGCCGCCGTCAGCGCGCGGCGGAATTCGACGACGCTCCCACGGCGACCGGCCACGTCGTGTCGCCGGGCGCGACGCCGCTGCCGTGAGCGATCAGCTCACCGCGGACGAGCTCGCCGCCCCGGAGCTCGCCGCCCCGGAGCTCGCCGCCCCGGGGCGTGCCGCCGCGCTCGACCCACCGCTGCGTCCGGTGCGGTCGGTCAACGTGTTCGAGGAGACGGTCGAGAGCATCCTGCGCCTCGTGAAGCTCGGGCTCCTGCTCCCGGGCGAGCGCCTGCCGTCCGAGCGCGAGCTGGCCAAGCAGCTCGAGGTGAGCCGCCCGACGGTGCGCGAGGCGCTTCGCTCGCTGGCCCGGACCGGCTATCTGCAGACCCTGCGTGGGCGCAGCGGGGGAACGTATGTGCTCGAGTGGCGCACCGACCCCTCCGACGAGCAGGTTCGCGCCCTCGCTCGCGAGATGGGTGACGATCTCCTGGACGCCCTCGACTTCCGGCTTGTGGTCGAACCCGGGGGGGCGGCGCTGGCCGCGAGCCGCGCGACGGCCGCGGACGCCGCCAGGCTCGACGCCGCGCTCGAGGTCCTCGCCGCCGCCCCTCGGGTGACCTTCCCCGCGACCGACCGCGTGGCCGTCGACGGCGACCTCGAGCACGACGACCCGGCTCCCCTCTCCGACATGCCCGACCCGGTCCCCCTCAGCTACCGCTTCGCCGACCGCCGCCTGCACCTGCTCATCGCCGACATTGCCCGCTCGCCCTCGGTCGCTGCCGCCGTCACCCAAGCGCAGCTGCGGCTCAGCGACCTGCTCTCCTCGACGCCGCAGATGGAGGGGGCGCTGCGGCACTCCGATCAGCAGCACGAGCAGATCGTCTCCGCGATCAAGCGCGGCGACGCCGGCGCGGCCCAGCAGGCGATGCGCGAGCACGTGGCGGCGACGGCGAGCTACGTCCGAGGCTTCCTCGAGTGAGTGACGATCGCGAGGTCGTCGTCGTCGAGCATCAGGAGGACGACCCGGCCGGGTTGATCGGCGACTGGCTCGACGCGCGCGCGATCGGGTGGACCGTCGTCCGCCCCGACGACCCCGAGCCCGACCCTGCCACGCCGGCGGCGATCATCAGCCTCGGCTCGAGCCACTCGGCCTATGCCGACGCGCCCGAATGGATCGCTCGCCACCGCCGGTTCCTGCGCGGAGCGCTCGCCGCCGAAACACCGGTGCTCGGGGTCTGCTTCGGCGCCCAAGCGCTCTCCCTCGCGGGCGGCGGCGCCGTCACACGCGCGGCGCGCCCCGAGGTGGGCTGGGTCGACTCAGAAAGCGAGCAGGCAGAGCTGTCCGGCCCCTGGCTCGCATGGCACTCGGACTCGATCACCGCCCCGGCGGCGGCGGTGCCGCTCGCCCGCTCTCCCGACGCCCTCCAGGCGTTTCGCCTCGGGCGCAGCCTCGGCATCCAATTTCACCCTGAGGTCACGCCCCTGATCTGGAGCTGGTGGGCCGAGTCGGAGCCCGATCTGGCCCTCCGACACCTGGGCGATCTCGACCACTTCGCGGCCGAGGTGAAGGCGCGCGAGGCCGAGCTGCGCGCGCGGGTCTTCGCGCTCCTCGACTGGTGGCACAGCTCGCTGGCGCAAGGCTGACGCGCCACCAGGCCCGTCCGGTATTTGGTATGTCCAATTGCCCGCATCGAATCCTTCGCCATTGGGCCAATGACAGCCGTGGTCCTCACACGCAGACTGCAAGTCACTGATAGCCGCGCACTCAGCTAGGTGTGCACTCACCGTCATGGCCCGTCAGCCGCCCGGCAGAGTGACGGTGACACGGCTGCCTTAACTGAAAGCTCACACCAACACCGGCCCGACGGGTGCCTGACGCCCTTGTCGATGGGAGGCTTACACATGGCATCGCTTGCCAGATCGCCCCAGAAGTCAGTTGATGCTGAACTTCAACAGCTGATCGCTGAATCCCATCCCAGCGACAGGCGCCTCGCAGGTAACGCCGTGGGCCTGCGCGGAGTGCTGTTCATGATCGTCACCGGCGCGGCGCCGATTACGGCGATGCTCTTCAACGTGCCGGTCGCCGTGAACGGGGGCGGGTCGGCTGCTCCCGCCGCGTTCCTGATCGCGACCGTCGCGCTCACCATCTTCTCGGTCGGGTATGTAGCGATGGCGCGTCGAGTCACCGCCAGCGGCGGGTTCTACAGTTTCATCTCTCACGGGCTTGGTCAGACGGTCGCCGCGGGCGCCGGGCTGCTCATCTGGCTGTGCTACGTCGCCTTCATTGCCGCCGTCCTGGGCGTGTGCGGATACTTCGCGCACACCACCCTGCTCGACTTCTTCTCCATCAACATCCCGGCCTGGACGGTCGAGTTGTTCGCGCTCGCGGTCATGTCCCTGCTCGCCTGGTTCCACATCGAGCTCACGGCCAACGTCCTCGGCGTCTTCTTAACCTGCGAGGTCATCGCCCTCGCTGTCTTCGGGATCGCCGTCCTCCTCCAAGGTGGTGCTCACGGCCTGAGCGCGGCACCCTTCGACCCGACGTCGATCTTCAGCAACTCGGCCGCGGTCAAGGTCTTCGGGGCCACGGCGGCCGGGGTCGCGCTCTTCGGGGCGTTCTGGTCGTGGGTCGGGTTCGAGATGGCGCCCAACTACGCCGAGGAGTCTCGCGCGCCGAAAAAGCTGATCGGTCCCGCCACCTACATCTCGGTGATCGGGCTCGGCATCCTCTACACGTTCATCTCCTACATGTTCGTCACCGGTTGGGGTCAGCTCGGATCGGTGCAGGCGGTCAAGGAGCAGCTCACCGGTGCGCTGCCGTCGGCCTTCTACCCGCTCACCGGCAAGTACGTCGGGGTCTCACTCACCGATGCGTTCAAGGTCCTCATCGTCACCAGCTCATTCGCGTGTGCCACCGCCTTCTACAACACCTCCGCCCGCTACGCCTTCTCCATGGCCCGCGAGCGGCTGTTGCCGTCGTCGCTTTCGCTCACTCATCGCGACCACAACTCTCCTCATCGCGCGAGCATGGTCGTGACGGTCATGGCCCTACTGTGGATCGTTGGCTTCACCGCGGCGGACTCGAGTGACCTGGCGGCGCTCACCAAGCTCGGGACGTACGTCCCGCTCATCGGCGTACTGGGCATCCTCTTTGTCCAGGGGCTCGCGTCGGTGGCCATCATCAGGTACTTCCTCACCACCGCCCGCGACGGCTTTCACTGGTGGCGGACGCTTGTGGCACCGGTCATCGGCACGATGGCGATGTTTACCGCCTGTTACCTCCTTATCGCCAACCGCGCGGCGCTCTCGGGGGCCGGTGGTTCCTTCTTCATCCAGGCCATTCCTTGGGCCGTGCTCGCTGTGTTCCTCATCGGCATCGCAGTTGGGCTCTATTATCGGGCGATGGACGTGGCGCGCCACCAGTCGATCGGACGTGTCGTGTTCGACTCGGACGGGGCGATTGCTGTCCCGCCCCCGGTGGCAGCGGCCAGCCCGGAGGCCGCGGGCGCGATGGTTACGAGCTGATGGCAGCGGCGAGACACGACGAGGAGCGTCCCCGATGACCGATACCGCCCACCCCAACACGGCCAGCGATCGGCGAGGCCTGGCGCCCGTCGGCCCGCATCCGCTCGAGCCGCTGACCGAGCGCGAGATCTCGCGCGCCGTGGAGATCCTCCGCGCCGAGCGCGAGCTCGCCGACACGGTCCGCTTCTCCACCGTCGAGCTCCACGAGCCGAGCAAGGCAGAGGTGCTCGACTGGCCTCTGGCCGGATCGGTCGAGCGCCAGGCGTTCATCATCGTCTTGGACCGTGCCGACGGCGCCGTGCACGAAGCGGTGGTGTCGCTCGACGCGGGCACGGTGACCGAGTGGCGCCACGTTCCCGACGCCCAGCCGCGCATCATGATCGAGGAGTTCGTCGAGTGCGAGGAGATGCTCAAGGGCCATCCCGAGTACCTCGCGGCGCTGGCCAAGCGTGGGATCACCGACCCCGACCTGCTCATGATCGACCCCTGGTCGGCGGGCGCCTCGGAGGGGACGGCCACCCGGTACTGCCGGGCCCTGACGTGGGTGCGCAGCGAGGAGGGTGACAACGGCTACGCGCGACCCGTCGAGGGCTTGATCGCGTTCGTCGATCTGCGCAAGATGGAACTGGTCCGGATCGAGGATCACGGCGTCACGCCCGTGCCGCCCGAGAGTGGTAACTACGCGCCTCGCTACGTCGGCGATCTCCGCCGCGATCTTCGCCCGCTCGAGATCACCCAGCCCGAGGGCCCGAGCTTCACCGTCAAGGGTCATGAGATCCGCTGGCAGAAGTGGCGGCTGCGCATCGGCTTCACCGCACGCGAGGGACTTGTGCTCCACACCGTTGCCTACGAGGACGGCGACCGGCTCCGGCCCGTCATCTACCGCGCGTCGTTCTCCGAGATGGTCGTCCCCTACGGCGAGGTCGCCCCCACCCACGTCTGGAAGAACGCGTTTGACATCGGCGAGTACGGGATCGGCGTGCTTGCCAACTCGCTCGAGCTCGGGTGCGACTGCCTGGGAGAGATCCGCTACTTCGACGCCGTCCTCAGCGACGCGGCCGGCGAGCCGCTGGTTCTGCGCAACGCCGTCTGCGTGCACGAGGAGGACTTCTCCCTGCTGTGGAAGCACATCGACTGGCGCACAGGGGAAACGGAGGTCAGGCGCAGCCGCCGCCTGGTCGTCTCGTTCGTCGCCACCGTCGGCAACTACGAGTACGGCTTCTACTGGTACTTCTCCCAGGATGGCTCGATCGAGGCGGAGGTCAAGCTCACGGGGATCGTCTCGACCGGAGCCGTCGCGCCCGGCGAGCCGACGCCCCACGCCACCCTGGTCGCACCGGGGCTGAAGGCGCCCAACCATCAGCATTTCTTCAACGTGCGCCTCGACATGATGGTCGACGGTGTGGGCAACACCGTCGTCGAGGTCGATACCGAAGCCGTGCCCATGGGGCCCGACAACCCCGCCGGCAACGCTTTCCGGGCGGTCGAGACCGTGCTCGCGAGCGAGGGCGAAAGCAGGCGGATGGTCGATCCCTCGCGGGCGCGCTACTGGAAGATCATCAATCCCTCTGTGCACAACCGGGTCGGCGCCCCGGTGGGCTACAAGCTCGCGCCGGGCGAGAACACGGCCTCATTCGTCCACCCGGAGTCCTCGATCGCGGCCCGCGCCGGGTTCATGACCGGGCACCTATGGGTGACTCCTTACGATCCGACCCAGCGCTTCGCCGCCGGCGACTATCCGAATCAGCATCCAGGCGGCGATGGCCTGCCCGCGTGGATCAAGGCCGACCGCCCGACCGCGAACACCGACGTGGTGGTCTGGTACTCGATGGGGCACAACCACATTCCACGCACCGAGGATTGGCCGGTGATGCCAGTCCACAGGCTCGGCTTCTCGCTCAGCCCCAACGGTTTCTTCGACCGCAACCCCGCGCTCGACGTCCCGCCCGCGCCCAGCCAACACTGCGGGCACGGAGCCTAACCTGAACCGCCCGGCGGGCTCAGGCGCTCGCGGCGCTCAGCGCGTCCGCCCCCACCGGACCGCCGCCCAGGTACTCGGCGGCGTCGGCCACCACCGTCCATAAGTAGTGACCGAGCGCCCACCCGACGAGCACGAGCAGCCGATCCTCGCCGTCGCGCATGACGTAGCCCGGCGTGCGCGCCACCGAGCCGGGCCTGAAGGCACCCACGGGCATGACGGCCGGGCGCACGTCGATGGCGCAGAAACGCGCGAGGAGCTCGCCTGCGCCGGGACCGGCGAGAGCGAGCGCCGCCAGGCCGGAGGTGACATCGACGACGGTCGCGGTGCCCTCCGCGCCGGAAGCAGCCTCGGCCACGGAGCCACGCACGAGCGCGGCGTCCCCGGGCTCGCCGAGCACGAGCACGCGCTCCGGGGTCACCGGGCACCACCAGGCGCCGCCCGCGTGCACCGCGTGACCGGGCTCGAGCGCCGCGCCGCCGCCCGCCACCGCAACAATCCCCGCCAGCACCTCGGACCCGGCTTGGAGCTCGAGCTTGAACATGTGGCAACGGTCGGCGAAGGCGGCGCCCTCGGCGAGGAAGGCACGCTCGCGAACGCGGTCGCCATACCCAGCCGCCACGTTCCAGCCCTCGCGGAGCTCGAACCGCGCGCCGGCGGCGCGGGCGAGGCGCTCCATCGGGCTCCGGGCCGCTACCCCGTCACCGACGGCGTCGGGTGTCAGGAAGGCGAGGCTCACGAGCGCAGCAGCTCGCCGGCGGGGTCATAGAAGGGCTCGGTGACGATCCGCGCGCTGACGCGCCTGCCGTCGTCGGCAATGGTGACGTTCGTGCCGTCGCTGGCCAGGGCGGCCGGAACCCACGCCATCCCGATGACGCGGTCGAGCACGCGCGAGCGGCGCGCGCTCGTCACCTGGCCCGCGGCGGTGCCGCGCTCGTCGAGCACGACCGCGCCTTCGGTCGGCACGTAGCCGTCAGCGAGGGTGAAGCCGACGAGCGCGGTCTCGGAGGGGTGCTCGGAGACGCGGGCGAGCGCCCACTTGCCGATGAAGTCCTGCTCCTTGTCGAGCTTTACCGCCCACGGCATGCCCGCCCCAAGCGGAGTCGACTCGGAGTCGGTGTCCTGGCCGACGATGATGTGCTGCTTCTCGAGGCGGAGGATGCGCTGGGGCTCGAGGCCGAAGGGGCGTATGCCCTCGGGCGCGCCCGCGGCAAGGATCGCATCCCACACGTCCTCCCCGTACGCGGCGGGGAAGTGGATCTCGTAGCCGAGCTCGCCCACGAAGCCGATGCGCATGAGCAGCGCGCTCACCCCGGCCACCCGCGCCTGACGCGAGTCAAGGTAGGTGAAGGCCTCGGCCGAGCAGTCGAGGTCGGTCAAGCGCTCCAGGATGTCGCGCGCACGCGGGCCCGCGAGGTTGACCGCCGACAGGGCCTGGGTGAGGTCCGAGAGGTGGACGTCCATCTCCCAGTCCGCCAGCCACCACGAGAACCATTGCTCGACCGCGCCCGCGCCACTCGACGTCGTCGTCACGTAGAAGGACTGCTCGTCGAGCCTTCCGATCGTGCCATCGTCGGTGATGCGCCCAGCGTCGGAGGTGAGCACGCCGTAGCGGATGCGCCCGGGCTTCAGGTTGGCGAGGCGATTGGGGTACAGGCGGTCGAGGAACTCGCCCGCTTCCGGCCCGCGCACCAGCAGCTTGCCCAGGGTCGAGACGTCGATCAGCCCCGCGGCCTGGTGGACGGCGAGCGCCTCCCCCTCGGGGTCCCCGTAGTCGTAGGCTCGGCGCCAGTCCCCGGCCCAGCGCACGGTGGCGCCGAGGTCTCGGTGGCGGCCGTGTATCGAGGAGCGCTTGGCGGGTTCGATCGGCCGCCCCGCCAGCGCCCCCAGCGGCACCGTCGACCACGGCGGGCGCGCCGTCGTCGTTCCCACCTGCTCGAGAGACTGACCCGTCTCGCGCGCCATCAGCCGCACCGAGGCGAGTTGACACATGCGCCCCTGGCACGGTCCCATCATCACCGTGGTGAAGCGCTTGCACAGCTCGATCGAGTCGTAGCCCTCCCCCACGCTGCGGTGAATGTCCTTGGCGGTGACGTCCTCACACAGGCACACGAACTCGCGGCCCCGGGCTGAACCTGCGGCCACCGGCGCGGGCGTCTGGGTTGTCGCGGCCTCGGCCTCGAGGCGCGCGCGCAACGCGGCCGAGCGCTCCGCCGCCGCCGCCGCCCCGTTGCCCTCGCCACCACCGAGCCCACCACCGAGCCCAACACCAACCGCGGCCTCCAGCCCGGCAAGCTCGCCCGAGGCGGCGGCGGATTCGGCGCGACCGTGGCCGGCCACCTGTCCCGCGACCGAGACCCCCGGAGGGAGGTCTGTCACCACGAACTGGCCGCTGCCCGCGTCGTACGCCGTACGCCCGCCGGCCTGGGACACAAGCGAGATCGCAGGCGCATCGCCCCCACTCACCACAACCAGGTCACACTCGAGCTCGAGGCGCATAGCGCCATTTCCGCGAGCGCCGGGGAGCGGTTCGAGGACGGCACCGGTGACGGTCGGCCGGCCCCGCGTTCTCGCCACGGTCCAGCCGCGCAGGACCTCGATCCCGCGCTCGCGGAGCCGGCCGTCGCCAGGCCCCGCGTCTGCGCGCAAGTCGGCGACGGCGAGGACGGCGACGCCGGCATCGATCAGCGCCAGTGCCGCGTCGACGCCGCGCTCCGAGGTGGTCGCCACCACCGCGCGCTGCCCTGGGCGCACGCCGTAGAAGCGGGCGAGGCGCAGCGCCCCGCTCGAGAGCATGACGCCGGGGACGTCGTTGCCGGCGAACACGAGCGGCTGCTCGATGGCCCCGGTCGCGTACACGTGGCGGCGCGCACGCACCTGGTGCAGCGTGTCCCCCTGCCAGATGGGCACGAGCCCGTCGAAGTGCGCGAGCGCGGGGGCCGAGGACAGAATCTCCACGCCCGCCTCGCGCGCGCGCGCGGCGAGCGCGCGCGCGAGTTCGTGCCCGCCCTCCTGCAGGAGCCGGCCCCCGGGCTCCGGGCCCTCGTCGGCGAGCACCACGTCGGCGCCGAGCTCGGCCGCGGCGATCGCCGCGCTGAGACCCGCGATGCCGCCGCCCACCACGAGCACGTCGGCGTGCCGGCGCCGGTACTCGGTGCGCCACTCGCGGTCGGGCTGGGCACGCCGGAGCCGGCCGAGGCCGGCGGCGCTGCGTAGAACGCGCTCGTAGACCGGCCACAGCCGGCGCGGGCGGATGAACGTGCGGTAGTAGAACCCGGGCGGGGTGAAGGGTGATCCGACGCGGTCGATGGCCTCCATGACGTCGAGCTCGAGCGTGGGCCACGCGTTCAGGTGCTCGACGCGGGCGCCCTCGCGGACGGGCTCGGTGCAGGCGCGCACGCCGGGGGCGCCGTCGACGGCAACCAGGCAGTTGGGGCAGTTACCCGCGCAGCACAGCAGCCCGCGGGGACGGTGGTACTTGAAGCTGCGCGAGAAGGTGCGCCGTCCCGCGGCATAGAGAGCCGAGGCGATCGTATCCCCGGCCAGGGCCGGCACCGGCTTGTCGTCGAAGGTGAAGGTGATCTCGCGCGCGCGGTCGATGCGCTCGCCCGGCTGCTCGGGGAGACGCGTCACCGCTCGACCCCGCCGGTCGCCGGCGGCTGCGGCGGCCCCGCGGCCTCGCCCCCGTCGAGCTCGCCCGGCAGGCCGACCTGGAGGACGGCGTTCGTGCGCGTATCGCGGTCGGCCTGGAACCATGTGCGGCAGCCCGAGCGGTGGTACCACCACTCGCGCTGGACGCCCGCGATGTTGCGGCGGAAGTAGTTGTATTGGTTGAGCTCGCGGTATGTAGGCTCAGCTCGCGGGCGGGCGCTCACCTCGCCGCCGAAGGCGAAGTCTGCGACTTCCCGGACGCCGCAGTGGGGGCACCTGAGCACGAACGACATCGAATCGATCGTAGACTTTCGTGGCGCAAAGCGCAATACTATTGCCTATGGTGCAACGAGGGCGGCGCGCAAGCGCGCAGGGGCCCAGGCCCGTCGCTTCGGTAGCGCGCGCGCTCGGGCTCCTGGAGCAGCTCTCCGCCAGCGAGACCGGGCTCGGCGTCAACGAGCTCGCGCGCCGCATCGACGTCAACCCGAGCACCGCCTCCCGCCTGCTCGCCACCCTCGAGTCCGCGGGCATGGTCCAGCGCGATGGCCAGGGTCCCTACCGGCTCGGCCTCAAGCTCGTCACCCTCGCCGACCGTGTCCTCTCCCGCCTCGACCTCCAGGCCCTCGCCCGCCCCGTCCTCGTCGAGCTCATGCAGAACACGGGCGAGACCGCGACCCTGTCGGTGCCCGGCGGGGGCGAGGCCATCACCGTCGACTCGATCCCGTCGCGCTCGAGCGTCGTGAGCATGGCCCGTCTCGGCCGTCCGAGCATTGCCCACGCCACCGCCGTGGGCAAGGTGATGCTCGCCTTCGGCGGCGGCGAGCTCCCGCGCGAGCGCGACCTGGCCCCCCTCACCGGCCGGACCATCACCGACCGCGCCGCCCTCGCCGCCGAGGTGGCGCAGGTTCGCGCGCGCGGCTACGGCACCGTGTTCGGCGAGCGCGAGGAGGACGTCAACGCCATCGCCGCGCCCGTCTTCGACAACACCGGCGGGCTGGCCGCGATCCTCGGGATCCAGGCCCCGGCCAGCCGGCTCGAAGACCCGGCGCGGCTGCTCGACACGCTGCGTGAGGGCGCCGGCGTGCTGACCCGAGCGCTGGGCGGACGCGCATAACGCGGCCGGGCACGTGATCGGGCCCCGCCAGCTCGGACGCGCGCTCGCCGCCGCGCCACGCGTCCTCACGCCGCTGGCGCTCGCGGCGGCCGCGCTCGCCCTGATCGTTCCCTCGGGCGCACTCGCCGCCCGCTCTGACCTGCTCCTCGCCCTCCTCGTCCTCGCCACCGCGCTCGGGATTTCGCTCACAGACCTGAGGCGCCTGCGCGACCACGCCGGCACCGTCGCCGCTCTGTCGATCGTGCCGCTCGTGGTGCTCGGCGCCGCCGCCTGGGTGCTCGGCCGCCCCTTCGGCGCGCCGGTCAGAGACGGTCTCCTCGCCGTCGGCCTCGCGTCCTCGGAGGTAGCGTCGGTCGGCCTCGTCGCCCTCGCGCGCGCCGATGCGACGATCGCGCTGGGGGCGGTGAGCGGCTCGCTTGTGGCCTCGGCGCTGATCGGGCCGCTGGCGATCGGCGCGCTCGCAGGCACCGCCACCCACGGGGGTCCGGGACCCCTGCTGGGTCGTTTCGCCCTCGTGGTCATCCTCCCCCTCGTCGTCGGCGTGGCGGTCCGCAGCCGCCGGCCTCAGATCGCGGCCGTCGACCCCGAGCGCGAAGGAGTCGCGGCGCTCACCGTAGCCGTGCTCGTCTACGCCGCCCTGAGCGGCACCCACGGCGCGCACCATCTCGCCTCCGCCCTCCTCGCGAGCGTCGCCTTCCTCGCGGTCTCGGCCGTGCTCGCGGAGCTCTGGCGCCGGCGCGCCGACCCCGCCACCGCTGTCCCCGGCGCGCTCGCCATCGCCATGCGCGACTTCGCGGTGGCCGCCGCCCTCGCCACCCAGGCCTTCGGGACGGGCGCCGGCGCGGTCCCGGGCGTCTACGGCGTCGTCATGCTCGTGGCCGGAACGGTGGCGGCGGGGCGGCTGGCTCGGGCCGCGGCGGCGTGATCGGTACGCCCGCCGGGCGCCCGACTCAGGCGGCTTTCACCGTCTTCGTGATCGGGGTGAGCACCGAGTTGCCACCGAAGGACGCCTTGACCTTCGCTCCGCCGGGGATCCCGGGCAGCGTGACACTGAACGTGCACTTCGATCCGAGCTTCACCTTGACGCGGTGGCGACCCGAGCTCAAGGTCACCTTGCCCGCTCCGCACCCCTGCTTGGCGGTCACGTTACCCGGTCGCACCAGGGTGCCGGTGACGCGGAGCTTGGCCCCCTTGGGCGCCGTCTTGACCCGGAGTGACTTCGGGGCGATCCGGGCAATGTGGATGGTTCGCTCGAAGGTGACGACGGCGCCGGCTGCCGAGGTGGCCACGATCTCGAGCGTGTGCGTGCCGGGGTCGGCCCCTGTCAGCTTGGCCGCGCAGGCGAAGGGTGCAGTCGTCTCGATGCAGATCACCGTTCCGTCGAGCTTGTAGACCACGTGCACGATCGCACCCGTGAACGTCGGCGTGAAGCTCAGTGAGGTGAGTGGCTGCGCGCTCGTCCCCAGTGTCGCCGGCAGCGAGATCGTCACCGCCGTCGAGCCCGCCCCGCTCGACCCCGTCGATCCGGTCGAGCCTGTGGAGCCCGTGGAGCCCGGGGGCGACTTCTTGGGGGGAGCGACGACGGTGACGTTGATCGTGGCCACCGTCACCTGCCCGTCCTCGTCGGTGACCGTGGCCACCAGGGAAACCGTCTCGCCCTCGAGGCTTGTGGGCGGCGTCCACGTCGTCTCATACGGCGGGAGGGTGAAGGTGCCGAGATCGGTTCCGTTCGCCGTGATGTCGACCGACTCGACGCCGAAGTCGTCGCCGGCGTCGACGAGGAGCTCGTCCGCGACGCCGGCCGTGAGCGTGGTGTCGTAGGTTCCGTCCGGGGTTCCCCAAACGGCGCTGGGCGGCGCGTCGGTCACGACGGCGGGGACAGCCGGGGCGGTGTAGGCCGTCGTGGGCGGATTCGAGGTCCCGCCGCTCACGGTCTTGTTGTAGATGACGCTGTCGCTGGCGCCGGGCGTCGACTCGCTGATCCCGTCCGCCGTCATCGTGCTCGGCGCGCCGACCACGGGTCCGCTCGCTCCGTAGTAGTTGGCTCTCGGCTGCGCGCCCTCGACGGGGACACCGACCGTGTCGTAGTTGACGATCACCGGCACCGCCGTCGTGCTCTGCGCCGTGTTGGTGAGGGTGGGCAGATCGCCCGGGGTGTGCCCGCTTCCGTTCACCTCGATGGGGTAGACCTGGTTGGGGTCGCTCGCGTACGCGCCGGGGAAGTCGGCCGTGCCGTTGAAGATGCCGTACCCATTACCGGTGAGGTCGTTACCGCCGATCGTGGTGTAGAAGCTCGTAGTCGACCCGGGCACGGTCGAGGTGACGTCGGCGTCGGTGAGGAGGATGCCGACGCCGCTCCCGGGACTGCTCGCCGTCGGAGCGGTGGTGCCCAGGTTGCCGGTGATGACGTTCCCGCTGATCGCGGCACGCGCACCGGCGTTGACCTGGATGCCGTACTGCTGCACGGTCGAGGTACTTCCGGCGCCTGTGATCACGTTGCCGGTTATCGCGCCCGTGGTGGATACGCCGGACCGGAAGTAGATCGGCTTCGAGGACTCGGATCCGTCGATCAGTACCCCGCCGCCCCCGTAGCCGGTGATGAGATCGCCCGATACGGTGACGTCGCGGACGAATGCTCCTTGGGGCGTGACCGCATAGTTGTTCGAGGCCACAACCCCCCACCCGACGTTCGGATCCCCTGCCGTCGGCGCGCTCCCGGTGAACGGGCCGATCGTGCTGGCCGTAATCGAACCGGCCGCGTTATTGACGGCAATCCCCGCGTCGACGAGAAAGCCCCCGTCGGAGATCGTCACCCCCGAGATCGTCGGATTGACGTCGAAGTCCGAGCTGTCGCCCGGACTCGAGTTCGTCACCGTGATCACGTTGCCGAGGCCGTCGCGAATGTTGTCGGTCGCGCTCCCGGCCTTGGCCAGCGCCTGCGTCGGCTCGATCGTCACCTTGGAGGCGCCCGCGCCGATGATCTGAAGCGTCTTGTCGATGACCAGTCCCTGGAGACCGGCGGCCGGAACCGTCGTAGGCGTCGTGGGGCCGACGGTGTACGTGCCGGGGCAGATCCGGATCGTGTCGTGGGACTGCGCGTAGTTGACCGCCATAGTTAGATCCGAGAACTGCGCGTTCGGACAGGCGGGCGCCGTGCCTACGTAGATTGTCGAGTCCGCCTGGGCCATGCCCGGCGCGATCGCGCCGCCGGCGAGCGCGACGAGCAGCGCGAGCCGGCGCATCAGCCCTTACCCCGGTAGAGCTTGCCGTTCCTGATCGTGACGTGGATTCCGTGGGCCGGCTCGAGGTTGCCGGAGCGATCGATGGCCTGGATGCGCAGTGCGTAGCGCCCGCTGGGTAGACGCGAGCGCATCCGCAGTGTGAAGCGGAGCCCGCCCCTCGCCACGAGCCCATATTCGGCGGAACAGCTTGTCGAAGGCCGCAAGCGTCCGGTGGGGGCCAGGAACTGGCAGCGGGAGCCATGTACGCGAGCGAGCGAGACGAGAACGCGGAGAACCGAGCCCAGGACACTCTTCTGCCCCGCCGCCATCGCCTTGCAGCCCCGGTCGGTGGCCCAGCCGGTGACGGTCAGACGACGGGCCAGGTAGCGGGCGCTGAGGAGATGACTCGCCGGCGCCGTGCGGTCCACGCAGGTCTTGCCCGACGCGACCTGGCTCGTGCCGTCGAGAGGAACGGCGTCAGTGGCGAGCGGCGTCGCGGGTCCGGACTTGGACAGAGGACCGGCAGAGGCCGGGGTGGTTCCCGTGCTCGCGGCGCCGAGCGGGACCGGCCCGTTCGGTGGTGTCGCGGGAGCCGCGCCGATGACGGGGTCGGTCGTCGGCTGGTTGACCGCCTCCTGGAAGCGCACGTTGGCCAGTTGGATCGAGCCGCTCAGCGTCGTCGTCCCGAAGATGAGCGAGATCTTTCGCACCTGCGTGAGGTCGACGCCATTGAAGTCCGTGAGCGGGATGCGGATCTCGTTCAGGACCTCGTTGCGCCGGGAGCTGCCGAGCGGAGCTTCCAGGGCTGTGCCGTAGGCCGTGTTGTTGGCCTGGACGTCGGCGGTGTGGCCCGCAGCGTCGGTGAGCCGCACGACGAAGTTCTGCACGGCCCCGCGCGGATCGGTCTCGGTCAGCGGGTTGTTCGGCCCCGACGATGGGTTTCGCGAGTCAAAGTAGTTGACCGCACCGTCCATGGCCAGCACCTTGAGCCCACTGACGTTGCCGTTCGCGGCCGGGATCTCGGCGTCGAGCTGGGCCGGGCCATTCCAGGCCAGTGACAGCTGGGGACCCCAAGACCGGTTCACGGGATGGTTCTCGCGCTCGTTGGCCTGGCCGCCGAAGGCGATCGGGTCGTAGACCCCGGAAACGCCGGACGGCGGCAGCGGGCACGACTTGGCCGCGGTTGGGAAGCTCTGGCCCGGAGCGAGGGTCCTGAACTCGACCGGCTCTGGATCACACCAGTCGTAGCCCTGCGGCGTGGTCGCGGGAACGGGCTCGACGCCACCCGCCTCACAGGTCCCGTTGACGCAGTACTGAGCCTGGTAGGGGTTCTGGAACCCGCTGCCCGAGAGCGAGCCGCCGAGGAGGTCGCTCGTGAGATCGCCCGGCGCGGGCTGGACCACATTCACGCGCTCCGCCGCCGGCGCCCAATAGCTGGTCTTGAGCTCCTCGGCGGGGGCGACGCCGCGGGTCCGGCCCGTGGAATCGGGCGGGAGCCCGACCTGGCCCGTCATCAGGGGGTCGAAGGCCAGGACGCCCTGCACGTAGCGCTGCATGAAGGCCGAGGTCAGGGCGATGCTCAGGTTCTGCTGGTCCTGCGGCGTCAGGCGGACGTTATTGGGCTGGTCCTCGCCGCAAGCGGCGTCGGAGCGGGTCGTCCCGGACAGGTTCGTCGAGAGGTAGCCCAGGCCGTCCTCGCTGCCCGACGAGGACCAGATCGTGTTCGTGTAGTCGTGGTCGCCACCCTGGAAGGCGAACTGCATCTTGGGCGAAGGGTCGTTCGGCTCGGCCTGCGGATACAGGCTGTTCATGTAGTCGCGGGCGCCGTGGAGGTCCGAGACGTCGCCGTCACACAGGGGCAGGACGGCGGCATAGGCCGTCGGCGCCGGCGTCGTGCCGTTGGCCGTGGTGCCGTACACGGAGGCGCGCTCGTAATCGACCGGGGCCCAGGCCATCACGGCGTCGAGGCGGTACTTGCGGCCCGGTGCGGGCCGGGTCCGGTTGTACTCGACGAAGTCGGTGACGGCCTCGCCGCCACGCGAGTGGCCCCAGATCCCGACCCCGTTCTCGAGCGCGATATGGCCGGCCAGGGCGTACGGCGTCGAATACTCCGGGGGCGAGGACTCGACCTGCCCAGGGCTGGTCTGCACGTAGAGCGGGACGCCGTCCTCCCAGGCGTAGAGCATGTCGAGCGAGGCGGATATGAGCTGTTCGCGCAGAAGCGTGCCGTTGTCCTGGCTCGTCTGCCAGCTCGTCAGGGCGTCGGCGTCGAGGGAGAGGACGATGAAGCCGTGGCTCGCGAGATTGGTGGCGAGGTAGTCGTAGCCCTCGTAGTTGAGGAGAGGCGTGTTTCCCGGCGTCGAAGCGCAGTTCGACGACCCCGTCGTGGTCTCGCCGCCCACCGCGGTCAGGCAATCGGCGTGGTTACCGTGAATGAGGACCACGACGTCGAACGGACCAGGGCCGCTCGGGAAGAAGAGCGCTCCATCCAGGGGCTGCTGGAACGCGGCCGTCGACGTGCCATTGGCCGCCGGCGCGTCCATCATCACCGACCCGCCGTAGTACTCCACCTTCGTCACCGCGTCCGGCCCGGGCGCGATCGGATCGGGGATGGAGATCGCCGAAGCGCTCGCGCTACACAGTCCGAGGATGAGAGAGGTGAGAACAGGAGTGAGTGCCGCCAGGCGCCAAGACATGGGCGGGAATCAAACCCGTTCCGCCCCACCCCGTATCCATGCCTATGGCCAGCATTCTGGTCAGGCCATTTGACCATCTGGCCAACGGATTTCCGCAAAATGCGAACCCGGGCCGATTAACAGAATTGGCGGTCTCTGAACGACAGTTTACCTGCGTTAAGTTTGTGCTTGGGGTGGGTGAACGCAGCGGCGGCCCCGGGCGGCGGGGCGCGTGCACCGGCGCCGCGCGGGCGCCGCGCGCGGCGCGCTCACATCAGCTCCGCCTGTACCCACAGCGTCTCATTCCAGTCGCGGATCTCGTAGCTCCGAACTACCCCCTCGCGCACGAACGGGTCGTCGGCGACGAAGTCCTCGGCCGCGGCGCGGGTCGGGAAGATGGCCATCGACCCCTGAGTCTGGGGATCGCCGAACGTCCCCACCATGAGGATCTCCCCGCGAGCGCGGAATTCTTCGATCCGTGCCACATGCGCCGGATAGTGGACAGGCGCCTTGGTGAGGACGTCGTCGGATGATTGGTAGAGGACGACCGCCTTCATCCTCGGTCTCCGAACAGCGACGCGTACGCGTCCAGCGTCGCGGTCCAGGCGCCCGGCGATTCGAACGTCTCGCGCATGCGCGCGGCTTCCGGGCCGAAGCGCTCGAGGTCGCGGTGCTCGAGCCGCACGCGCGTGCGATTCGGACCTTCGGGGACGAACGAGATTTCGACGGTGGTCACGAGCTTCGGGTCATAACGCCAGTCAGCGCCGATCTGCCAGGTGATGACGAGCCGCTCGGGTGGCTCCCACGCCATCACGTAGCCCGTCGAGGTCTCGCTGCCGTCCTCGTGCCGCGTGTACCACCGGCCCCCCTCGCGGGGCTCGATCACGACCTGCTCGATCGGAGCGCTGCCGATGTGGTGCGCGCTCGGCCACCAATCGGTCATCCGCGCCGTGAACACCTCGAACGCATCGTCCACGGACACCGGGACGACGACTTCGCGCCGGATCGACTCAATCGTCTGGATCATCGTTCTTGCCTTTCTGCTCGCTCGCTGCCTTTTCGAACGCCGCCAGCGACCGTTGCCAGAACTGGTCGAGGTAGGTGCGCAGCACGGCCAGACCGGCCCCGTCCACCTGATACACGCGCCGGGTGCCCTCCCGGTGATCGGTCACAAGACCGACGTCCTTGAGCACCTTGAGGTGCTGGGAGACCGCCGGCCGGCTGATCGGCAAGCCCTCCGCCAGCTCGCCCACCGGACTCGGCCCATCGGAGAGCCGATCGAAGATAGCCTGTCGGGTCGGATCCCCGAGCGCCGTCATCATCGCCGCTGCGTTCGTTGTCACTTACGGTAAGCTATCACTTACCGAAGACGCTTGTCAAGGGTCCTGGGCGACCCTCAATCCACTTGCTCGGCGACCGTCTCGCTCACCCTCAGCGGCGCCGCGTGCCCGTCCTCCCGCGTGACGCCCGCATGCTGCACGTCGCGCCGAGTGATGGCCAGATAGGCAACCAGGCAGAAGATCATCGCCGCGAGCGCCAGCGCGACGCGGCCCTCGCCGAAGCCGAGCCCGGTCACGCTTGCCGGCTTGCCCATCCAGTCGGCGAACGAGGCACCGAGCGGCCGCGTGGCGACGTAGGCAAACCAGAACGCCAAGATCGGGTTCCAGTTGAACCGCCAGTAGCCGAGGGCGGGAATAGCGATGACGGCGGCGAAGACGACCGCCGAGGGGAAGTATCCGAGGCCGAAGGTGTAGGCCGACAGGTCGCCGAGCGCCGTGCCCATCGCGAACGTCGCGACCACGGCGGCCCAGTAGAAGAGCTCCCGGCGCGTGGTGTCGATGGCGTGGAAGGAGAGCGTGCCCTCAACCCGCTGCCAGGCGAAGAAGACCACGGCGAGGACGACCGCGTAGAGCAAGGTCGAGGCGGCGTACGGGACGCCGAAACGGACGTGGAGCACGTCCGCGGCCATCGTGCCGAATACGCCGACGCCGCACACCGCGAGCCAGTAGGTCCAAGCAACATACCTTCGCATCGCGAGTTGTAACCCAAGCGCGACCAAGAACCCGATGAACCCGAGTATCACCGCGATCACCGGATCGATGGCGTGGACGCTGTAGTCGGACGTTGACTCGCCCATGGCAGTCGACAGGGCCTTGATGACCCAGAAATAGACGGTGACCTCAGGAACCCTGAGAGCGCCGTGGCGCGTCAGCCGTGCAAGAAAGGCGCCATTGGGCACTGACCGCAGTTTCCCATAACCACGAGCCGAAGGTGCCACCGACCTGTGACACCACGTGCAGGCTTAACTCGCCGTTAACTCACTCACAGCTTTCGCCAATCTCGCGTCGGGTGATAACTCAATAACGCGTCGTGCTCATCACCAACGCCTGCCACACCGGGAACTCAACACCGTCCACCGTCGTGCCGCCGAAGCCGAGCATCGGGCCGAGCCAAGCGTTGTTGGGGGCGGGAAAGTCGAGCGACGGAGTCGAGGCCTCATCGAGCGCGGCGAGCTGCTCGGGTGCGAGCGTCACGTCGAGCGAAGCCAGGTTGGTCCGGAGCTGCTCGATCGTACGGGCGCCGACCAGCGTCGAGGTGACGGCCGACCGGCTGCGTACCCAGGCGAGAGCAACCTGCGCCGAGCCGGCACCGAGCTCGGCCGCGATCCGAGCGACGGTCTCGATGACCTTCCAGTCACGCTCCGCTGGGGGCTCATACAGGTGCGCGCGCATGGTGTCGGTGGGGGTGCCGTTGTCGCGGACGTACTTACCCGAGAGCTGGCCACCGCGGAGCGGGCTCCACGGGAGGACGCCCATACCCAGCGCTTCGGCCATCGGCAGCAGCTCGCCCTCGGGCGTGCGCTCCAGGAGCGAATACTCGAGTTGGAGCGCGGTCACCGGCGCCCAGCCTCGGAAGTGGGCGATCGTCTGTGCCTGCGCCGTGACCCAGGCCGGGACGTCGGAGAGACCGACATAGCGGACCTTGCCAGCGGTCACGAGGTCATCGAGCGTGCGGAGCGTTTCCTCGATCGGGGCGCGGCGGTCCCAGTTGTGGAGCCAGTAGAGGTCGACGTAGTCGGTCTGCAGGCGGCGCAGCGATTCCTCGAGTTGCGCGATGAGCGCCTTGCGTCCGCCACCGCCGCCGTTGGGGTCGCCGGGATAGAGGTTGGCGAAGAACTTCGTGCTCAGGACGACGCGCTCGCGTTGGCCGGGCCGGGCGGCGAAGAAGTCTCCGACGATCTTCTCAGCGTGGCCGTTGGTGTAGATGTTGGCGGTGTCGACGACGTTGCCTCCGGCATCGAGGTATTCGGCGAGGATCGCCTCGGAGGTGTCGGCGCTCGCGCCCCATCCCGAGTCCTCGCCGAAAGTCATCGTGCCAAGGCTGAGCGGGCTGACGCGCAAACCCGAGCGCCCGAGTGTGATGTAAGAGTTGAGATAGGTCATGGCTTCATGACAGCACCGCGAGGTCGCTGAGCGTTAGATCAATGGTGCCCGGCTCTTGCACGATCCTGCCAACCGTGGCAGCGAGCGTGCGGACGCGTGCTTCACTTACAGGGTGGACGCACTCGCGCGCCTCAAGGACTCGATCACCCGCCACGCGGGCGAGCACCTGACCCACACGACCCTGCCCGGGCTCTCTGTCGTCTGCTCGCGGACGATCACAGAGCCGCTGTGCGGCATCGCCGAGCCGACGCTGGCGGTTGTGGCGCAGGGCGTCAAGGAGACGAAGCTGAACGGGCGCACGTTCAGGTACGGCCCTGGGCAGTTCCTGGTGGTGTCGGTCGACCTGCCGGTGATCGGGAACATCACGCGGGCGAGCGCGCAGGAGCCCTTCCTCGCCGTCGTGCTCGCGCTGCGTCCACAGACGATCGCCGCCCTGCTCCTCGAGACGGCGCCGTCGCCCGTGGCGCGTCCCGTGGTCGCCGACGTCGTCCCCGCCGGTCTCGCGGTCAGCGACGCCTCACCGGCGCTCCTCGACGCCGTCGCCCGGCTCATCGCGCTACTCGATGCGCCCGAGGACGCGCCTGCCCTCGCGGCCGGCGTCGAGCGCGAGGTCGTGTGGCGGCTCATCACCGGCCCCCAGGGACCCACCGTGCGCCAGATCGGGCTGGCGGACGGTCGCCTCGCCCATCTCACCCGCGCGATCCGCTGGGTCCGCGGCCACTACGACGAGACGCTCCGCGTCGAGGAGCTCGCGGCGCTGGCGACGATGAGCGTCTCGTCGTTCCATCGCCACTTTCGCGCCGTCACCTCGATGTCACCGATCCAGTACCAGAAGCAGATCCGCCTCCACGAGGCGCGCGCACGACTCCTCGCCGAGCCGGGGGACGTCACCGGCGTTGGCTTTGCCGTCGGCTACGACAGCCCATCGCAGTTCAGCCGCGAGTACCGACGCATGTTCGGCGTCCCGCCGAGCCGTGATGCGCGCGCACTGCGCGCGGCGGCTGTATTGCCGTCGGCCTAGGCGCCTCGCCCACGGGAGCTAACCCGCCGAATCGACCGCGCCGGCGACCGCGCCGGCGACCGCGACCGCGACCGCGACCGCGATGAGATGAACATATGGCACGTGTTGGCGATGTCGGCGGACCCACGCACGACAACACTCGTGGCACACCAGTCAACTCATCTGAGAGGTGATGCCAACATGTCTGATCCAACTGTTGTTCTCGTCCACGGCGCCTTCGCCGACGCGTCGAGCTGGCGCCGTGTCTACAAGGAACTCGCCGCGGACGGGTTGATGGTGACGGCGCCACCCAATCCGCTCCGCGGCCTCAGCGGCGGCGACCTGGAGTACACGCGGTCGGTGATCGCGCGGATCGACGGGCCGGTGCTGCTTGTCGGCCACTCCTACGGAGGGTCCATAATCACCGCCGCAGGTGACGCGGACAACGTCATCGGCCTTGTCTACGTAGCCGGCTTCGCTCCCGACGAAGGTGAGGATCTCGGGACGCTCCAGTCCAAATTCCCCGCGTCCCTCGCCGCCGCCTCCTTCACCCCGTCGGCGCTTCCGGGCGGCGGCGTTGAGTTCTCCCTCGACCCGAGCGGCTTTCACGCCGCGTTCGCCGCCGACCTCCCCGCCGACGAGGCGGCGTTTATGGCCATCTCCCAGCGCCCGCTCTCCGGAGTGGCGTTGGGTGAGCCCGCGCCGGCACCGGCGTGGCGCGTCAAACCGTCGTGGGCTGTCCTACCCACCGCTGACCGCGCCATCCACCCCGAGCTCCATCGCTTCTCGTACGAGCGGATCGGCGCGAGCGTGACCGAAGTCGAGGGAGCGTCGCACGTGGTGATGCTCTCGCGCCCGAGCGTTGTCGCCGAGGTTGTCCGGGCCGCGGTCCACGCACTCGTCCCGACCGCGTAGCGTCCGATCCACAGGGCCGCCGGAGAGGAACGGATACCTGTCCGGCGGACCCGGGGGACGCGCCACCCGACTGGGCACGCGCGAGCAGGAGCACTCGACTGAGCGTTACCGCGCGCGGGGCTCGGTGGCGCCCTGCGAGGCGCGGCGCTTAGCCCGAGGTTTCCCTTCCAGAGGGAACTTCGGCCTAGCCGCCCTGCACGGCGCGCGCGGCGATCAACCACGCGATATCAGTCGCGAAGAAGAACATCGCCATCGCCACGAGCTGAACGAGCAGGGCTCCGATCAGGACGGGCCTGCGGCCGACGTAGTCCGAGAGGGAGCCAACCACGAGCAACTCGAGGAGCAGCCCGAACGCGTAGATCGCGAAGGCGATGGTAAGTATGCCGGCGTGGAATCCCCATTTGTGTTCGAAGAAGACGAGCAACGGCGTGGGCGCCCCCGCGGCGAGAGTGACGCCCGCGAAGGCCAGCCCGGTGCCCGCGAACGCGAGCGCCGGCGGAAGGAGATAGCGCCGGTCAGCCACCTGAGGCACACTGGTACAACTAGATCGACTGGACATGGCACGAACGTGCCGTTCGCAAGCTCACCGACCGCTCGCGCTAAATCTCGCCCGACCGTGTGATGACGCGGTGACCGCGGGAGTGCACGCTCTCTGCCATCGGCCGGCCGCCACGACCAAACCGGCCGCGACAACCTAAGGATGACCAATGAGCGCTTATCTCATCTCCCAAGTTGAGGTCCTCGATGCCGAAGCGTGGGAGAATTACCGCACTCGCGCGGCGCGGGCGACGGCCAGGTTCGGGGGCCGATACCTCGTCCGTGGGGCGCGCGCCGAGGTGATCGAAGCCGATTGGCCGGCGGAAGAGCCGCCGCCTCAGACGGTGATCGTGACGGAATTTCCGAGCATGAAGGACCTCGAGGACTGGTACGCGTCGGCCGAGTACGCCGAGGCGTCGGCGTTTCGGGGCGCGGCGGTCAAACGCCGGATGATCTTCGTGGCGGGAATCGACGAGACCCCCTAGTCGAGACTTAGTGCCGGCCACGGGCCGGCCCGCGCGCCGGGACCGGCGGACTAGCCGACCACCGGAACGGCTCGCGCCACGGCTGACCGCCCGGGCGCCGAGACCGCCGCCCCCTGGGGAGGGTGGGACGCGGGAACGGGGCGGAGGGGCCGGTTTGCGCGGGGTGTGCTGCGAATGTATCGACATACGATGAAAACGCAGCACGGGTCGCCGCCGGCAGCACGGGTCGCCGCCGGCAGCACGGCCTGCGAACCCTAGGCGGGTTGGCCCGCGCGAGCGACTTCGAGGTCGTGCTCGCTGTGGCGTTCTGTCGCAAGCCTCGTGACGGCGACGCGCGAGTTGACCTCCAACTTCGCGAACACCTGGCGCAGATGTGTGTTCACCGTGTGCGGGGATACGAAGAGCTGGTCGGCGACTTCGCGGTTGGTAAGGCCGTCCGCCACGAGCTGAGCGACGGCGAGCTCCGATTTCGTCATCGCCGCCCACCCGGTAGACGGCTTATCGGCTGCCGCGACACGGCGGCGAATCCCAAGCTCTCGCAGGCGACCCCGGAGTCGTGCCGCATCGCGGGTCGCCCCGGCCCGCGCAAAGAGAACCAGCGCCTCGGTGAGAGCGTCTACCCCCGAGTGTGCGCTCGCGAGTCGCAGTTGCGCCAAGCCGAGGTCCTCGTACGCGGCGGCGAGCGCGAGCGGTCGGCTGGTCGTTCTGAGCAGGTGCACTGCATCGCACAGCTTGTCGGGATCGCGCTCGAGCAACCCCCCGGCGTGGGCGGCAATCGCCCGGAGCAACGGAACGTCAGGTGCGAGCTCGGCCCGTCGGTTCGCGTCCGCGGCGGCGCTCTCGGCCAGCTCGTGGTCCCCGTTCGCCACCGCGATTCGCACCAACTGCGGTGCGTCGGCGAAATCCGGCCACACCCGGGTCAGCACATGCCGGCGCTCTGTCTCGTCCAGGGCACAGAGCCACCGGTGCGCCTGCCGCGGATCGCCGTCGGCCGCGGCCTGCAAGCTCAGCAACCACGCGGCGTGACGGCGAATGCCGGGGGTGCTCTCGTTCAGCATCGCTCTGGCCAGCTCGCCCGTGTGGCGTGCGTGGCGCCCGTCACCGGTGTGGAGCGCCAGTCGCCCGAGCGCGACCACGCCCGTAGCGTCGACGACGTTGACAACCGGCGGTCCATGGAGATCGAAGCGACCGTTCAGCACCACCGCGGCGTCGTCGAGTCGGCCCATCTGTAGGAGGAGGTGTCCCCGCGACGCCTCGGCCAGGTGCAAGAAGAAGGAGAACTTGCGCTTGATCGACTCGGCGACTAATCCGTCGACGACCTGGAGCGCGTCTTCATCGCGACCGAGGGCGTCGAGGGCGATGGCGCGCCACAGCTTGGTCAGGAGCTCATCGAGGCCGTGTGGTTCGACGAGCCCGTCGCGGAGAATCGCCTCGAACAGCTCGAGGGCGCGGGTGAAGTGCCCGCCGAGGTATTGAAGGCCACCCTCGCTCAGCGCGACTGGAAACCGAGCGACCGGATCACTGCACGCGCCGGCCGCGATGGCCTCTGACAGCGCCACCTCCGCGTCCGCTATTCGTCCCCCGGGCACGAGGTTGTAGGCCAGCCTCCCCATGTGCTCGAGGCGCAGGTGCGCGGGCAGATCTGGCAGCTTCAAAGCCTCGCGGCTCGCCTGCACCCTCACGTCGGACGAGACCAACCACATACCGGCGATGCCGAGAAGCACCTCTGCCTCCTGCGCTACCGGAAGCACGTCCCGCACCGCGTTATCCGCGAACGTCTTCGCCTCCTCCATCCGTCCCGCCGCGTGGAGCGACATCGCCGCTTGCACGACCAGCGGACCGATCAGAGGATGCCTCTCGGGGGCTAGCTCCAGCGCTCGCCGACTGAGGTCCGCGCTTGCTCCGGGATCGGTCGTCGCCAGCGCCTCCGCGGCCTTGAAGAGCGTGGTGATCGCGACCTCGTCGCCCGGTGCGGCGCTCGCGGCAAGCTGCGTCGCGACTTCGAGCGGCAGCGCCCCCCGGGCGAGCATTACGTCTGCAGCCTGCCGATCGAGAGCCCGGCGGGTCGACGGCGCACACGCGTGTCGCACCGCTTCGCGGATCAGGTCGTGCTGGAAACCGAGGTTGTCTCCGGACACGCGGAGGATGCCGGCCTCGAGCAGCTCCTCGCCCGACGTCAAGAGGGATGCCGGCACCACGCCTAGCATCTCGGCCAGTTCCGAGGCGGAAAACGCTCGCCCCAGCGATCCGGCCGCCACCGCGATCTGACGCGCCGGCCCGGACATTCCGGCCAGGCGTTCCCGCATGCTCGCGCGGACGCGGTCAGGAAGCCTGTAGGCAGCGAGCGTCGCATGCCCGGAGTCGACACGGACGAGCTTCTCCTGTC
>JAXDGF010000185.1:0-6117 GCA_034665165.1 Solirubrobacteraceae bacterium | reverse complement strand
ATCAGCGCGAGACGCGGCGCTCATCGGGCCAACACTAATCGAGCCGCGAAGGAACAGGTGTCTCAACCCCCGGGTTGACCCCGGATCAACCTAGAGGTTCAACCCCCGGGCCGACGACACGGCGGCGCCATCGTCAGATCATGGTCCATGACAACTACCGATTACGACTCCCTGTTTCCCGCGCTCCAGGCCGGCGCGCGGGGCTACCTCACCAAGGACGCGAGCGCGGAGGAGATCGAGCAGGCGATCCGGGCCCTGGTCGCCGGGCAGACGCACCTCGACCCCGCCGTCCAGCAGCGCCTCGTGAGCGCCGTTCTCGAGACCCAGCACGCCGTCGCGCCGGCGGCGCCGACGCTGCCCGACGCACTCACCCCGCGTGAAGCCGAGGTGCTCAGGCTCATCGCCGCCGGCCTCTCGAACGCCGAGATCGCGGCGTCGCTCTTCGTCAGCGCCGCCACGGTCAAGACCCACGTCAACCGGATCTTCTACAAGACCGGCGCGCGCGACCGAGCCCAGGCCGTGCGCTACGCCTACGAGCACGGCATCGGCTTCGGCTGAGCTCGTCGGATGAGATTCACTTTCTCGGTTCTCGGGAAGGTTTCCCACGGCGGCGGCGTCCATGGGGGCGATGAGGCTTCTTGCTAGCGGGGGGCGCGCATAACTCATGTCCACGGCTGTGCTGGCCGCCCGCCTCGTCCTCGCCGGGGTGTTCGCGCTCGGCTCGATTACGAAGCTCACCGACCTCCGCGGATCCCGCGCCGCCGTGGCCGGGTTCGGCGTCCCCGAGCGGATCGCCTCGCCCTTGGGCACCCTCCTGCCCTTCGCGGAGCTCGCGGTAGCCCTCGCACTGCTTCCGGCGGGCAGCGCGCGCGACGGCGCGCTCGCCGCGGGCGCCCTTCTGCTCGTGTTCGTGGCCGCGATCGCCCGGAGCATGGCCCGCGGCGAGGCACCCGACTGCCACTGCTTCGGCCAACTCCACTCCGAGCCCGCGGGGCGGGGGACTCTGGCCCGAAACCTCGTCCTCGTAGCGCTGGCGGCCTTCGTCGCGGCCGCGGGATGGGGCGACCCCGGTCCCAGCGCGACGGCCTGGGTTGGTCGCCTCGGGGGCGCGGGCGTGGTCGCGCTCGCCGGCGGTCTCGCCCTGGCCGCGGTGGTCGCACTTACGACCTGGGCCGTGCTTGGTCTCTTGCGCCAGAACGGTCGCATGCTCCTGCGGATCGAAGAGCTCGAGGCCCGGCTCGACCCGACAGGGCAGCCGGCGCCGGCCGCCGCAGTCGCGCATCACGGCCTCCCGCTCGGCTCGCCGGCCCCCGCCTTCTCGCTCGGGGGCCTGTACGGCGAGACGGTCACGCTCGAGTCGCTTATCTCGGCGGAGACGCCGGTGCTGCTGCTGTTCACCGATCCCATGTGCGGGCCGTGCAACGCGCTGATGCCGCAGATCTCCGGCTGGCAGCGTGAGTACGCGGGCGCGCTCGCGATCGCGGTGCTGACCCGCGGCTCCGACCAGGACAACCGCGCCAAGATCCGCGAACACGGAATTGCCAGCGTCTGGCTCGACGACGGGTTAGCCGTTTACAACGCGTATCGCGCGCCGGGCACGCCGAGCGCGGTCCTCATCGACGGCCAGGGACGGGTCGCCAGTGACGTCGTCGGCGGCGTCGAGGCCATCTCCGGTCTCGTCGACGATGCCACGCGCGCGCCGGCGGCGCCGGTCCGGCAGGTGCCGGCGGCGGGCACGCCGGTGATGCCGGTCCGGCAGGTGCCGGTCCGGCAGGTGCCGGCGGCGGGAGCCCAAGCCGCGCCGCTCGGGATCGGGGCTCCGGCGCCCGCCCTGGAGCTCGGCGACCTGGCCGGCAAGCCCGTCTCGCTTACCGTGCCGGACCGCGACACGCTCGTCCTGTTCTGGAATCCGGGCTGCGGTTTCTGCGAGCGCATGCTCGAAGACGTGCGCAGCCTGGAGCGATCCTCCGCCCCGGGCGCCCCGCGGCTGCTGCTGATCTCGACCGGATCGGTCGCCGAGAACGAGAGGCTGGCCCTGAACGCGCCGATCGCCCTCGACCAGGCCTTCGCCGCGGGCGCGGCGTTCGGGAGCACGGGCACGCCGTCCGCGGTTCTCGTGGGTCGCGACGGCCGGGTCGCGTCCGCGGTCGCCGTCGGCGCGTCCGAGGTCATGGCGCTCGCCACGGCCGCGAGCGAGTGGCGGCCGTAGTGGGTCGCGTACACAGCGTGCAACGGCACCGCCTGCGCGCACTGAGCGGCCGCTAGTCTGAGCACGGTCGGCGGTTGCCTCCGGCCGACGCGCGCCTAAGAGACCGGATCATGCGCCAACCCGCCGAAAGGACGCGAGATGCTCGAGAACCCCGCGATTGATCCCTCCGTACCGCCGAGCGGCACGGGGTGCGTCGAATGCCTGGCTGCAGACGGCTGGTGGCTCCACCTCCGCCGCTGCGCCCTATGCGGGCACGTCGGCTGCTGCGACTCCTCGCCCTCCCAGCACGCGAGCAAGCACGCGGCTCACGAGGACCATCCGCTCGTGCGCAGCTTCGAGCCCGGCGAGGACTGGTTCTGGAGCTACGCCACCGATCAGTTCTACGCGGGTCCTCCGCTCGCCCCGCCCGAGCATCATCCGCTCGACCAGCCCGTCCCCGGACCCGCCGGACGCGTGCCCGCCGACTGGCAGCGGCACCTGCACTAGGAGAGCGCTGAAGGTTTGGGTCGCTGCCGGCTCAGGCTTCCGGTGGCGCGGCGAGCGGGACGTGGCGCGAGACCATCGTGGTGGCAGGACGCGGGTGGGTGCGCGACACCCTCCCCACGTCAGACCTGAACGCCGCGGTCCGCGAGCCACTCGGCGACGTCGGTGGGCGGGTCGCCGCGCCACTGAGCCCGGGCCGCCAGTCGCATGAGCGCGAGGGGATCGCGATCGTAATCGGCGTTGGGTGCCTTGGCCGCGAGGTAGAGGACGACCGCGGTGGCAACTGAGACGGCGGGGTTCTCGATCTCGTAGTCCGCTCCCTCGGCGGCGAGGGCGAGCCGCTCCTCGAGATTCTCCACCGCCGTGACGGGTGCGTCGTCGTCCTCGAGCTGCTCCTCGAAGTGCCCGAGATCGGGATCGTCGTCGTCGGGATCGCACACTTCGACGGCGATCCGGACGAGGTCCGACACAGTTGGGGTCTTGCGCTCCATGGGTGCGTGGATCGTACCGGCGCCGGGGTTCACGCCGCCGTGTCGGCGGGCAGGCCGACGAGTTCGGCGCTGCGCTCCCACAGGAGCGCCGCGAGGACCTCATCCTGGGCTTGCGCGCTTGGCGCGAGCCCCTTCTCGTCCTGTACGTACTCGCCGGTGAGGTCGGCCGCCTCTTCTGAGAGCGCGAGCCACACGAGCGAGCGAGCGCCGCGGGCGGGGGAGCGCAGGAAGGGCGCGCCGAGCGTGACCATGACCTTCATGATGCCGTTCTCATTCTTGGCCCACCCGGTGCGCACCACACCGGGGTGAAAGCAGTTGGCATGGAGCTCCGGCGCCCGTCGCGCCAGCTCGCGCGTGAAGAGGATGTTGCACAGCTTCGTCGTGCCGTACACGCGCATGGGCGAATAGGACTCGGTGGACTGGAGGTCGTCGAGATCGAGGCGACCCGACTGGTGAGCGTCCGAGCTCGTGGTCACCACCCGCCCGCCCGTCAGGCGATCGCGCAGAAGCGTTGTGAGCAGGAACGGGGCGAGATGGTTGAGGGCGAACGTCCGCTCGAGGCCTTCCGAGGTCACCTTGCGCGAGGCGAAGACCGCCCCGGCGTTGTTGGCCAGGACGTCGATCCGCCCGTATTGCGCGCGGGCCTCCTCGGCCAGGGCCCGGACCTCGGACATCAGGGTCAGATCGGCGACGTGCTCATGGACGGGCGCGCCGCTGCCCGCGGCGGCGGCTTGGCGCGCGACCGCTCGCACCCGCTCGGCGTCGCGCCCCACGAGCGCGACCTCCGCGCCCTGGCGTGCGAGCTCGACGGCGGCGGCCTGCCCGATGCCGCGCGTGGCGCCCGTGAGCAAGACGACCGTCACTCCCGCGACTGTACTCGCCTCATCGCGCACGGCCGGGCACTCGCGGCCGCTAGGGTTGGCCCGTGGCCGGCGACCCGATCCTCATCCTCCAGGTGCCGCGGGGCGGCGCCGTCGACCGCCAGCTGAGCGCGCAACCGCCTGCCGGCGTGGCCAGTGGCGAGGTTGCCGTCGAGCACGGACCCACCGATGACGACGGGAACCTCGAAGCCGCCGGCGCCGGGCAGATCGTGCTCTCCGTGCTCTCGCCCGAGGTCCTCGAGCATGAGGCTGATGAGGTCCACCGCGTGATCGCGCAGGCCGGCGAGGGCGTCGAGCCGCTCGTCGTCGTCGTCGAGGCCGGCGAGGAGCTCCGAGACGAGGAGCTGGCGCCGCTGCTCGAAGCGGCGCGCCGGAGCGCGCGCGCCGTGATCGTGCGTATCATCCGCGACGCCTGAGCGGGCGCCCGCCGCCTGAGCGGCGCGCGCGGTTTCAGCTGTAGCCCGGGTCTTGCGAGCTGTAGGGCTCGTCCTCGCCGCGCACGTCGCGGTAGCGACGGTCGAAGAGCTCGAGCACCGCGGTCACGTCCGCGGGGCCGTGCACGTCGTGGCTCACGCCGTAGGAGCTCGTCGTCGCCGCCGCCTGCTCGGCGTCGCCGTGCTCGATGAGCTCGTCGTGCTCGGCGCCGAGGAAAGGAAGCTCCGCTACGCCCCGGTCGGGGTCGAGGATGCCGAGCTCGACGTCGTCGTAGCGGACGAGGGCGGCGCCGTCCGCGCGTCGCTCGATGTGGACGCCGGGCCAGGTGTCGAGCTCGTTGGCGATCTCATCGACAAGCGCAGCCGCGTGGGACACCATCCGATCGTATCGTGATCACCGTGCCGCCCCCCGCTGGAGGAGGAGGATCAGGGTCTCGAGCGTGTCCGCCGTCGTCGAGAGCGCCTCGATGTCGTTGTCGGACATCTCGGACAGGTAGGAGCGCAGCACGGTCTGGGCGCGGGCGCGGAAATCGGAGAGCGCCGCCCTCCCCCGATCGGTCACGGAGACGAGGACGACGCGCCCGTCGTTGGCCTGCCGGTCCCTGCGCACCAGTCCCCGCTCCTCGAGCTGCTTGACGAGGAGGGTCATGGTGGGCTGTGCCAGCCCCTCGAGCTCGGCCAGCTCCGTCACCCGGCGCGCGCCGCCATCCAAGGTATTGAGAACACCGACCTCGGTGCGCGAGAGCTCGCCGTCGAGCTGCTTGGTCAGCAGCCGCGTCAGCAATGCCGCGCGCGCCAGGAGCTGGCTGGACACATACTCGATTTGATCGGGCCGCTTCATATTGCCTGTCTATATTTTCTCACGATACAATTAACGCAACATCAACACTGCCACCCGGAGTCCTGGATCGTCCGCGCGGCTCCACGCCCCACCAAATGAAGGAGGGGGTCATGTTCCACAACATCCTGGTTGCTGTCGACGGCTCCCCGCACGCCGATCGGGCCCTCACGCATGCGATCGACCTCGCGCAGAGCGAGCACTCGCGCCTGACCCTCATCACCGCCGTGGCGGAGCTGCCTCCGGTCTCCTATCTGACCGCCGGCGGCGTCGCCGGCAAGCTGATCGAGGACACGCGGGCCGAGGCCGAGAACATCCTTTGCCGGGCGCGCGACCGCGTGCCTCAGGACCTCCCCGTCACGACGATGCTGACCGAGGAGCCGATCCGGCTCGCGCTCATCCGCCAGGTGAAGAAGGGCCACCACGACCTCGTGGTCATGGGCTCCCGCGGCCGCGGCGCGGTCCGGGCAACCCTGCTGGGCAGCGTTAGCCACTACGTGCTGCACCATAGCCCGGTTCCGGTCCTCATCGTCCACGCCGAGAAGTCGGAGTGCGAGCGGCCGGACGACGGGCCCGCGCCGGCGGGCGCCGACGAGGGCGAGGAGACCTACTCCGCAACCGCTTGATGCCTGACCATATGGTCACGTGGTACGTGGAGGCCACCGGCTGACCTGCGGCCGAGATGGCCGCGCCATCGTAAGATTGCGTCAGTGCGGATCAGCCTGTTCACCGCGACCGCTCTGGCGTTGGCGTCCGCCGCGGTGGGACTGAGCACGCAAGC
>JAXDGF010000184.1:0-3764 GCA_034665165.1 Solirubrobacteraceae bacterium | reverse complement strand
TGCTCCTGCTCACCGGCGCGACCGGAACCATCGGGCTGCCGCTCTTGCGGCGCCTCACCGCCACCGGGACGCCCGTCCGCTGCCTCGTCCGCGATCCGCGGCGCCTCGGCGCCGAGCGGGTCCGCGTCCAGATCGCCCTCGGCGATCTCGGCGACCACCTCTCCTTCCGCCACGCGCTGCGCGACATCGACACCGTAGTCCACCTCGCCGCTACCATCCGCGATCAGCCCGGAGGGTCGATCGAGGAGCTGAACGGTGTCGCCACCTGGCGGCTCGTACGCGCGGCCGAGCGGGCCGGCGTGCGCCGCTTCATCTTCTTCTCCGCCCTCGGCGCCTCGACGCGCAGCCGCGCGCGCCTGATGCGGGCCAAGGCCCTGGCCGAGCGCGCCGTGGTCGAATCCTCGCTCGAGCACGTCGTGTTCGCCCCGTCGATCACGTACTCGCCCGGGGATCCGTACCTGCGCCTGCTCGAGCGCATGAGCCTGCTCCCCTTCGTCCCCATTTCCGGCTCGGGCAAGGCGACCTACCAGCCGATCTGGGCCGAGGACGTGGCCGACTGCGTCATGGCCGCGCTCCCGCACGGCACCGACTTCGGGACGCGCTTCGAGCTCGCGGGGCCCGAGACGCTCACCTATACCGATGTCGTCGAGACGGCGATGCGCTCGTTCGGGAGGCGCCGCCCGACCGTCAGGGTGCCGATCGCCGTCACCCGGCGTTTCCTCCAGGCCGTCGAGCTCCTGACCGGACCGGCTGCCTTCGCGACGTGGGACGAGGCCGAGCTCTTCGAGGTGCCCATGACCTCGCGCCAGGGCACCGCCGACGCCGAGCGCCTGGGAGTCGTGCCCAAGTCGATGCGCGCCGTGCTCGGCACCGGCTGAAACGCCACCGGCCCAAGGGATCCCCCGGACGGTCAGACCACCCCGGGGGGGCGCCGCTGCGCCCACGGACAGGCCTCCTCTAGCTCGCGGGCGAGCTGCAGGAGGACATCCTCGCGCGTGGGCGGGCCGATGAGCTGAACTCCGATGGGCAATCCGTCCTCGCCGTGGAAGAGGGGCAGCGAGATGGCGGGCTGACCGGTGACGTTGACGATTGCGGTGTAGGGCGTGAAGGCCCCTGAGCGCCGGTAGTTGCCCCACGGGTCGGGACCCAAGCCGTCGAGCTCGCCGATGGGCAGCGGGCGCTGGGCAAGCGAGGGCGTCAGTACGGCGTCGTAGGGCGCGAAGAACACGATCAGCGACCTGGCCACCGACTCGAGCCGGTTCTGAGAGGCGAGATAGCTCAGCGTGTCCTGGGTGCGGGCGCGCTGCCACAGGGCCCAGGTGAGGGGCTCGACGTCGTCCTCGGTCGGTTCCCGGCCGGCGATGCGGCCGCCGGCCAGGGTGCTCATCGAGACCGAGGGACCGAAGGCGCGCGTGAAATCCGACAGGAGGTCTAGCCCCGACCACGGCGGGGCGATCTCCTCGACCTCGTGGCCGAGCGACTCGAGCAGCGCCGCCGCGTCGCGAGCAGCGGCCTCGCACACGGGGTCGAGCGTCGCGCCCTCGAGCGGCGTATTGAGGGCGAGGCCGATGCGCATGCGCTTCGGGGCCCTCGCCGCCAGCTCGGCGAAAGGAGCCGGTGGCGGCGGTGCCCAGTTCGCGTCGCCCGGCTCGTAACCGGCGAGGATGTCGACGAGCGCAGCGGTGTCCGCGACCGTGTGGGTGAGGACGCCGTCGCCAACGAGGAAGCTCTGGCCGGAGTCGGGGCCAACCGACACCCGGCCGCGTGCGGTCTTCAGCCCCACCAGGCCGCAGCAGGCGGCGGGAATGCGCGTCGACCCGCCGCCGTCGTTGCCGTGGGCGATGGGAACGAGGCCGGCGGCGACCGCTGCCGCGGATCCTCCGCTCGAGCCGCCAGGCGTGCGATCGGTGTCCCACGGGTTGCGGGTCGGCCCGAAGCGCCGGGATTCCGTGGTGGGCAGGATGCCCATCTCGGGCAGCGCCGTCTTGCCTACGATGACGAAGCCCGCCTCGCGCAGGCGACGGACACAGAAGGCGTCGTGCCTGGGCACGAAGTCGCCGAAGAGGTCGCTGCACATAGTCAAGGGCATGTCCGCGACGGGCCGGTTGTCCTTGATCGCGATGGGCACGCCGGCGAACGGGCGCGGATCGCCTGGGGCGATCGCCTCGGCGGCCGCCAGCGCCGATTCGCGCGCCACATGGGTAAAGGCATTCAGCCTCGGCTGGCTCTCCTCGATGCGCTCGAGCGAAGCGGCTACCAGCTCACGAGCGCTCATCTCCCCCGAGCGCACGAGCGCCGCGAGCTCCGTGACGGAGCGGAACAGGAGCTCGGACACGGCGCGACAGCTTACGGCGGTCCTCCGCCTCGAGGCGGCCCGGCTCGCGGCCTAAAAGGGTTCAGATCGGCCCGCGCCGCGGCCCGCCCTACGCTTCAAGGCGGCGTGCGAGCCCGGCAGCGGCGATCCTGGCACCCTGTGCTCGCCACCATTGATACGAAGCGACCAGTTCCTGCGGAGGTCAAATGACCGTTACCACCGAAGTGCAGTCGGGCCTCGAAGGCGTAGTCGCCTTCGCCACCGAGATCGCCGAGCCCGATCGCGAGGGTGGGGCCCTCCGCTATCGCGGCGTCGACATCGAGGAGCTCGTCGGCACGGTGCCCTTCGGTCAGGTGTGGGGGCTGCTCGTCGACGGCCATCTCCGGCCCGGACTACCGCCCGCCGAGCCTCATCCTCTGGCCGTGCGCTCCGGCGATCATCGCGTCGATGTGCAGGCGGCCCTGGCCATGCTCGCGCCGCAGTGGGGAATGCGCCAGCTCATCGACATCTCCGACGGGGCGGCTCGCGACGATCTCGCCCGGGCGTCGATCATGGCGCTCTCCTTCGTGGCCCAGTCGGCGCGCGGGATCGGGAAGCCTCCGGTGCCCCAGCGCGAGGTCGACAAGGCGACGCGGATCGCCGAGCGCTTCCTCATCCGCTGGCGCGGCGAGGCCAATCCCCGCCACGTCGAGGCGATCGACGCGTACTGGATCTCGGCCGCCGAGCACGGGATGAACGCATCGACGTTCACCGCCCGCGTCGTCGCCTCGACCGGGGCCGACGTGGCCGCGGCCCTGTCGGCCGCCGTCGGGGCGCTCTCGGGCCCGCTGCACGGCGGGGCGCCCGCCCGCGTGCTGAAGATGCTCGACGAGGTCGAGGCGTCGGGCGATCCCGAGGGCTACGTCACGGCCGCGCTCGATCGCGGCGAGCGACTGATGGGCTTCGGGCACCGTATCTACCGCGCGGAGGACCCCCGGGCGCGCGTTCTGCGCCGCACGGCACGGAGCATCGGCGCCCCCAGGGCCGAGGTCGCCGAGGCGCTCGAAAAGGCCGCGCTCGAGGAGCTTCACGCCCGCAAGCCCGACCGGGTGCTCGCCACCAACGTGGAGTTCTGGTCCGCCGTCGTGCTCGACTTCGCCGACGTGCCGCCCCAGCTCTTCACTCCCATGTTCACCTGTGCCCGCACCGCAGGCTGGTCGGCGCACATCCTCGAGCAGAAGCGGGAGGGGCGCCTCATCCGCCCCACCGCGAAGTACGTCGGACCGGGCCCGCGCCCGCTCTCAGACGTACCCGAGTGATCGGGGCGAGCGAGAGCGGGATCGCTCGGCACCCGATCGACGGCGCCCAACCGATGTCAACTCCGCAAAGGCAACTCGATCCGGCCGCCCTCGGCGACCACGTGGACCGGCTCTACCGCGCCGCGTGGGCCCTGTGTGGGTCGCGCGAGGAC
>JAXDGF010000183.1:0-17147 GCA_034665165.1 Solirubrobacteraceae bacterium | reverse complement strand
CACCTCATAACCAAACGACACCCCCTCCACCGCCACCTCACCCCGCACCCCACCCAACACCACCGCACCCCGCCGATCCTCCACATCCGCCGGCGCATCCAACACCTCCACGACCCGAAGCGCGCTTCCGAGCGATTCGCTGATCGTCCCTGAGGAGTGGCTCACGTCGTGAATCGGCGAGTAGAGCGAGCCGAGGTAGGACACGAACACGAGGATGATGCCCACCGAGATCGTGCCCGAGAGCACCTGGTCGGCTCCCACCCAGAACACGGCGGCGGTGCCCAGCGCTGTCACCGCTCCGAGGAGCAGGCTGAAGCGCGACTGCGCCCACGTCATGCGGATCGTCGCCCGCATGATCCGGTCGGTGTTGGTCCGCACGCGGGCGTCGGCCGCGGTCTCCCCCCCGAAGGCATGCACGACCGCGATGCCCGTGAGCGTCTGCTCGATCGTCTCGTAGAACTCTCCCTCCGCCTCCTGCTGCTCGTAGCTGCGCTCCGTCATCGGAGACGAATAGCGGCGCACGATGAACGCCATCGGAGGGATCACGGCGAGCGCCACCAAGGTCAGCTCGAGATCGACGGCGAGCATCACGACGATCATCGCGACGAGCGTCGCCGCCGCGCTGATCGCGGGCAGCCCGCCGTCCTGGATGATGGTGGCGACGGCGCCCGAGTCACTCGTGATCCGCCGGACCTGAGAGCCGATGCCGTGTTGGGTGTGAAAGCGCAGCGACAAGCGCTGAAGGTGGGCGAACAGGTCCCCCGCGACGTCGTAGGACATCTGGGAGCCGAAGCGGACCGCGGCCACCGAGGCGATCACCCCCGACGCCCAGGTCAAGAGGAAGATGACGACCGTGGCGGTGATCGTCCAGGTCAGCAGCGCGCCGCGCGTATCCGGCCCCGGCAGCGCGCGGAACAGTGAAAGGAGAAGGCCGTGTAGAGGCCTGCCGCGCAGGACGTTGTCGACCAGCACTTTCAACGGCCATGGCTGGAGCAAGGTGAAGCCGACGTCGAAGACCATGCTCGCGACGACGACCGCCAGCGGGCCCCTCCGCCGCCACGCGTAGGGCAGCAACCGGCGGATGAGGTAGCGCGGCGATCGGTCGCCTGAGACGGCGGTGCTCATATCGTCTGGGTGCCGTGTTGGATGTCGTGCATGCGGGCGTAATGCCCGCCCTGGTCGATCAGCTCCTGATGGCTGCCGCGCTCGACGATCCGACCCTCACGCAGCACCAAGATCTGATCCGCCCGGCGGATCGTCGACAAACGATGCGCGATGATCACCGTCGTACGACCGACCATCAGCCGCTCCAACGCCTGCAACAAAGACCCCTCCGTCTCCGCGTCCAACGCACTCGTCGGCTCATCGAGAATCAACACCGGAGCGTCCTTGAGCAACGCCCGCGCGATCGCCACCCGCTGACGCTCCCCCCCCGAAAGCGTCGCGCCACGCTCACCCACCACCGTGTCATACCCATCCGGCAAACGCACCACGAACTCATGCGCATTCGCCGCCCGAGCCGCCTCCACCACCTCCTCCCGACTCGCCCCCGGCCGACCATAAGCAATGTTCTCAGCAATCGAGAACGGAAACAAAAACGACTCCTGCAACACCAACGACACACTGTCGCGCACCTGACGCAAACGCAGCTCCCGCACATCACGCCCATCCAGCAGCACCCGACCCTCATCCGGATCGAAAAACCGCGGCAACAACCCCACCAACGTCGTCTTCCCCGCCCCCGTCGGACCCACCACCGCCACCACCTCACCCGGACCCGCAGAAAAGCTCACCCCACGCAACACCGGCCGCCCCACCTCATAACCAAACGACACCCCCTCCACCGCCACCTCACCCCGCACCCCACCCAACACCACCGCACCCCGCCGATCCTCCACATCCGCCGGCGCATCCAACACCTCCACGACCCGGTCGATGCTCGGGCGCGCGCCCTGGAGGGTCGAGTAGATGCCCGTGAGTCCGGCGATCTGGCCTTGGAGGATGCCGACGTAGCTCGCGAACACGAGCAGGTCGCCGATGGTCAGGTGATGGTGCAGGACCGCCTGCCCGCCGACCAGGAGCACGATCCCGGTCCCGAGCGTGGTGACCAGCCCCGAGCTCAGGCCGCCGACGCCGCCGAGGACCGCACCCCGCGTCTGCAGGCGGACGGCGGTGTTCGCGAGCTGCTGGAAGACGCGGTGCTGCCGCGTCTCCTGCCCGAAGGCCTGGACCACCGGGATGCCGGCCAGCGTCTGCTGGACGTGCGAGTGGATCCGGCCCTGGACCCGGCGCTGCTCCTCGCCGAGGGTTCGTATGCGCTTGCCGAGGAGGATCGGAGTCAGCACCATCAGCGGTGCCACCGCGAACGCGATCAGGGTCAGCCCTGAATCGAGGTTCCACAGCACGAGGGCCACGGCGACGATCGTGACCACCGAGTGCAGCGGCGTGAAGATGAGCTCATCCATGACCGTGTGGACGGACCAGGTATCGCCGGCCACGCGCTCGATCGTGTCTCCGACGGGGCTACGCAGGTGGGCGCGCAGGGAACGCCGCTGCACCCGGGCAAAGACATCTCGCGTGAGCTCGAACACCATGCCCTGTCCGACGATCGTCCACAGGAACGTGCTCGCCACGTCAACCGCGCTCGCCGCCGAGAAGACGAGGATCTCGGCGATCACCACCCACACGAGCAGGCCATGATGGGTGCCCGCCCCGGGGAGCCAGCTCAGGACCGCGGGCACCGGGTGGGGCCCGAGGACGTTGTCCACGAGTACCTTGAGCGGCAGCGGCGCCAGGAGGCTGACGCCCGTACCGAGCAGGGTGGTGGCGAAGATCGCGCTCCATCCGCGCCACCGTCGCCCGGCGTAGGAGAGCATGAGCCCGTAACGGTGCCGCGACTGGGCCGCGCGAGAGCCCGGGGAGAACGCACGACGCAGGACATTCGCCCGTCCTCGAGGTCCAGGGAATTCCATTCCGTTAACGCAAGATCGTAGTGCGGCCGATTTGCTGAATATAGGTCCTGACTTTGGCCGCGCCGCGGCGTCAATAGGGATATATGCGTCCTCCCCGGCAATATCGCCTTTCTCTCCTCGTGGCCCGGACGGCCCTCGTGGTCCTCCTCACTCCCGTGATCGTCGTAGCCGGCGTGATTGCCGCGGTAGTGATGCCCGCGGCGATGCTGGGCCGGCACATCTCGGTGGGGGTCGTGGCCCGCCGCCGGCGTGCGCTTGCGCCCGTCCTCCAGCTGGAGGCCTCGCCGATGGAGTCAAGCCTTGGGCTGTAAGGCGCGGCGGCGCGGGCGGGGCGGATCTCGGCGGGGCGCGGAGGCAGTCCGCCGGCGCGCATAGCATCAGCACGGATCGCTCCCTCGCATGCGTCCTTCGCAAGCCGATACGCCGATCGCGGGTGCCGTCCCCGGCGTTCGACCCGGCGCACCCGCCTCTCCCGCCACGGCACGCCCGGCCGGGACGCGCCCGGAGGTCCACGGGAAGTTCTTCCGGATCGGCGAGGACAAGCTCTATCTCCGCGGCGTGACCTACGGCCCGTTCGCGCCGGGTCCGGGCGGGGAGCCCTACGATCCCGGTCGCACGCGCGAGGACCTGGCTCGGATCGCACTGGCAGGCGTCAACGTCGTACGGCTCTACACGCCGCCGCCGCTCTGGCTCCTGGATGCCGCCGCCGACCAGAACCTGTTCGTCTTCGCCGGCCTGGCCTGGGAGGAGCACATCACCTTCCTCCAGGACCGCCGGCGCGCGCGCGAGATCGTAGATCGGGCCCGCGCTGAGATCGCCGCTCGCGCTGGTCACCCCGCGCTGCTGGCGTGGGCGGTCGGCAACGAGATCCCCGCACCGATCGTACGCTGGCACGGCGCGAACGCCGTGCGCAGCTTCCTCGAGCGCCTGTACGACACCGCCAAGGAGGCCGATCCCCAAGCAGCGGTGACCTACGTCAACTACCCGACGACCGAGTACCTCGAGCTCGACTTTCTCGACTTCGTCTGCTTCAACGTCTTCCTGGAGCAGCCCGCCCCGTTCGAGGCGTACCTGGATCGCCTGCACAACCTCGCCAGTGACCGGCCGCTGGTGCTCACCGAGATCGGGCTCGACAGCGGCACCCATGGGGAGCAGGCCCAGGCGGACGCGATCGACTGGCAGGTCCGAGCCGCCTTCGCCTCGGGCTGTGCTGGAGCGATCGCATTCTCGTGGACCGACGAGTGGCATCGCGGCGGGGCCGAGGTCACCGACTGGCACTTCGGTCTGACCGACCGGGATCGGGTCCCCAAACCGGCGCTGTCCCGCTTGAGCGCCGCGTTCGCCGCCGCTCCGCTGGATCCTGGGACGGCGGCGCCACGCGTGTCGGTCCTCATCTGCACCTACAACGGCGCGCGAACCCTCGGCGAGACCTGTGCCGCAGTGGCCCAGCTCGAGTACCCCGATGTGGAGGTGATCGTCGTCGACGACGGGTCGACGGACGACAGCGCCCGGATCGCCGAGCGTCACGGCGCCAGGGTCATCTCGACCGCTAACCGCGGCCTCTCGAGCGCGCGCAACACCGCGCTCGCCGCCGCCACGGGGGAGATCGTCGCCTTCATCGACGATGACGCGATGCCCGATCCGCACTGGCTCACCTATCTGGTCGACACCTTCACGCGCACGGACTTCGTCGCGGTCGGCGGGCCGAACCTGCCGGTGCCAGGCGACGGCGCCGTCGCGGACGCGGTCGCAGCTTCGCCGGGAAACCCGATTCACGTGCTCGTGGGCGACCGCGAGGCGGAGCACATTCCGGGATGCAATTGCGCCTTCCGCACCAGCTACCTTCGCGAGATCGACGGCTTCGACCCGCAGTTCCGCACGGCGGGGGACGACGTCGACGTGTGCTGGCGCTTGCTCGACCGGGGGTGGCGGATCGGATATTCACCGGCGGCCGTCGTGTGGCACCACCGGCGCAGGACGGTGGGCGGGTATCTGCGCCAGCAGCGCGGCTACGGCCGCGCCGAGGCGATGCTCGAACGCAAATGGCCGGCGCGTTACAGCGCCGGCGGCCACGTCACGTGGCGGGGGCGAATCTATGGCGAGACGGTCCCGCGCCGCGCGACCGGACCACTGCGGTGGCGCATCTACCATGGCGTCTGGGGCACGGCGCCCTTCCAGTCCTTGTATGAGCCGGCTCGAGGCGACATGAACGCCTTCATCCTGGTGCCCGAGGCCTACCTCGCGATCGGGATCGGCGCCCTCCTCGTCGCCGTCGGCGCGCTGTGGACGCCGCTGCTCCTGCTCGCCCCGATCCTGATCCTCCTGGCCGGAGCCTTGGCCGTGCGTGCGGTCACGACCGCGGCGGCCGCGCGCTTTCCCACCCGTGGGCTCTCCACCCGGGCACGCGTCGAGCGGCGCGTCCTGACCGCGGTGCTGCACGTCGTCCAACCGATCATGCGCCTGGAAGGACGCCTGCGCGACGGGCTGAGCCCATGGCGGCGATTCACGCGCATGGGTGCCGCCGTGCCGGTGCCGCGCCGGCTCGAGCGCTGGAGCGAGGACTGGATCGATCCGAGCGATTGGGTGCGGTCGTTCGAGCGCGAGATCACCGCCGCCGGCGCCGTCGTGCGCCGGGGCGGGGATTTCGACCGCTGGGACCTCGAGACGCGAGGCGGAGTGTTCGCAGGCGTGCGCGTGTCGACCGTCGTGGAGGAGCACGGCGGCGGCCGTCAGCTCGTGCGCATGCGCTGCCGGCCCACGTGGTCAAAGCCGGCCTTGGCGATCACCCTGCTGCTGCTCGCCCTGGCCACGGTCGCGGCGATCGACGGTGCCGCCGTGGCGGCCATCGTGCTCGCCCTGCTCGGGGCGGGGCTGGGACTGCGCACGCTGACCGAGGCGTCGTCGGCGTTGGCGCTTACCGCTCGCGTGCTGCGCGGCACGCGCTCGTGAACGCCCACCGACCCGCCGGTGACGCGCTACGCATCGCTCTTGTGGCGCCCGTGGCCGCCCCCGTCCTCCCCGGGGAAGGGGATTCGGTCGAGCAGCTGATCTTCTTGCTCGCCGAGGGGCTGATGGCCCGCGGGCACGACGTCACCTTGTACGCGACCGCCAACTCGCGGACCTCGGCACGGCTGCGCTCCGCCCTCGAGCGCGGCTACGACGAGGATGACGAGCTCTGGGATTGGTATCGGGCCGAGAGCTTCAACGCCGCCCTGGCCTTCGAGCACGCCGACGAGCACAGCGTGATCCATGCCCATGACTTCCACTTCTCGCTGCCCTTCGCCGGGCTGACTGCGACCCCGCTCATCGACACGCCCCATACCGAGATCGCGCCCGAGGTGATCGCCGCTTACCGGCAGCGCCCGGATGTCCACATCGTGGCGGTATCCGACCATCAGCGCCGTGCCTTGGGCGAGCGGACGAACGTGAGCGTCATCCCCCACGGGATCCGCTTCGACGCCTTCCCGGCGCAAGCGCGCTCCCGAGGGCATCTGTTGTTCCTCGGTCGCATGCTGGCGGACAAGGGCCCGGCCGATGCCATCCGCATCGCCCGAGCGGCCGAGGTGCCCCTGATCCTCGCCGGGCCCGCGCAGGACGGCTACGACGTCCGCACGGATCCCGGCCTCGACGGCGAGCGCGTCCGCTGGGTGGGCCCGGTCGGCGTTGACGAGCGCAACCGCCTGCTCGCCGGCGCGATCGCGCTGCTCTTCCCGCTCGCTTACCCGGAGCCGTTCGGCCTCGTCATGCTCGAGGCGATGGCGTGCGGCACGCCGGTTCTGGCCACCGAGGTGGGCGCCGCGCCCGAGGTCATCGAGCGGGGCGTCACGGGCTACACGGCGCCGACGTGGGAGGAGTTGGCCGAGCTCGTTCCCGCCGCCGCGGCGCTGGATCGAGAGCGGGTGCGACGCGTGGCCGCTGAGCGCTTCGACGCCGAGCGCATGATCGACGCCCACGAGGCCTTGTACCGGCGGATCGTCGCGAGTCGCACGTGACCGGCGGGGTCGTGGCCGTCGTCGCTCACCCCGATGACGAGTCCTTGATCGCGGGCGGCACGCTGGCGCTCGCGGCGCAAGCGGGAGCTGCGACCGGCGTCGTCTCGCTCACGCGCGGCGAGGAGGGTCCCATCGCCGAGGAGATGACGGTCGCGAGCGGGAAGCTCGGCGAGGTGCGCGAGTCGGAGCTGGAGCGGGCGGGCCGGGAGCTCGGCGTGACCTGGACCGCGTGCCTGCGCCACCCCGACGGGGAGCTTCCCTGGGTCGATCACGAGGCGGCCGCCGATGAGCTTTTCGCGCTCCTCGCACCCCACGAACCATCGGTAGTGCTCACGTTCGGCCCTGACGGCCTCTACTGGCATCCCGATCACGTCGCCGCGCGCGAGATCGCCGTGCTCGCCGCCGGCCGCCTCGACGGGCACGTCCACGTCTACGAGGCGGCCTGGCCACGCGGGCTCATGGCGTCCCTGGTCGCCGCGGCCGCGGACCGGGGGCTGCCGGTCGGGCTGTGGGGACTCGAGCCGGACGCCTTCGGGTCGGACCGCACCCCGACCGTGGTGATCGACGTGCGTCCCGCGCTCGCCCGGAAGCTCGCGGCCCTGCGCGCCCACCGGAGCCAGATCGGCGCCGATCACCTCTTCGCCGCCCTTCCCGCGGATGTCGCCGAGCGCTTCCTGGGCTTCGAGCCGTGGGCCGGAGCCGGCGGCGGTGCACTCGCGGAGCTGATCCGCGGTGGCTGAGCAGAGCCGCATCGTCGTGCTCGGGGCGATGACGGAGATGCCCGTCGCGGGCGTTGTGTGGCAGGTCCTGCACTACCTGGAGGGTCTGCGCCGGCTCGGCCACGACGTCTTCTACATCGAGGACACCGGAAGCTGGCCCTATGACCCGGAGCTCGAGACGATCACCGATGATCCCGTGCCGGCCGCGACGTGGCTGGCACGGATCATGGCCGGCGCCGGATTTGGAGGGCGGTGGGCACTCGTCAGCGCCGCGCGCGAGCACGAGATCTGGGGCATGACGCACGAGCGCATGCGCGGCGTGCTCGAACGGACCGACGCGCTCATCAATTTGAGCGGCCATACCATCCTCAAGGAAGCTCACGTGGCGGTGCCGGTCCGGATCTACCTGGAGACCGATCCGGTGACGCCCCAGCTGGAGATCGCCATGGGCCGGGAGAAAACGATCGAGCTCCTCGCCGCCCACACCCACCATTTCAGCTTCGGAGAGCGCCTCGGCCTGCCCGGGTGCGAGGTTCCCGTCGATCGCTTCACCTTCCGGCCGACGCGCCAGCCCGTCGTGCTCGACTGGTGGCCGGCGCCCCCGTGCTTTCCCCACCCGCCGGCCGGCGCTCTGCGCTTCACGACCGTGGCCAACTGGGAGCAGACCGTCAAGGACTTGGTGTTCGCCGGCCAGACCTACACCTGGAGCAAGAGCGCCGAGTTCCTCAAGCTCCTCGATGTCCCCCGGCGGGCCGGCGTGAGGATCGAGCTCGCGTTGGCCCTCGACGACGAGGCGACCGCCGCCCTGCTCGAGCGCTCGGGGTTCAAGGTCGCTCAGGCGGGGCCGCTGTCTCGCGATCCGCCCGCGTACCGGGCTTTCATCACCTCCTCGGGCGGCGAATTCACCGCCGCCAAGGACCAGAACGTGCGCCTGCGGAGCGGCTGGTTCAGCGACCGGACGGCGACATACCTGGCCACCGGCCGGCCCACCGTCGTCCAGGACACGGGCTTCGACGTGTCGCTTCCGACCGGCGAAGGCCTGCTGCCCTTCCGGACCGCGGACGACGCCGTCGAATGCCTGCGGCGAGTGGCGCGGGACTACGAGCGTCACAGCCGGGCCGCGCGCGAGATCGCGGTGGAGCACTTCCGGGCCGAGACGGTGCTCGCGCGCCTGCTCGACGAGGCGGGGATCGGGTGAGATGGCCCGCCTGATCGCCATCGAGGACCTCACCGGACCCTCCGTCGCCGGCCGGGGGGGGCACGCCATGCATGTCCTCCAGATTCTCGAGGGCCTGCGCCGGCTCGGCCACGAGGTGCTGTTCCTCGAGTTCCTCGAGCGAGCGCCGGCGCCGGAAGCGGCGGCGAGGTTCGCGGCGACCCTGGGAAGCCGCCCCGGGGCCCTGCTCGACGCTGCCACCGGCCGCAGCTTCGCCGGCCTCTCGAGCGTGGCGGTGTCCAGCTATGCCGCACGGGCCGACGCGGTGATCTCGCTCGCCGCGCACTACCGCAGCGAGCCCTGGCCGCTGCTGGCAGACGTGCGACCGCGCATCCTCATCGAGCAGGACCCCGGCTACACGCACCTGTGGGCGGCCGAGGGGGAGCCGCGGGAGATCTTCGGCGAGCACGACGTCTACTTCACGGTCGGCGCCAACGTCGGCAGCCCGCGGAGCAGGATCCCGACCTGCGGCATCTTCTGGCGCCCCCTGTGGCCGCCGGTCGTGCCCGATTGGTGGGCGGGACCGGCGGAGCTCGAGCGCGACCGCTTCACCACCGTGGGCGCGTGGCGCGATTACGGCTACGTCGAGCTCGACGGGCAGACGTTCGGGCCCAAGGTGGAGGAGTTCGCGAAGTTCATCGACCTTCCCCGCGTTGCAGGCGAGGAGCTCGAGCTGACCCTCGCGATCGACCCCGACGACCCCGACCGAGAGCTCTTGCGCGAGCACGGCTGGCGCCTCGAGGACCCCGCCCTCGTGCGCACCCCGGAGCGCTTTCATGCTTACGTGACCGGGTCGCTGGCCGAGTTCTCGTGCGCCAAGGGCGGGTACGTGGGGACGCGCAGCGGCTGGTTCAGTGATCGCTCGGCCTGCTACCTGGCGGCCGGGCGGCCGGTCGTCCTGCAGTCCACCGGCTTCGAGGACGTGCTGCCCGTCGGCGACGGCTTATTCGCCGTCCACGACACCGAGGAGGCGGCGGCGGCGATGGCGGAGATTCGCGCCAACTACCGCCACCACGCGCACGCGGCGCGCGAGCTCGCCCGCGAGTTCTTCGACGCCGAGGCGCTGATGAAGAAGATGCTCGAGGACAGCGGCGTGGCGGGGACGGTGTCGGCAGCATGAAGATCGCGCTGGTCGCCGACGAAGATCCGGGCTGGGGTGGCATCGGCACCTACACGGGCGTCCTCGGTAGGGCCCTGGGCGATCTCGGGCACGACGTCCACCTCGTCCTGCGCGGGTGGGAGGAGGACGGCGCCGAAGCGGTCGATGGCCTCGTGGTTCACCGCGTGACCGTGCCCGAGCCGAGCTGGCGGCGGGGGACGGTGGCGTGCGTCAGCCGCCTGTACGTGGCGCGCGAGTCGGTCGTCTTCTCGGCGCGCGTGGCGCGCGTGCTCGCGGACATCGCCCCGGACGTGGCCGAGGCGCCGGAGTTCCACGCCGCCGGGCTGGTGGCGGGCCTCCGCGCCCGGGTGCGCCGCGGCGCCCGGGCGCGCCGCGGCGCCCCCGCCGTCGTCGCGCGTCTGCACGCGCCCTCGTTCGTGACCGCGAGCCTCGCCGCCGAGCGTCCCGACCTCGACGGGCGCGTAGGTGAGCTGGCGGAAGCGGTGAGCGTCCACTGCGCTCGCCGGGTCAGCTCGCCGAGCGAGGCGCTGGCACGGGTCGTGGGCCGCCGCTGGCGACTGCCGGCTGGCAGGGTACGGGTGGTGCCCAACCCGATCGACGAGGATCTGTTCGCGCCTGGGGTCGAGGACTCGGCGCTACCCGGCAGCATCCTCGTCGTCGGCCGCGTGGAGCGGGCCAAAGGTCAGGATCTGCTCCTCGAGGCGCTGCCGGCCATCCGCGAGGCGGTCCCGGAAGCACACATCCGTCTCATCGGCGCCGACGGCGGCGCGGCCCAGGCGCTCATCGACCGCGCCCGCGCGCTTGGCCTCTCGAAGGTGATCGCCATCGAAGGCGCGAGCGCGCGCGCTGAGCTGCCGCGCGCGTATCGCTCGGCGTCCGTTTGCGTGGTGCCGTCGCGCTTCGAGGCCTTTCCCTATACCTGTCTGGAGGCGATGGCGTGCGGGCGAGCGGTGGTTGCGGCCCGGGTGGGCGGGCTGCCCGAGGTGGTGAGCCACGAAACGGACGGGGTGCTCGTGGCGCCCGAGGACCCCGTCGCCCTCGCCGGCGCCGTTCGCCGCCTGCTCCTCGACGGCGCCGAGCGCCGCCGCCTGGGCGCCGCGGCTCGCGCCCGCATCGTGGCGGCGTTCGCCGCCCGCACCGTCGCCGCGCGGATGGCCGAGCTCTACGCGGAGGCCGCGGGGTGAGCGGGCGCGTCCTCATCATCAACGCCGATGACTACGGCGCCTCGGAGGGGATCAACGAGGGCATCGTGGAGGCCCACGCGCGGGGGATCGTGACGAGCACGAGCCTGATGGTCACGGGCGCTGCCGCGGAGCACGCCGTGAGGCTCGCCCGCGAGCATCCGGCCCTGGGGATCGGGCTGCACTGGGATCTCGACGCCGAGGGCCCGGAACCGATCGTCGAGCTGAGCGACTCAGGCGCCGTCCGCTCTGAGCTGGCGCGTCAGCTCGAGGCCTTCCACGAGCTGACCGGACGCCCGCCGAGCCACGTGGACTCCCACCACCACATCCATCGCGAGCCGGTCGTCGGCGTGGTCGCGCGCGAGCTCGTCGCGCCGTTGGGCGTCCCGCTGCGCGACGACGGCCGCGTCACCTACCTGGGCGGGTTCTACGGCCAGTGGGAGTACGGCGTCACGAACCTGCATCACGTCAGCCCGGAGTTCCTGATCTGGATGCTGCGCCACGAGATCGGCGAGGGCTGGACGGAGCTCGGTTGCCACCCGGGGCGTGTCCGAGGCGACTTCACCTCGACCTACCTGGACGAGCGCGAGGCCGAGCTCGCGACGCTGACCGACCCGCGCGTGCGGGAGGAGATCGGCGCGCTCGGGATCCGCCTCGCGAGTTACGCCGAGCTGGGGGCGAAACCAAGCTGAACGCCATCAGCGAGCGAGCGTCACTCGCCGTGTGTAGGTGAGTCGGCGTCCCGAGGTCATGGTGATCGTGGTCTTGAGCAAGAGCGACAGCTGGTGGCGGCGCGCGAGCTCTCGCCGGTAGAAGGCGGAGAGGCCGACGGTCAGCGCGTAGGTACGGGCCGATACGGGGTGACGGGTCACGCTGGCGATGTAGGCCTGGCGCCCGTGGGGACCGAGCGCGAACAGCGTCGTGGTCAGGCGCGTTGCCGCATGGGCGAGCACGACTCGGGCTGAGATCCGATTCCCCCGCTGCCGGCGCGCGACGGTGATCGATTTCACGACCGGACCCGGAGGCCCGGTGTCGGCGGGCGCGGCGAGCCCGACGGCGTAACTGGGCTGGCCGGGCCCCAGATTCCCGTTGCTCTCCATCAACAGGTAATAGGTGCCTGGCTCAGCGAAGGTCCAGGCGATGATCTCCACGTCGCCGGCGGTGGCCACGGTGCCCGCGCTACTGCCGTCGCCGCCGACCTGCTGGTTGGTCTGATCCATGAGCGTCGCGTACACGGGGCAGAAGTCGGCGTCGGGGGAGCTGCAGCTCGGCGTGGTGTTCGCGACCGCGAAGGAGAGGCTCTCGCCCGCCGAGGCCACCTGGAACGCGAGATAGTCCGCGTCGCCGGAGCTCACGAACGCGCCCGCGTAGCTCTGGCCGGGCATGAGCGGGCCGTAGGCCTGCTGGATCGTCTCGTCGGGGCCGCCGCCCACGATGTCCGCGTTCGCGGTCGAAGCTGACGCGCACGCGCACGCGGTGGCGACGATCATCACCGCCCTGAGCCGCAGATGTCGGGGCCACATTCGCGTCGGCATTGGTCCTGACTCTAGGAGTTCGTGGGCGTTACCGATATATATGGTTTATGGAAGCGTCTCCGGTCGTCGCCGCGCCCGCCCCCAAGAGCGGGTTGCCGATGCGCTTGGCCCCGTTCGCCGACGAGCGGCTCGCCCGTCTGGTCGCCGGCGGGAGCGAGCGCGCGTTCGCGACGCTGTACGAGCGCTATCACAAGCAGCTCTACCGCTACTGCCGCTCGATCGTGCGCAACGAGGCCGACGCCGAGGACGTGCTGCAGTCCGCCCTGACGAGCGCATTCGTGGCGCTGCAGCGGGACCAGCGCGACGCGCCCCTGCGCCCGTGGCTGTTCCGGATCGCCCACAACGAAGCGATCTCGCTGCTCCGCCGCCGTCCCGCCGAGCCCGTGGAGGCTCCCGAGCAGTCCTCCCCCTCGGCGGAGGATCGGGCCGGCGAGCGGGCGCGCATGGCGCTGCTCGTCGCCGACCTGCAGGAGTTGCCCGAGCGCCAGCGGGGCGCGCTCTTGATGCGCGAGCTCAGCGGTCTCTCCCACGAGGAGATCGCGATCGTGCTCGAGACCTCACCCGGGGTCGCCAAGCAGGCGATCTTCGAGGCGCGCGGCGCGCTGCTGGAATTCGCGGAGGGGCGTTCAATGCGGTGTGAGGACGTGCGCCACACGGTGTCCGACGGTGATCGCCGCGTCCTGCGCGGGCGCCGCGTCCGCGCCCATCTGAAGGACTGCGCGCTCTGCGCCGCGTTCGCAGCGGCAATTCCACCCCGCCGCGACGACCTCCACGCGATGGTGCCCGCGCTCGCACCCGCTGCCTCCGCCGGGATTCTGGCCTCGATCACCGGGGCCGGGTCAGGGCACGGCGCCGCCGGCGGCGTCGGCGCTATGGCCGCCGGCGCGGGCGCGGCCGGCAAGACGGTCGCCGCGACCATTGGCGCCAAGGCCCTCGTGGGTGCCGCCGTGATCGTGACGGCGGCGGCCGGCGTGGCGGGCGTGGCCGGCGTGCGGGCGGTCCTGGGGCATGACAACCACGCCGTCAAGGGCTCCCCGTACGCGCATGGCAGGGGGACGGCGGGCGGGGGCGCGAGCGGCGGAGCCAGGCCCGCGGCTCGTCCCGGTGGCTCTGGGATAACTCGAGGCAACGCGAATGCGGCCCACCCCGGCACGGCGGCCAAGCCCGCGACGAGCGCCGTTCCCGGCAGCTCGACGAGGTCGAAGGGCGGCAATTCGACCGCTTCGCATGCCGGGCGCAAGGGGGTCGGCTCCGGCCGGTCGCAGTCCTCAGGAGCCCACGGCACGCGGGCGCGAAGCGTCGCCCGCGGCCAGGGCGCCGGTTCAAAGGCAGCAGTCCACCGGCACACCACGCCTTCGCCGCCGGCAGGATCGTCCGCGCGCCGCCGCCGCGCCACTGCGCGGTCGCACAGCCTGGGCGCCGGCAGTTCGCCTGCCACGGTTCGTGGCTCGGGATCGCCGCCGGTTCACGTGCGGACGACACCCCTGGCACCCGCCCCGGGCTAGCGAGCTGATCAGCGCGGAGCTGAGCGCAGGACGCGGCTGTCGTCGGGCCGCCGGCGCGTGACGCGAGCGGCGTCGAGGTGCTCGAGCAGGGCCTGGGCGTATTTGCGTGACGTCCCGAGCTCGTCGCGCAGACGGGCAAGCGTGACCTGGCCCTCCGCTTGCGCGATCCGCTCGACCACGCTGCGGACATCGGCGATGGCATCGGTATGGGCGTGCATCGAGCGCCCGATCCGCACCGCCCGCCCCGCGGCGTGAAGCGCCCGCAAGCTCCCGGCCTCGTCCCCGAGCTCGGCCTCGCTCGGCGGCTCGTGTCCCGCCGCGCGGAGCCGCTCCTCGAGCGCCAGGGCGGCGGGGTCGAGCGGGGGCGGTCCTGGCGGCGCCGGCGATGTTGTTGCGCCGGGCGCGGGCGGGGCCTCGTCCTCGAGCTCCTGCCGTCCCCCGGCCGCCGCCCTCACGATCACGCCGCCACCGAGCGTATCCGGCGGCGCGATCCGGCGCAGAACCAGGCGATCGCCGTCGGCGGCGATCAGGGGACGCTCGCAGCGCAGCTGCCAGACGTCGTTTTCCAGCCGGACCGCACGCGCGGGGGTGGCCCGGGTGCCGTGGTGGACCTGCACGCGATCGCGGTCGTTCATGCGCTCGTCCAGCGCGAGGCGAACCTCAAGGCGGTGGGTGAGGGCGAGGGGTGCTTCGGCCCCGGCGAGAACGTCCCCCCGGGTCACGGAGCGACGCTCGAGCCCGGCGAGGTTGACGGCCACGCGCTGACCGGCGGCCGCCTCCTCGACGGCGTGGTCGTGGACCTGGACGCCGCGCACCCGCCCCGTGCGATCGCCGGGAAGCAGTCTCAGGCGCTCGCCGCGCCGGATCGTCCCCGACCACAGGGTGCCCGTCACCACCGTCCCGGCGCCCCGGATGGTGAAGACGCGATCGACGTGGAGAACGGCCGGGCCGGGGTCGGCGGCGCGGCTCGTAGCCTGATCGGCGGCGCGCTCGAGCGCGGCCGCGACCTCGGCCACGCCCGCTCCGGATCGCGCCGAGCAGGCGATGATCTCGACGCCTTCGGGCACGAGCTCAGCCACCTCCGCCATCGCGAGCGTGGGATCAGCGAGATCGGATTTGGTGACGGCGACGACGCCGCGGCGGACGCCGAGCGCCTCGAGCACGCGGAGATGCTCGCGCGTCTGTGGCATCACCCCGTCGTCGGCGGCGACGACCAGGAGGAAGAGGTCGATCCCGGTCGCCCCCGCGACCATAACGCGCAGCAGGCGCTCGTGCCCGGGCACGTCGACCAGGGAGAGGACCCGGCCACTCGGGAGGGTGAGGGGGGCAAACCCGAGCACGATCGTGATCCCGCGCGCCTTCTCTTCAGGCAGGCGGTCGGTGTCGACCCCGGTCAGGGCCCGCACGAGCGCCGTCTTACCGTGGTCGATGTGCCCCGCGGTGCCGACCGTCAGCGGCTCGCTCATCCCAGCGCCGCGCGCACGGCCGCTGCCGCCTCCTCGGCCTCTTCGTCGGTCAGGGTGCGAGGGTCGAGGAGGAGCCGATCGTGCTGGATGCGCCCGATCACGGCCGGATCGCCCAGCCGCAGCGCCGCGGCCAGGGCGTCGGCCCCGGCGGCGCCGGCGTCGAGGGCGACGGCCGGACCGGCGAGCTCGAGCAGGGGGAGCGCGCCGCCGCCGACGCGGGCAGTACTCGCGACGATCTCGCCCCCGGTCGCCTCGGCTAGCGCTCGCGCGCGTCGCTCGAGCTCGGCCTCCGGCGCGGTGAGCATCGCGAGCACCGGCAGCTCGCGGCGGGCGAGCTCGGGGTCGCGGTAGAGGGCGAGGGTCGCTTCGAGGGCGGCGAGCGAGAGCTTGTCGATCCGTACCGCCCGGGCTAGGGGGTGGGAGCGCGCGGCCTCGATCGCCGTGCGCTGGCCGATGATCACGCCCGCCTGGGGACCACCGAGGAGCTTGTCGCCCGAGAAGCAGACGAGTGCGGCCCCGGCGCGCACGGAGCGCCGCACAGCCGGTTCCTCGGCCAGGAGCTCGAGCTCGTCGGCGAGCACGCCCGATCCCACGTCGTCGATTACCGGCATCCCAAGCGAGCACAGCGCCTCGATCTCCACCTCCTCGACGAAGCCGACGGTCCTGAAGTTCGACGCGTGCGCGCGCATGACCGCGCCCGTGTGCGGGCCGATGGCCGCACTGTAGTCGCGCAGCCGCGTGCGGTTGGTCGTCCCGACCTCGACCAGCCGCGCGCCGGCCTGAGCCACAACCTCCGGGATCCGGAACCCACCCCCGATCTCGATCAGCTGACCGCGAGAGACGATGAGCTCGCGCCCGCCGCCCGCGAGCGCGGCGGCGGCGAGGAGGACGGCGGCGGCGCAGTTGTTCACCGCCATCGCCGCCTCGGCACCCGTGATCTCGCACAGCAGCGCCTCGACGTGGGCGTGGCGAGAGCCGCGCCCGCCGTGCTCGAGATCGAGCTCGAGGTTGGAATATCCGTGCGCGGCGCGGTTGACGGCGGCGCGGGCCGCCTGGGCGAGGGGAGCGCGCCCGAGGTTGGTGTGGACGACGACGCCGGTTGCGTTCAGGACCCGGCGCAGCGAGGGCTGAAGGCGATCGCTCGCGCGCGCCACGAGGTCGACCTCGTCCTCGGCGCCGCCCAGAAGCTCGGCCCGGCGCTCAGCCAGGGTCGCCCGCGCCACTGAGACCGCGAGGCGATCGACAGAGGGGAGGCGCCGGAGGGCCTCATTGGTATCGCTGGTCATGTTGTGGTCACGGAGCGGCGAAGGAGTCGAACCTTCCCACCGTGGGGCTGCCACGGCTTCCCGGCTTTGAAGGCCGGTTGGGGCACCGGCCCCGGCCGCTCCGTGGCGCGCGACTATACGACCGAGATGGCACCCGGCTCACCGTCGAGCATGCG
>JAXDGF010000182.1:0-10670 GCA_034665165.1 Solirubrobacteraceae bacterium | reverse complement strand
ATCGAAGCAACCCCAGTTGACCAGGTTGGTGGCCCGGTATCCGACGTTGTCGTACCCGGGCAACTCCTGAAGGAAGAAGTCGTACAGGTCGTCGTGCATCGGGACGCTGCGCTTGACGTAGTCCATGTAGCGCATGAGGCGCACATAGAAGTCGGTGCACGTCTGATGCGTGATGTCGGCGCTGCAGCCACCCGGCATGATCGTCGAGGGATGAGTGTGGCGCCCGCCGAACAGGCAGTACATCTCACGCGTGTAACGAGCCACGTGGAGCGTCTCGAGGTAGAACTCGCCCGTGAACGGGTTGAGCGACCTCATGATGTCGGCGATCGTCTTGTAGCCGTGGATGTCGCCGCCGGGAGCGGGGGTGTTCTCCGCCTTGGCCAGCAACGACGGGTTGGTCTCCTTGACCATCTGCTCGCAGAAGTCCACATTCGCCATGCAGTCGTTGAAGATCGCGTGGTCGAAGATGTAGTCCGCGGCCTCGGCGCAGTTGAAGGCCAGGTCGCCGAGCGGCGGCGGCTTGACCCCATAGGCCATGTTCTGGTTCAGACACGAGGCGGTGCAGTGGTTGTCACCGCAGATGCCGCAGATCCGGCTCGTGATGAAGTGCGTATCACGCGGGTCGATGCCCCGCATGAAGATGTCGAAGCCGCGGAAGATCATCGACGTGCTGTAGCACTTCAGCACCGTGCGGTTGGAGAAGTCGATCTCGGTATGGATCCCGAGGCTCCCGACGATCCGAGTGATCGGATCCCAGGACATCTCCTTCACCATTACCTGACTCGGCGCAGTTGTCGCCATTTAGTTCACTCCTAGTTTGGCTTGAAGTCGTTCGAAGTACTTGCCGACCGGGATCCTGACTACCACCGCTTGACGTAGCCGGTGGTAAGCGCGCGCCCCTTCTGGCGCCAATCCGGCTCCTTGTCGTACTTGGTCTCGATGTTCTTGTGGCGGAAGTACCGGACGAACGGGCCGAACGCGAAGCGCTCGAAGTTAGACGCGGCCGCACCCCACTTGTCCTCGTCCATGAAGGGCATGTACTTGTCCGGGAACCCCGGCATCGTGCACGCCATGCAGATCCCTCCGACGTTGGGGCAACCTCCGATGCCGTTCACCCAGCCACGGACCGGGACGTTGCACTTGACGACCGGGCCCTTGCAGCCGAGCTTGACCATGCAGCGGTGGTCGGTGCCGTACTCGGTGGCGAAATCACCCTGCTCGGCGAAGCCGGCGCGGTTGCAGCCCTCGCGGACCGTCCGTCCGAACAGCCACTTCGGGCGCAGCGCCGCGTCGAGCTCCGGCGCGGGCGCGAGGCCGGCGAGATGGAGCGCGAGGTAGAGCAGCACCTCGGTCATGTTGTCCGGCTGCGCGGGACAACCGGGGATGCAGACGACCGGTAGGCCGGCCTTCGACTTCCAGTTCCAGCCCAGGTAGTCAGGCACTCCCATCGCGCCGGTGGCGTTGTTCTTCATCGCCGGGATGCCGCCGTAAGTGGCGCACGTTCCGATCGCGACCACAGCCGCGGCCTTGGGCGCGAGGCGGTCGAGCCACTCGTTCATGGTGATCGGCTGTCCATCAGGATTCGACGAGAAGCCGGTCCAGTGACCGTCCCCGTTGATCTCCTCGTTACCGATCGAGCCCTCCATGCACAGAACGAACGGATCGAGCTTGCCCTGCTCGGCGTCGAACCACGCCTGGGCGAACTCATCGCCGACGGAGTAGTCGATCACCTGGTTGTGGACGACCACCTTCGGCATACCCGGGATGGCCTGAAGGATGATGTCCTCCAAGCTCGGATTGGTGGCCGAAGTCATGGCCACTGAATCGCCCTCGCAGCTCAGTCCAGTCGTCATCCAGAGGACGTGAGCCGTAACCGCCTCTGTCTGCCTGTGACCTGCAAACGGACTTGCCATCCCGTCTCCTCTCGCTCTCAACAGATACGTGGTAGTGGGTCGCCTACAAGCTGGTCCATAACCCGCCGGCCGCCGAAGCTTGTCTCGACCAGCACCATCCCTGGCGGCTCCGTCCGCACCTCACCGATCTCGGCTGCGTCCTCACAGCCGTCCACTTTGCGCAGCGTCTCGAGGGCTCGTTCCGCCGCCTCCGGAGCGACGAAAGCGACGAACTTGCCTTCGTTGGCCACGTACATCGGGTCGATTCCGAGGATCTCGGATGCCCCCGCCACGGCGGGGTGTACCGGGACCGCTCCCTCGCGCACGAGCATCGCCACCGATGAAGCGCGGGCGAGCTCGTTGAGCACCGACGCCACGCCGCCGCGAGTCGCATCCCTCAGGCAGCGCAGTTCGGGTCCAACCGCCTCGAACAGCGCGTCGACCGCCGGCCACAACGAGCGTGTGTCCGATTCGATCGAAGCATCGAGGTCAAACAGATTGCGGGCGAGCATGATCGCCGTCCCGTGCTCGCCGACCGAGCCGGAGAGCAGGATGCGATCGCCGGGCCGCAGCGACGACGGCGACAGGCGCGCACGCGGGTCGCGGTGGCCAATGCCGGTCGTGCAGATGTACATCCCGTCGCAGTGCCCGCGCTCTACCACCTTGGTATCGCCGGCGACGATCTCGACCCCGGCCTCCCGGGCCGTCCGCGCGATCGCGTCAACCTCTTGCTCAAGCGTCTCCGCGTCCAGGCCCTCCTCGAGGATGAGCGAGAGCGTCAGGGCAAGGGGTCGCGCACCCGACACTGCGAGGTCATTGCAGGTTCCGTTGACGGCGAGCTCGCCGATCGAGCCGCCGGGGAAGCGCAGCGGCTTGACGACGTAGGAATCAGTGGTCATGGCGACCTCGACCCCGCCGACCGAGACGAGCCCGGCGTCGCCCATCTCGGCGAGCGTCTCACCGCCGAAGGCGGGCACGAGCACGGCCTCGATCAGGCTCTGCGTCGCCTTGCCTCCGGCGCCGTGCGACATGTTGATCTTCTTGTCGCGGAACTTGGCCCGCTTGCCGCGTGCGGTCGCGATGATCCCGAGGATCTTCTGCTCGCGATCGGAGACGGCTTCGGCCATCAGACGACTTCCCGCTCCCGCGCAAAAGCAGCGCTTTGCCTGGAACCCATCACACTACCTCGCGTTCGCGCGCAAAAGCAGCGCTTTGCCTGAAGGGGATCACACTACCTCCCGTTCGCGCGCAAAGCGGCCATAGTTGTAGTACGCCGCGCACGCGCCTTCTGAGCTGACCATGCACGTTCCGATCGGACGCTCAGGGGTGCACGCCGTGCCGAACACCTTGCACTCCCAGGGCTTGATCACGCCCTTGAGCACCTCACCGCACTGGCATGCCTTGGGGTCGGCGACGCGCACGCCGGGGACGCTGAAACGCTTCTCGGCGTCGAGATCGGCGTACGCCTCGGAGAGCTTCAGCCCGCTGTGGGAGATGAAGCCGAGTCCGCGCCACTCGAAGTGGGGGCGCAGCTCGAACACCTCGGCCATCACCTCGAGCGCGCGCGGGTTGCCCTCGTAGGGGACCACGCGCTTGTACTGGTTCTCGACCTCGCACCGGCCCTCGGCGAGCTGGCGGAGGATCATCGTGATGGCGTGGAGGATGTCGAGGGGCTCGAAGCCGGCGACGACGATCGGCTTGCCGTAGTCGGCGGGGATGAACTCGAACGGCCGCGCCCCCACGACGGTCGAGACGTGCCCCGGACCGACGAAGCCGTCGAGCCGGAGATCGGGTGACTCGAGCAGCGCGCGCAGCGGCGGGACGATGGTCACGTGGCTGCACATGACGGAGAAGTTCTTGACGCCCTCGGCGCGGGCCCGCTTGAGGGTCAAGGCCGTCGACGGCGCCGTGGTCTCGAAGCCGATGGCGAAGAAGACCACCTCGCGCTCCGGGTTCTGCTTGGCGATCCTCAGCGCGTCGAGCGGCGAGTAGACCATCCGGATGTCGGCGCCGGCGGCGTTGGCCTCGAGCAGGCTGCCGTTCGAGCCCGGGACGCGCATCATGTCTCCGAAGCAGGTGAAGATCACGCCTTCCTCGTGAGCGAGCGCGATGCCGTCGTCCACGCGCCCCATCGGGATCACGCAGACCGGGCATCCCGGCCCGTGCACGAGCTCGACGTTGGCGGGCAGGAGGTCGTCGACGCCGTATTTGTAGATGGAGTGGGTGTGGCCGCCGCAGACCTCCATGAACTTGTAGTGGCGACCCGGCTCGACGAGGGAGAGGATCTCTCCGGACAGCGCCCGTCCCAGGTCGGCGTCGCGGAATTCGTCGACGTATTTCATCTGGCGGCCTCTGCTTTCGTCACGGCCGCCGTCGTCGAACTGTCGACGGGGGCCTCATTCTCTTCGGACGCCAGCGCCGCGATGGCCGTACCCGCGTGCACGAGGATGCGGTCACCGGCAACCACCGGTTCCACCAGCGCCGTTTCCACCGTGTGTCGCCCACCGTCCTCGTCCGCGCACAGCGCGAGCCCTCGGTCGGGGTCGACGCGCACGATCGTCATCGGGTCGCCGTCGTCGCCGCAGGTGATGCAGTGGTGCTCGTCACACTTAGGGACGGATGCACGGTCGGCGATCACTCGATCACGCTGGCCTTGAGATCCTCTAGCTCCTGCTCGTAGTCCGCGCCCATCCGTTGGAGCAGGTCGCGCGTCGCCCGCGCCTCCTCTTCGTCCACCTGGGAGATCGCGAACCCAACGTGGATCAGGACCCAGTCGCCGGGCCCGACACCGGAGCCGTCGGCGTCGAGGAGCCCGATGTTGACGTTGCGGCGCACACCGGCGACGTCGACCTTCGCCAACCTGTTTTCTTCATCGACTATCTCGATGACCTGACCTGGTATCGCCAAGCACATGCGGTTGTGGCCTCTCCTCTCAGAACCTACCTCTACCAGCTGCGAACTCTCGACGACACGGCGTCCAGGTCGAAGCCTTCTCGGTTCTACCACGGGAGAAATCGTTCTACCAGGCCGTGGGAGCGCTGTGTCAAGGCCCGGTAATGCCGGTTACGTCTCGCGCCTCGGTCGCTGCCGATGCCTAGGCAAGCGCCTATATGCACCGCGCTTACAGGCAGTTTCGCCCTTCGTCCGCCCGGTGAGCGTAGACTCACTGTGGACGCATCCAGTGTCTGAGGGATCAGGGAGAGGCAGCGCTATTTCCACTGAAGACCGCGATGGGATCACGGGGCGAACGTCTCAATGGTCGGGGCACCCGCACCTCGGCCGGCGCAAGCCCCTCTCCCCCTCGCTTTACGCGTACCTGCTCGACGCCGACGACGATCTGGCGCAGGAGTTCGACGTCCGTATGCGCCTCGCCGTGCGCCAGGTGGCAACGGCGCGAGTGCTCGACGCCGAGGTCGGCGCCTGCGATCTCTCGCGCTGGTTCGAGGCCGTCGCCGGCGGGCTCGGCCTGCTTCTCCTCGACGGGCTGATGGCGGTCGACGCCCGCGTCGGGAACCGGACTGCGACCGAGCTCATCGGTCCGGGCGATCTGCTCCAGCCGGCGTGGCCGCTGGCCGAGAACATGCTCGAGCGAACGTACGCCTGGCAAGCGCTGTCCCCCACGCGGTTTGCCCTCCTCGACGCCGACTTCGCCGAACGCGTGCGCCCGTGGCCGCAGATCACGAACGCGCTCCTGCGCCGCGCCGGGCGGCGCATCGCCGACCTCGACGTCCTGCGCGCTATCACCTCACAACCCCGGCTCGAGGCGCGCCTCGTCCTGCTCCTGTGGCACCTGGCGGCGCGGTGGGGACGCGTCGAGCCGGGCGGCATCCGCGTCTGCCTTCCGCTCACCCATCGGATGCTGGGGCAGCTCGTCGGCGCCGAGCGTCCATCGATCTCGCACGCCCTCGGGCGCCTCGCCCACTCCGAGGTCGTGACGGGGACGGCCGGCGACTGGCACCTCCACGGCACCGTCGGCGAGCATCTCGACGCCCTGGTCGAGCGGACGGCCCGGCTTCCGGAGCGGCCCGCGCCGAACGGCGGCTCCACTCCTCAGAAGCTGGCCTCGGGCGGATGAGCGCCCGATCGGAATCACCTCGGAGTCACGAGCGCTGACGGTGTCGGCGGAATCGATACCGAGCCCGACCGCCCCCGCCCGTCGCGATGGCCGCCCGGTAACCGTCATCTGGATGACCAGCGGTTTGGGCTGCGACGGGGACACCGTGTCGATGACGGCGGCGACCAACCCGAGCCTCGAGGACCTGCTCCGCGGCGCCTTTCCCGGGATCCCGCCGCTGATCATCTACAACCCTTTCTTCGCCTACGAAAATGGCGACGAGTTCATGCGCGCGTGGTTCGACGCCGCCGCCGGCAAGCTCGACCCCTTCATCCTCGTGGTCGAGGGCGCCGTCCCCAACGAGGAGATCAACGGCGAGGGGCACTGGGCCGCCTTCGGCGTCGACCCGGCGACCGGGCAACCGATCACCACCTGCACGTGGATCGACCGCCTGGCACCCAGGGCCGCCGCCGTCCTGGCCATGGGCACCTGCGCGGCCTACGGCGGCATCCCGGCCATGCGCAACAACCCGACCGGGGCCATGGGCATGCGCGACTACCTGGGGTGGGATTGGCTCTCGCGCCGCGAGCTCCCGATCATCAACCTCCCGGGGTGCCCCGTCCAGCCCGACAACGTCACCGAGACGCTGCTCGGGGTCGTCCTCAACCTGGTCGGGATGGGGCCGCCGCTCGAGCTCGACGAGCAGGGCCGGCCGGCGCGCATCTTCGGGCGCACGGTCCACGAGAGCTGCAACCGCGTCGGCTACGCCGAGCACGGCCGCTTCGCCGAGGCGCCGGGCGAGAGCGGCTGCCTGGTCAAGCTCGGGTGCAAGGGACCCGTGGTCAAGTGCAACGTCCCGATCCGCGGTTGGGTGAACGGGATCGGCGGGTGCCCGAACGTGGGCGGGGTGTGCATGGCCTGCACGATGCCGGGCTTCCCGGACAAGTACATGCCCTTCTCCGAAACGACCGGACTGGTGACGCTCTATACCAACGCCGCGCGCTTTACCTACGGCCCCGTGCTCAGGTACATGCGCGAGCGCAGCATCCGCCGCACGTACGACGTCGAGCCGGAGTGGCGCAAGCGAGCGCCGCAGCTCTCGAGCGGCTACCGGCGCAGCTGGTAGCGCCCGGCTGGCGGTGCTACGGGTGGCGCCGCTCGGCTGCAGCCGAGCTCTATGGCATGTTTTCGTTGCTCTATGCCATATTGTCCAATGACAGACACATGGCTATAACAGTCACGCAGCTCACGGCGTTCCTAGCAGTCGTCCGTGGCGGCTCGGTCACCGCCGCAGCCGACGAGCTCATCGTCACCCAGCCGTCCGTGTCGGCCGCTATCGCCGCGCTCTCGCGTGAGCTCGGCTCCGAGCTCTTCGAGCGCGCCGGTCGCGGGATCCGCCCGACCAACGCCGGCACCGCCTTCGCTCCCTACGCCGAAGACGTGATGGGGCTCCTCGACCAGGGACGCCGCGCGGCGCGGGAAGCGGCCGCCGTCGCGGCGAGAAAGCTGAAGATCGCCGCGGTCACGACCGCGGCCGAGTCGTTCGTGCCGCCGCTCATGCGCGCGTTCGGGCAGGAGCACCCGGGGCTCGAGCTCGCCCTCGACGTCGGCAACCGCCAGCGTGTGCTCGAGCGCGTGCTCTCTCACGCCGCCGACGTCGCGATCACGGGCCGGCCGCCGACCGACGATCGCCTGATCGCGATGCCGATCATGGACAACGAGATCGTCTGCATCACCTCGCCCGATGACCCACTCGTGTCCGAGGGAGCGATCCCGGCGAGCACGCTCGCGGGCCGCGCCTGGCTTCTGCGCGAGCCTGGCTCGGGCACGCGCGCCCTCGGTGAGCAGTTCCTCAAGAACCGCGACATGGCGCCCGAGACCTTGACGCTCGGCTCCAACGGCGCGATCAAGCAGGCGGCCCGCGTCGGTCTCGGCGTCTCGCTCCTCTCGCGTGCCGCCGTCCAGGCCGAGATCGAGGCGGGGCTCCTCGGCGAGCTCGTGCTTACCAACCCACCCCCCCCGCGCCCGTGGTTCGTCCTGCACTCGGCCGTCGGCCCGGTCCGCGACCCCGTGGCCGCGTTCGTGACCTTCGTCCGGACGGCGGTCGCCGAGCGCGTGGTAGCCGAGGGGCGTTAGGCGTTACGCGCGTCGCGCGCGTAGGTCCGCGCTCAAGCCGGGACTGCCTACGCGCGTAGGTCCGCACGCACGCCGGGACTGCCGAGCGCCACCGCTGCCCGGGCGGTGACGAGCTGGTAGAGGATCAGGACCTGGACGATCGCGAGCGTCTCGGAGCGGTGGAGCTGGTGGCCGACCGCGAACACGCCGAGGCGCTCGGTGCGCAGATGGCTGGCGAAGTGCATGCGGTCCCACACCGCCTCCTCGATCGCCGCCGCGCGGTCGGGAGTGATGGTGCCGGGCACGCGCAGGTGCGTCTCCATGCGTTGCTCGGTGAGGGTGATTCCCGAGCTGTCTTCGTCGACGAAGGGCGAGAGATCGGGATGGGGCAGGCCCGGCCGCATCTTGACGTTGGCGTCGAGCCGGTCCGGGTTGCCGTTGTCTCCCGGCGTGAACGAGACGACGATGTCGGCGTAGCGCTGCTGGGGTCGGATGTAAACCTCGGCGTCGCCCTCGCGATGGTCAAGCTCGGCGAGCACGGCGTCGGTCGTGTAGCCGCGCCGGCTCACGTCGCGCTGCACCTTCCACTGGCGCCGTAGCTCCTCCGGAGGCGCGAGATAGACGCGAACGTCGTAAGCCTCGCGCATGGCCGCGGTATGGAACCCGAGCATTCCCTCGACGATCGTGAACTCGGCCGGGCGGACGTACTGCGAGGGCAGAAAGGTGCCGTCGCTGTGGCGATAGATCGGCTTGAGCACGGGCTCGCCGCCGCGCAGGTGGGCGAGGTGCTGTTCGAGGACGTCGAGGTAATTGCCGGCGGGATCGAGCGGCGTGACGTTGTGCTCGGCGCGCTGCCGGCGGTCGTAGCGGTGGTAATCGTCGGCGGCCACCCGCGTTACCTGCGCCTCCCCGAGGATGCGCACGAGCCCGCGCGTCAGGGTCGTCTTGCCGGCGCCCGAGTCGCCCACGACTCCCAGCATGATCGGACGGGGCATGGGGGGTTAGCTCGTCGGCTGGGGCTCGCTGGCGCGGCCCGAGCTGGGGTTGCCTGACTCGACCACGGAGCGCACGTTACCCGCTCCGTCAACCGCCGCGCTCGAAGCCCGGCTTGGCGCCTCACTCGCCGCCTCACTCGCCGCCTCGCTCGCGGGCGGGCTCGCCACCTCGCCGACGACGATGGCGAGACCAGGCCGGGTCCGCTCGACGCGCGGCACGATGTCCACGAGCGACTCCCCCGCACAGAACTCGATGTCGTCCCCGAGCTCGGCCTCGATCAGCGACCTCGCGTTGGCGCTCGCGGCGAGGACGTCGTACGCGCTCGGGTGCGCGCGCGCCACGGCCTCGGCCACGAGCGCGGCGTCGGTGCGCTCCCCCGCAAGTCCCGCGCACAACCTTCCGGCCACGTAGACATCCTCGAGCGCGACCTGGCCGTAGGTGCCCGAGCACACGATCTGGACCTCCGCGCCCGCGATCTGCGAGCGCACGGCGTCGAGATTGAGCAGGCAGGCAAGGAGAACGAGCGGCGCCCGCCGCGCGGCCGCGACGATGGTGGGAGCGCCATTGGTGGTGGCGAGCACGAGCTCCTCCGCGCCTCCGCGCTCCACGTCACGGGGCGAGTTACCGAGATCGAAGCCGGGTGGCATCCTGCCGTGCTGCTCTCCAGCGAGGACACGGCCGGGCGCGCGCATGCGCAGCGCGCGCTCGAGGCTGTCGACGCAAAGCACGCGCCGGTACCCGGATGCGAGCGCCTGCGTGGCGGTCGTGGTGGCGCGCAGCACGTCGATGACCACGGCGACGTCGGCCGCCCGGGCCTCGGCGGGGGTGAAGGCGACGTCGATCACGCGGCCGCCATCATGGATACCTGTGGCATCAGTCGCTCCTCGAACTCGTAGGCGCCCGCGCGAACGTCGGAGCGGGCCACGTCGCCTGGGCGCGGCGACGAGTGACCGAACGTAAGCCGTTGGACATCAAGCAACCACAAAGATTCACCTTCGGATCTGATGCGTCCGTCTATCAATCTAAATCTGGTTATGACAGGCCCGAATCGCGGTAGCTTGGAGCGGTCGCCTAGTGGAAGGAACAATAGCGACTACTCAATGCTTAGCAGAGAAATCATTACTTGACATTTATGCTCCGCCGGATTAGGTTCTTCATAGCGAACCGACAGGAAGGTTAGAAGATGCATAACGCGACGACCGAGAGCAAGGACCGGTGATGGCTAGCACTGACACCAAGAAAGACCGCTGGGCCTCTGGCGTCACTCCCTACGCGGAGATGGGCTATTACGACGCCGACTACGAGCCCAAGGACACCGATGTTCTCTGCGCGTTCCGCATCACCCCGCAGCCGGGCGTCGACGCCATCGAGGCAGCAGCCGCCGTCGCCGGCGAGTCCTCCACCGCAACTTGGACGGTGGTCTGGACCGACCGCCTCACCGACCACAAGCATTACCAGGCCAAGGCCTATGACGTCCAGGCCGTGCCCGGTCGTGAGGGCGAGTACATCGCCAAGATCGCGTACGACATCGACCTCTTCGAAGAGGGCTCGATCGCGAACCTGACGAGCTCGATCATCGGCAACGTCTTCGGCTTCAAGGCGCTCAAGGCGCT
>JAXDGF010000181.1:0-6387 GCA_034665165.1 Solirubrobacteraceae bacterium | reverse complement strand
AGATCATCGACCCGGCCACCGGCCGCACCCAGGCCCGCGGCGAGCCCGGTGAATTTCTCGCCCGCGGCTATCCGGTCATGCGCGGGTACTGGAACGACCCCGAGCGCACCGCGGAGGCGATCGACGCTAAGCGCTGGATGCACACCGGAGACTTGGCCACGATGGACGCCGACGGGTACGTGCGCATCGTCGGCCGGAGCAAGGACATGGTCATCCGCGGGGGCGAGAACGTGTACCCCCGGGAGATCGAGGAGTACCTCTACACCCATCCCGACATCGCCGACGTGCAGGTGATCGGCGTTCCCGACGAGCGCTACGGCGAGGAGCTGATGGCGTGGGTGGTGACACGCGAGGGCGCGACCCTGACCGCGGACGGGGTGCGCGACTTCTGCCGCGACCGGATCGCGCACTACAAGATCCCCCGCTACGTCACGCTCGTCGACTCCTTCCCGATGACGGTCACGGGCAAGGTCCAGAAATACAAGATGCGCGAAGCCGCGATCGAGGAGCTCGCCCTCGCCGGGGCCGCTGCGGCCGCGACCGCATAGACGCGGTCGCGGCCACGGGCAGCGTCTACTTAGCGATCTTGATGATCCGCTCCATCCCGAGCTGCGTGTGCGAGCGCCCGTCCTGGGTGGCCATGAAGCAGAGCTGCACGTAGATGCCGGGGGTGGCGGTGATCGTCGTCTGGACGATTCCGCCGGACGACATCGGACCCGCGAACGCGCCCTGGCCGGTGATCAGGCCGGCGGCCTTCCGCTGCGGAGCGTTGGCCAGCAGCAGAGCCACCAGCTTCTTGCCGGCGGCCATGCTCTTGACCTTGGCCCAGACATCCATGTGCACGACGAAGCCGGCGTTGACGAACCGCACCACTTCGCCCGTGTGGAGCGTCTTCGGACCGGTGAAGCCGAACTCGATCGTGCTCTCAGTGGCTCCCGCGCTCGGCAGGGCCGCAGGCGCCGGCGACGCCGTAACCGTGAACGCCGCATGAGGAGGTGTCCCGTTGGTGTTCGAGTCGAGCGCGATGTAGTTGCCCGCCGGAAGCACCGTCTGTGCCGTGGTCGTGCCGTGAGGCGCGTCCGCGTCGTACACGAGCTGGCCGTAGGGGCTCACGTAATTGATATCGCCGTGGTGCTGGTTGACGAGCTGGGCCACGTGCGGGAATATGGATGCGTCATAGCCAGGGTTCAGGTGAACCAGCGTCGGTCCTCCGTCCCTGCCTGTCTCTGTCGTCTGCACGTTGACTGCCCCGGACACCATCTGTCCCCCGACGGTCAACGTCTTGCCGGTCAGCGTCAGCGTCAGCGTGGGCAGACCGCTCACAGCTGACGCGCCCGCGCCGCCCGCCGCCAGTAGCGCTGCCGAGGTGGCAGCGAGCAGCCCACTCGTAGCGAGCAGTAATTTGAATCGCTTCACTTCGTACTCCTCTCTCATGGCTCCGGACCGGAGGAGCGTGCGCCCCGTTGGTCCCACCGGTGATTTCTCCGCTTACCGCCGTCGCCCGGGTCTCCAGGCGATGCCCCTTCAAGTTACGGCGGCGATCGTATCACGCGTCGCAAGACGGGCGGCGGAGAGCCGCCCGGTGGCCCACACGGGCGAGCTCGTCGTGGAGCGCCCTGATCCGAGCGAAGATGTAGTCGGCGGTCTGTTGCTGCTGCTCACGCGCCGGATCCTCGACGCGCTCGAACCTGAACGGCTTGCCGTACTCGATCGTCACCTTCGGGAAATGCAGCCGCTTCCAGTTGCGCACCTGGTAAGAGCCGAGGATGGCAACCGGTACCACGGGGACACCGGTCTCGAGCGCGAGCCGCCCGATGCCCGGCTTGGCGCTGTCGGCGAGCCGCCCGGTGCGCGACCGGCCGCCCTCGCAGTAGATGACAACCGCCCCGCCGCGGCCGAGGATCTCATAGGAGGTGAGGAACGCCTCTTCGTCGTGGTGACCGCGGCGGACAGGGAATACCCCGCCCGGGCTGTACACGAGCGGTCCGAGCGGCGGCTTGAACATCTGCGACTTGGCCATGAACTGAATGCGGCGGCGGATGAAGGCGGCGGTGAGGAAGTGATCCATGAACGATGCATGGTTGGGCGCGAGGATGACCGGACCCATGGGCACGTTGTCTGTCCCCAGCGCCCGGGCGCGGAAGGTGATGAGCGCGTGCAGCATGGTGACGATGTGGACGAGCTCGTACATCGCGTTCGGCGGCCGCTCGCGGCAGCGCGCGTGGAAGTGATCGAAGTACTCCTTCGGGCGGGGATCCTTGTAGACCTGCGGCTTGAGCTCTACATCTGGCATTCGGTTCTCAGCCGCTGAGCGGAAGGACGAGCGAGGGCCGCTCGATCTCGTGGTCGACGGCGGACGGCACCACGGCGGTCCCGATGGCCAGGAACTCGATCACGTGCGCACCCCAGCCGTGGCTCCCCTGGGCGATCCTGGCGCCGACGATCCCGGCGGCCTGCAGCTCGTTCGCCTCGTTCGTCATCCGCTCCATCGCGAGCTCACGCGCCTCGTACAGCGCTTGGGTGAAGTTGGTCTGCTCGAGATTGCGTCCGATCTGCTTCCACGATGCGCGCAGCCCCTGATGAGCGACGTGATACACGCAATTGCCCATCACCAATCCCGCCGGCCGGTAGCCGGACCTGAGCAGGGTCGAGAAGTCCTGGCCGTTCAGATCCGAGGTGAACGGGCGGCCGTTCGGCGCCCGATGGAGCTCGCCCGCGCGGTGCTTGACGGCGGTGCCGACGGCGATGAACTCGGCGAGGTCAGCGCCCCACTGGTAGCGGCCGATCTCGAGCCGGACGCCGACGATCCCGTCGGCGCCGAGCTGATCGGCCTCCTCCTCCATGCGTGTCATCGCGAGCTCGCGCGCGTGGTACATAGCCTGGGTGAGGACGGCCATCTCCTGGCTCTGGTTCCACATCGCCTGCTGAAAGCCGATGTGATAGATCGAGCTCCCGAGCACGAGCCCCAGCGGCTCGAAGCCCGACTGCTTGACGAGGAGGAACTCGTTCACGGACAGGTCGCTCGTGAAGAAGCCCCGAGCGACGTCCTGCTTCATCCGGGCGATCCGCTCGCGCCCGGACTGTGGGATGCCGGCCAGCGATCCCGCCTCGTAGCCCGCGGCATGAGGCGCCTCCCCGTCCGGGGCATTCTCGACCGTCGTCGCGGGTGCCGCGGGCTCCTGGTCCTGGTCCTGGTCCTGGTCCTGCTGGTCACCGTCTTGGCGGTTGAAGAAACCCATCTGCAATCTCCTAGATCAGCAGGCGCTGCAGCGCCTGACGAGTTGTCGAGCTACGCGTCGCCTCGGCGGCGAGCGCCTCGCCGAGCGCGGCCAGCCAGGCGTCGATGTCGAGCCGCTCGCTCTTGAGCACGATTCCGCCCGACAGCTTTGCCCGCCTGGTCTCGACCGAACCGGTCGCCGAGCTCAGCTCGAGCCGCTGATCGCCCAGGTCAACCTCGACCCGGCGCACGAGCTTGGGCCCGAACATCCCCCGGCGGCGCCGCTCGACCCGGACCCCCTTGGGGATCGCGTCCTCGAGCTTCACGGCCAGGCTCTCGACGAAGGCATCGAGGTCACTCGAGTCGGCGCGCAACGACGCCGCCAGGAGGTCGAGGTCGATGGATTCAGCGTCGTCGGTCATCGCGGTCAACTTCAGGCTACGCCTCGACCCATCCCCGCGCCCGTTCGAGCGCGCGCCGCCATCCGTGCATGAGCGTCTCGCGCTCGTCGGTGCTCATCCTGGGCTCATACCGCCGCCGCTCGCGCGCGGCGGACCCGACCTGGTCGATGGTCCACAGCCCGATGCCAACGCCGGCGAGGTAGGCGGCGCCGAGCGCCGTGGTCTCGGCGATCTCGGGGACGAGCACCGGGACTCCGAGGATGTCGGCCTGGAACTGCATCAGCCACGCGTTGGCGGTCGCGCCGCCGTCCGCGCGCAGCTCTGGGAGCGGCTGGCGGCTCGCGGCCTCCATGGCTCGGACGGCGTCCACGTTCTGGTACGCGATCGCCTCGAGCGTCGCCCGCGCCAGGTGTGCCGCGGTCGAGCCGCGCGTGAGACCGACGATCGTGCCGCGGGCGTAGGGATCGAAATGGGGGGACCCGAGTCCGGTCAACGCGGGCACGAAGTAGACACCTTCGTTGCTGTTCAGGGACGCCGCGAGCGGCTCGGTCTCGGCCGCCGCGCCGATGATCTTCAGGCCGTCGCGGAGCCACTGCACGGCGGCGCCGGTGACGAAGATCGACGCCTCGAGCGCGTAGTCGAGCCGCGCGCCGATGCCCCACGCCACCGTGCCGAGCAGGCCCGGGGCCAGCGGCGGCCGCTTGGACCCCGTGTTCTGGAGCACGAACGAACCGGTGCCATAGGTGCTCTTGGCCAGGCCGGGGTCGACGCACCCCTGCCCGAACAGCGCCGCCTGCTGGTCTCCGGCGACGCCGGCGACCGGCACCGCGTGGCCGTGGAGGGCCTGTTTGCGGGTCACGCCCAGCGGGCCGGAGCTGGGTGCGATTTCGGGCAGGGCCCGGGCCGGCACGCCCAGGAGGGCGAGGAGCTCCGGATCCCAGGCGCGGGAGTCGAGGTTGTAGAGCATGGTGCGCGAAGCATTCGAAGGATCGGTCACATGCTCGCCCGTAAGCTTGAAGATGAGCCACGAGTCGATCGTGCCGAAGGCGGCGCGGCCGTCCTCGGCGCGCTCGCGCAGGCCGGGCACGTTGCTCAGGAGCCACTCGATCTTCGTGCCCGAGAAGTAGGGGTCGAGCAGAAGCCCGGTACGGGTGCGCACCATCGCCTCGTGGCCGGCGGCCCTGAGCTCGTCGCAGCGTCCGGCCGTGCGCCGGTCCTGCCACACAATCGCGCGGTGAAGCGCCTCCCCCGTCTCCGGGTCCCACACGCACACGGTCTCGCGCTGGTTGGTGATGCCCACCGCGCGCAGCTCGCCGGCGCCCACTCCGGCGTCGTCGAGCGCTTCCCCGGCGACGGCGTGGGTCACGCTCCAGATCTCCTCGGCGTCGTGCTCGACCCAGCCCGGAGCGGGGAAATGCTGCTCGAACTCGCGATAGGCGCGGCCGATCAGCTCCGGCTGGTCGTCGAAGACCATGCATGTCGTGCCCGTCGTGCCCTGGTCGATCGCGAGGATCACCGGGTGGCAGGGTAACGCGACCGCCCTTCCGCTGCCGGGCCTGCCAGGATCGCGCGGTGTCCGTTCCCGAGCTCTCCGCCGACGAGGCCCGCCGCGCCGCCCTGCGCGCGCAGGGCTTCCTGGGCGGCGCCACGGCCGCGCGGCGCGGCGGTGTCACGGCCATGCTCGAGCGCCTCGGCGCCGTCCAGCTCGACACTATCTCGGTGCTCGCGCGCTCGCACGAGCTCGTGGCCTACGCGCGCCTCGGGCCCGTCGGGCGGGAAGCGGTCGAGCGCGCCTACTGGTCGGGCGGCGGCGCGTTCGAGTACTGGGCGCACGCCGCCTGCGTGCTCCCGGTCGAGCAATGGAGCCTGTTCGCCTTCCGCCGCCGCCGCTTCCGCGCGCGCGGACAGCGCTGGCACAAGGTCCCAGAGGGCGTCGGCGCTCAGGTGCTCGAGCGCCTGAGGGCCGAGGGCCCCTTGACCTCGACCGAGCTCGGCGGGGCCAAGCGCGGGGGCCCCTGGTGGGACTGGTCCGAGGTCAAGGTCGCGGTGGAGTGGTTGCTGGACGTCGGCGAGGTGGTGTGCACGACCCGGCGCGGCTTTCGCCGTGTCTACGACCTGCCCGAGCGCGCGCTGCCGGCTTCGGTGCTCTCAGGGGCTGAGCTGTCGGATGCGGACTGTGTGCGGGGGCTGCTCGAGGTCTCGGGGCGGGCGCTGGGGATCGCGACAGTTGGTGACCTGGCCGAGTATCACCGCCTAGGACGAGCCGACGTCACGGCCGTGCTCGGCGACACCTCGCTCGTCGAGGTCCGGGTCGCGGGCTGGCCGTCCGCGCCGGCGTGGGCGCACCCCTCCGCCTTGGACGCGCTGGCCGTCCGGGGCAGGCATCGCACGACGCTGCTCTCGCCCTTCGATTCGCTCATCTGGGACCGCCGGCGCACGGAGCGGATGTTCGCCTTCACCCATCGCCTCGAGGCGTACGTGCCCGCCCCTAAGCGGGTGCACGGCTACTACGCGATGCCTTTACTGGCCGGCGGACACTTGGTCGGGCGTGTCGATCCCGGCCGCGAGGGACGCACGCTGGTGGCCAAGCAGCTCACGATGGCACCTGGAGCCGTGGCGGCGATGGCCGGCGCTCTGGTCGCGGCCGCCGGGTGGGTGGGCTGCGACGAGGTCGCCGTGCGGCGAGTGGATCCGCCGGAGCTGGCCGGGGCGCTGCGGGCAGCGCTGGCGGCGGCGTAGCGCTCAGTGCCGGCGGCGGCGTGGCGCGCC
>JAXDGF010000180.1:0-8328 GCA_034665165.1 Solirubrobacteraceae bacterium | reverse complement strand
ATATATGCGGCTTAAAAGACACCACGTCGCGCAACGCTCCCACTTCGTTCCCGCCAGTCCCGCCCTAGACTCCAGGGTATGGCTGAGCAGCAGGCCCTGGAGCACGAAAGCGACGTCCCCGAGGACGAGGCGGAGCCGCGCGCGGTCGCTCGCGACGTCGACGACGAGATCGTCGAGGATGACCCCGCGCCTGTCCTCGATCCCGCAGCCGCCGCGCGACGGGCGGCGGCGCTCGCTCAGATCCGGAAGTTCGGCGACCCGGTGCTGCGCACCCGGGCCCGGCCGGTCGACCGCTTCGACGACACCCTTCGGGACGAAGTTGAGCGGATGGGTGAGCTCATGATCGACGCCATCGGCGTCGGGCTGGCCGCGACGCAGCTCGGCGTGCTCCATCGCGTGCTTGTGTATCGAGTTCAGCAGGACTCGCCGGTGATCGCGCTCGTCAACCCCGAGGTCGAATGGAAGGGCGGCGAGGAGGAGATCATGGAGGAGGGTTGCCTCAGTCTTCCCTCCGTGCTCGTTGACGTCGAGCGCCCGCTTCACGTACGTGTCCGCGCCCGCGACGAGCGCGGGGAGGAGATCGTGGTGGAGGCGACCGGGCTCGAGGCGCGGGTGATCCAGCACGAGATCGACCATCTCGACGGGGTGCTGATCCTCGATCGGACCTCGCGCGACCAACGCAAGGAAGCGGTACGAGCGCTGCGGGAAGCCCAGGAAGCGGCCTAGTCCGGGGTGACGGCAACCCCCGAGCGGTCGGTCTTCGTCGGCACGTCGGACTTCGCCGCCGCGGTGCTCGACCGGCTCGCCGATTCGCCCTATCGCCCCGTCCTCGTCGTCACGCGCCCTGACCGGCCGCGCGGGCGCGGACGCCGGGTGGCGCCGCCGCCGGTCGCGGAGGCGGCTCGCGCGCTCGGGATCGATCTCTATCAGCCGACCTCGGTCAACGACGAAGAGGCGCGGGCGCGCATCGCCGCCGCGAACCCCGATGTCGTCTGCGTATGCGCCTTCGGGGCGCTGATCAAGGAGCCGCTCCTGTCCGACTACGAGATGCTCAACGTCCATCCTTCGTTGCTCCCGCGCTGGCGCGGGGCGGCGCCGATCGAGCGCGCGATCATGGCGGGCGATGCGGAAACGGGCGTCTCGATCATGCGCTTGACGGCGGGCCTCGACAGCGGCCCGGTGTGCTTGCAGGCCCGCGAGCCGATCGCCGCCGGGGACACCTACGGCACGCTCTCGGAGCGACTCCAGAGCGTGGGCGGCGAGTTGCTCGTGCGCGCGCTCGCGGAGCGTCCGCCCTTCCGCGAGCAGGACGAGGATGGCGCGACGTACGCGCAGAAGCTCGAGCCCGACGATCGCCGCCTCGACCCGTCGCGCCCGGCGGCTGAGCTCGAGCGGGTTGTGCGCGCGCTGACTCCCCACGTGGGGGCCTACGTCGAGCTCCCGGACGGTGGACGCCTCGGCGTCCGGGAGGCGGCCGTCGCCCCGGACGGACCGCCACCCGGCACGCTGTCGCTCGAGGGCCCGCGACCGGTGCTGGGGTGCGCCGACTCCGCCCTCGAGCTCGTCGTCGTGCAACCGCCCGGCCGGCGCGCCATGCCCGGCGAGGACTATCTGCGCGGGCTGCGATGAGTGCCCTGAAGCCGGCAGCCGGGGTCGCGCCCGCCCGCGCCTGCGCGTTCACCGTCATCAGGAGGGTGTTCGAGCGCGGCGCCTACGCCGACCGCGCCCTCGCCTCCGAGGCGTCCGCCCTCGGACCCAGAGACCGAGCGCTGGCGACGCGGCTCGCGTACGGGACGATCCAGCGCCGCGCCACGCTCGACCACGTCGCCGGCGCGCTCATCGGACGCAGCCTCGACGCGCTCGATCCACCGGTCCTGGCGGCGCTCCGGCTTGGGCTGTTCCAGATCCTCCTTCTCGCCGGGGTGGCCGACCACGCGGCGGTGAACGAGAGCGTCGAGCTGGCGAAGGCTGCCCGGGGGGGCGGCTTCAAGCTCGTCAACGCCGTTCTCCGCCGGGCCACAGGCGAGGGAGCGGCGCTGCTCGGGGCGCTCGGCGACGAGACTCCCGAGCGCGCCGCGATTCTCCATTCCGTTCCCGAATGGCTCGCGCGGCTGTGGTGGGCGGAGCTCGGTCCCGCCCAGGCCCGCGCGCTGCTCGCCCGGGTCAACGAGCCGCCCGAGTCGGCGATGCGGGTCAACCGGCTCGTGGCCGCGCCAGAGGAGGTTCTCGCTCGTCTTCCCGTCCCGGCGCACGGCGCAGCGGACATACCGGAGGGGCTCGTCCTCGATGGCCCCTTCGACGCGCACGGGTCGTCGCTGTGGCGCGAGGGGGCGATCATGCCCCAGTCGCGCGCGTCGATGCTCGCGGCCCGTTACCTCGGCCCCGCGCCCGGGGACCGGGTGCTCGACCTGTGCGCCGCGCCGGGCGCCAAGACAACCCACCTCGCGGCTCTCATGCAAGGTGCGGGCGAGATCGTCGCCGTCGAGCGCAATGCCGATCGGGCCGACTCGCTGCGCCAGACGTGCGTGCGGATGCACGCTGACTGCGTCCGCGTCGAGCACGCCGACGCCGCGGTTCGGCGTGACGACGGTCCGTTCGACCGCGTGCTCGTGGATCCGCCCTGCAGCGGGCTGGGGACGCTGCAGTCGCGGCCCGACATCCGCTGGCGGGGCTCGTTACGGAATGTCGCCGCTCTCGCCGCCATCCAGAACGAGATCCTGTCCGCCGGGGCCGACGCCACCGCGCCCGGGGGCGTGCTTGTTTATTCGGTATGCACGATCACCAGGGCCGAAGGTGAGGGCGTGGTCGCCACCCTGCTGGCCGAGCGCGCGGGATTCGTCGTCGAGCGCCAGCGTCAGCTCCTGCCCCACGCGGATGGCACCGACGGTTTCTTCATCGCTCGCTTGCGACGCTCGGAGGCGAGCGCCGTTGGCGGCGCGGTGTCGGTGCCGAGGACTACGCTACCTCTGCAACCGTGAAGGATGATGACATCAACCTCGGACCCGAGTGCCCCGAATGCGGCGAGCCGTGGCTGCGACCCACCGCCCTCCCGGGTCGCTACCGCTGCCTCTACTGCCTGCACCGCTTCGAGCTCGTGTCGGTATGCCCCAACTGCGGCGAACACTCTACGATCGTGCGCATGTCGAGCACGGCCATCGTCGCCTGCAACCACTGCCACGGGAGCATGCTGAAGGCGGTATGAGGTGACCTCGACGCAGATTGACCGGGCCTCAGTTCTCGAGCTGCTGCGCCAGCGGCGCTTCGCCCCCTCGATCCTCTCTGCCGATTTCGCGCGCCTGGGCTCGCAGGTGGCCGAGGTGATGGACGCCGGGGCGCGGGTCATCCACGTCGACGTCATGGACGGTCACTTCGTGCCGCCGATCACGATTGGGCCCCTGATCGTGAGCGCGATCGCCGACCAGGTCCACGACGCCGGGGGAATCCTCGACGTGCACCTCATGATCGACCGCCCCGAGCACCAGGTCGCCGAGTTCGGCAAGGCCGGCGCCGACTCGATCACCGTCCATCCCGAGGCGACCCCGCACCTGAACTACGCGCTCGGGGCCGTGCACGAAGCCGGCTGCGCCGCCGGCGCGGCCATCAACCCGGGCACGCCGCCGGTCGCCGTGTCGCAGGTCACCGACGAACTCGACCTCGTCCTGTGCATGAGCGTCAACCCGGGCTGGGGCGGACAGCCGTTCATCCCCTCCTCGCTGGCCAAGCTCGCCGAGCTGCGCGACCTCCTACCCGATAACGTCGCGCTCGAGGTCGACGGCGGGGTGAGCCTGAAGACGGCGGCTGATTGCGTGAAGGCCGGGGTCAATCTGCTGGTGGCGGGGTCGGCGATCTTTGGCTCGTCTGATCCGGCGGAGATGTACTCTCGGTTGGTCGCGGAGGTTCAGGCGCTTTAGCGTTGCGCCGGGTGGGGGCGGGGAGGGACCGTGGTGTCTACGGGCTGGCGCGCAGCGCCGGGTCCGATCCCCGGTACGCCGGGTACAGCAGTCCGCACAGCACCGCGGCGGCGCCCGCGTAGCCCACCTCGACCCTGGTCACCTGCGACGAGATCGTCGGCAGGGCAACGAAGAGCACGAAGATGGCGGCCGCGGCGAGCCAGCCCAAGGCGGCGAGGTGGGCGCGGCCGCGCGCGAGGAGGGCCTGGTTGAGCGTCCCGGCGATGAGGTGTAGGCCCATGCCGATCCCGACGACGGCGAGGCCGACACGGCCGTAGTGAAAGCCCTTGTTGCCGAGGAACAGCGTCATGGCCGAGGGCCCGATGATGAGCAGGCCGAGGGCGACGGCGCCGGCGAAGGCGGCGATGGCGGCGATCGTGACCCGGATGGCGTGGTGGAACTCGGTGCTGCTCTCGCGCGCCTCGAGCCCGGCGAGATGGGGGAGGATCGAGGTCTGGATGGCCTGGAAGAGCTGCAGGGGCGCGCGGACGATGAGAAGGACGTTGAACACGAACCCGGTCAAGCCCGAGGTGAGGGCGCCGCCCCCGGAGTTCAGCGCAACGATGAGGACGCCGGCGTTCATCAACGTCTGCTCGGAGAGCATGATCGCGACGACGGCGACGGCGAAGCCGCTCCCGTGCCGGAGCGAGAGGTCGTGAGCCTCCTCCTCCAGCTGGGCGTGGGCCGGGCCCTCGCGCGCGGCGTCGGCGACGGGGATTCCGGCCGGGGCCTGGTGGCGCACGCGCGTGAAGGCGAAGGGAACGACGAACAGTGACACGAAGGGGGCGGCCGCCATCCCGAGTCCGACGGCGCCCTGTCCCGATCCGATCCCGACCGCGACGGCGAGCGCGAAGAGGAAGCGCGAGGTCGACTCGAGGAACACGAGGCCTCCGTAGAGGGCGAAGCGCTGGTGTCCGGCGAGCCAGCCGCGCGCGAAGTAACTGGCGGCGTAGGCGAGCACGCCGACGACGAGGATCCAGTACAGCTCGCTCGAGCCGCCGAAGATGCCGTGCTCGATCTCGTGGCGCAGCGCCAGGGCGACCGCGAGGTAGACGAGCGCGAACGAGGTCTGGATCAGCGCCGGAACGCGAAGTATGTGGGCGTGGACGCCGCGCGCCTGGCGGTCGGCGATCGTGCGCGAGAGCAGCTGCTCGATCGGCCGGTAGATCACCGACAGGATCACGAACATGATCGCCCAGCACAGCGAGACGCGCGCGTAGTCGGCGCGCGAGAGGACGTGGCTAGCCGTGGCCAGGTAGGCGAAGGTGAAGATGCCCGTCGACGCGATCCCGATCGAGAGGACGCGAGCGCCGGAGGCGAAGGCGGCGTTGGCCGACTGCGGGGAGGCGCCGTTCTTTGAAGGGGTCGTCTCCGGCGATGCGCCGGCGCGCCGCGATGTGGGCGCGACCCGCTGCGCCATCAGCCGACCCGGACGAGCAGCATCGTCCACGGGAACGGCGAGCTCGTCTCGATCACCTCGCCGTAGCCCTCGAGGAGCTGGGCGAACGCGCGCCGGGACCAGTGGTTCAGGTGCCCGGGGGTGTTTCCCAGCTCGCGCAGGTAGGCGCCGCGGGCCAGGTTGAGCCCGCGCCACAGCGGCTCGCGTGGCACCGAGACGAGCAGGTGGCCGGCCGCCACCCGGGCCATCTCCGCCAGGGTCTGCCGCGGGTCGGGGACGTGCTCGAGCACCTCGATGGCCGCGGCGAGGTCGAACTCCCCGGCGCCGAAGGGCAGCGCGTCCGATGACGCCGCCCGGAACTCGAGGTTCGGTCGCTCGCGCGTGGCCCACTCGGAGCGCAGCTTGGGGTCCTCGAGGTCGATGCCGACGATGCGCCGCTCGCCGAGCTCCTCCGCCCATCGGTAGGTGAGGACGCCCTCGCCGCACCCCACGTCGAGCACAGATCCCGGCGCCGCCCGGGCGTAGAGCCGGGCCAGCGAGGCCTCGAACCCATGCATGAGGCGGCGTACAACCGGGTTGGTCGAGCCGTACTTGTCGTACGTATTGCCGGTCGGCACCGCCGCGGCGACGGTGCCCGGGCTCGCGCCCGGCCCGCCCAGGCTCATACCTCGAGCGCCTCGCGATCGTCGTCCGCCGTCGGCGGCGCCGGAGCGCGAGGCCCGCCTCCGGGTCCGGGCTCGTAGTGCGAGGGGGCGATCCCGAGCTCGAGCTCGATTCTCCGGACCCGCTCGAACGTGCGTTGCGAGAGGACGCGCTGGGCGGCGAGCAGGTCGCCGATGACGCCGAGCGCGGCCAGGAGCATGGCGGCGATGATGAGAACGGCGCCCAGGACGATCGACTGGACGTGGCCGTTGCCGTGACCCTCGGCGAAGAGGATGAGGAAGCGGATCCACACCACACCGGCGCCGAGGCCGATGATGATGGCGGCGCCCCAGAACACGCGCAGGGGCTCGTACTGCGAGTAGATGCGGAAGATCGAGAGGATGTTCCGGCGCACGTAGGAGCGCATCGAGGGGAAGAGTCGCGATTCGCGCGTCTGCGGGTTCGTCCGCACCGGGACGTGGTCGACGGCCACGAGCAGCTTCCCGGCCTGGATGATCGTCTCGAGCGTGTAGGTGAACTTGGAGACGACCTGGATCTGGAGCGCCGCCTCGCGGTTGTAGGCCCGGAAGCCCGAGGTGGTGTCCGGCACCGCCGTCGACGAGGCCTGGCGCACGACCCACGATCCCAGGCGCTGGAGCCCTTTCTTGAGGGGCGAGAAGTGTGGGAGCTTGCCCACCTCGCGGTCACCCACGACCATGTCCGCCTCGCCCCGGAGGATCGGCGCGACGAGCTTGGGGATGTCGTCGGCGTTGTACTGGTTGTCGGCGTCGGTGTTGACGATCACATCGGCGCCGAGCTTGAGCCCGGCGTCGACGCCGGCCTGGAAGGCGGCGGCGAGACCCTTGTTGTTGGTGAGGCGGACGATGTGGTCGACGCCGTGGGCGCGGGCAACCTCGATCGTGCGGTCGGTCGATCCGTCGTCGATGATGAGAACCTCGACTTGATCGAACCCTTCGACTCTTCGGGGCAGGCTGGTGAGCGTGAGGGAGAGCTGCGCTTCCTCGTTGTAGCTGGGAATCTGGATGATGAGCTTCATGAATGGTGCACCCGCATGCGCCGCCCGAGGGCATGGTATGCCGCTCGACGGCCGGAGAAGCGACGACGGAGCCATTGGCTGGGCGCGACGGGAGCCGTGGCGGCGCTTGTGGCGCGTGTCGTAAACTCGCCCGCCAGTATCCCAGACTGGCCGCCGGACGCCCGACGTCGTGCGAAGGGCCGGCGTGGATGGGACGATGTCGGACGTGCCGTCGAGTTCGAGGGGAGTCTGACGACGGAGCCTGGAGATACGGTATGGCTCCCGAACCCGCGAGCCTGATCGCGGAGCCCGATCCTCAACTCGCCCACCACAATCCTCTGACTTCCGAACCTCGCCTCGCGTCTCGCTCCGAACCGTGATGGAAGTCGTCACCCTGACCCGGCCGGCGCAGGTCGCTCGCGCCCAGATGCCTGCCGCGGAGCGTCCCCGTGGACCGTGGCGGCGGTGGCGCCTGGATCCGATCCCGATCGCGCTCGGCGCCCTGCTCATCGCCACCCTCGTGCTGCGTCTGTGGGGGATCAAACAGGGGCTGCCGTACAGCTACAACGTCGACGAGGAGTACCACTTCGTCCCCAAGGCCATCACCTTCTTCGGTCATGGCCTCAACCCAAACTACTTCCTCAACCCGCCGGCGTACAGCTACGTCCTGAACATCGTCTTCGAGCTCTGGTTCGGGGGTCGCGACGCCGTCATGCGGGTGTACGCGAGCAACCCCACCGAGGTCTACGTGGTCGCCCGTGTGGTCGCATCGGTTCTGGGGGTGGTCGCCGTGTGGCTGACCTATATGACCGGCAAGCGGCTCTTCGGCCGCGGCGTCGGTCTGCTGGCGGCGGCGATCTTCGGGCTCGCCTTCCTGCCCATCTTCTACAGCCACCTCGCCCTGAACGACGTCCCCACCCTCGCTCCCGTGGCGCTCTCGCTGTACGGAGTGGCCGGAGTCCTGCGGCTCGGCCGAACCCGTGACTACGTGATCGCCGGTATCGGCGTCGGCCTCGCGGCGGCGACCAAGTACACCGGTGGAATCACCCTCCTGTGCCTGGTCGTCGCGGCCGTAGGCAACGCGGCCGGGAGCGAGCATCGCCGCGCGGGCCGGCGTCTCGCGCTCGGGCTCGTGGTCGCCCTCGCCGCCTTCCTCGTCGCCAACCCCTATGCCGTGCTCGACTTCAACTCATTCATCCAGGGCGTCAAGCAGCAGGCATCAGAGACCGACGCGGCCAAGCTCGGCGGCTCGTCCGTGGGCGGGATCGACTACTACCTGTGGACGTTCACGTGGGGATTCG
>JAXDGF010000179.1:0-4625 GCA_034665165.1 Solirubrobacteraceae bacterium | reverse complement strand
AGCGCATGTGTTGCCGTTGGCGGCGCTGACCGCGACTGCGTCGGCGCCGATCGGCACGTCGCCCGCGGTCATGATCGACTGCCCGACGCCATCGCCGACGTTCGCAGTGCCGTTGTAGCCGAGGCGCCCAAACGTGCCGAGGCCCCAGCAGCGGACCTTGCCCGTGGTCAGCAGCGCGCACGTGTGGCTGAACCCGGCGGCGATCGCAATCGTGTCGCCGCCGATCGGCACGTCGCCCGCTGTCGTGATCGACTGCCCGGTGCCGTCACCGATGTTCGCGGTGCTGCCGTGGCCGAGCTCTCCGCTGGAGCCGTGGCCCCAGCAGCGCACCTTGCCTGTCGTCAGCAGCGCGCAGGTGTGCGCGCCCCCGGCGGTGATCGCGACGGCATCGCCGCCGATCGGCACGTCCCCGGCAGCCATGATCGACGGCCCGACACCGTCGCCGACGTTCGCGAAGCTGTTGTGGCCGAGCTGCCCGTCGTCACCGCGGCCCCAGCAGCGGACCTTGCCGGTCGTCAGCAGTGCACACGAATGGGCGCCGCCACCGCTGACGGCGACGACGTCACCGCCGATCGGCACGTCCCCAGCGGTGACGATCGACGGCCCGATGCCGTCGCCGACGTTCGCGGTGGAGTTGTAGCCAGTTCGTCCGAACGTCCCAGTGCCCCAGCAGCGCACCTTGGCGGTCGTGAGGACCGCGCACGTGTTGTGGTACGCCACCCCGAGCAGGCCGTTCTGGAATGCGCGCACCGCTGAGCTCTCGCGATCACCGGTCGCGTTGGTGATCACAAGTCCGCTCGCGCAGATCAGCGCGATGAGCCCAATTGCAACCAACCGCCGCCGCCCGATCACACCATCCTATCTCGGATGGCGCTGGGCGTCGCGCTCATCGCGGCGGCGGCGATCATCACCTCGCTGATCCACGGACTTCGTGCAACTCAACCTCGCTCTCCCTTTCGCGCACGAGGATCAACCTGAATCCGCCTTCGTGCGCCGGAGTCGGTCCGCGGTCGCGAGCAGGGGCTCGAGCTGGCGGTGGGCGATGAGCGCCGGGGTGGCCGCGAGGAGGAAGTTGAAGGCGCGGTAGGCGACGACGGCGGCCAGCGCCGGGGCGAGCGGCTCGCGCACCCAGTAGAGCGAGTACGTCATCAGAGCCTCGGTGACCCCCGCTCCCCCGAGGGGAAGGGAGCGGCGTGTGGCGGCATATCCGGTGGCGTAGGCGAGGATCACCTTGCCGACGCCGGGATCGAGCCCGAAGGTGCGCAGGCCGCCGTAGAAGGCGGCGATGTCGGCCGCCCAGTACAGCGCCGTCCCCAGCCATGCCCCGCGGTAGGCGCGCGGGTTGCGGATCAGCGTGCGGAGGACGTCCATCGCCTCTAGACCCTGCGCGAGCCATTCGCGGCGCCTGCCGCGGATCCGCGACATGCGCTCGATGCGCCCGGGCGCACTGGCCCAGAGCCCGAACGCGAAACCCAGGGGGACGACGATGGCCCAGGGCCACAGCAGCGAGGGCAGGATGTTCGCGCCCTGGGCGAGGAAGACGATCGAGACGACGCACGTCGTCGGCGCCAGCACCGCCCACTCGAGGATCCCCAGGGCGATCACGCGCACACGGGCGCTGCGCTCGTCCTCGTCGAGCGCGTGCAGGACGCGCTGGTCGATCCCGAAGCCGCCGCCGATGGTGAAGGGACCGAACCCAGCTACCACGACGCGCGCCACGAGCGGCAGAGCGAGTGTCGTGTGGCCGTGCACGCGCGCGATCGACCGATAGGCGATGACATAGCCGGGATAGGCGATGATCTCGGCGCCGGCGATCAGCGCGACCCATGTCGCGTCGACGTGGCTGAACGCCCGACCGACGGCATCCGCCCCCGTCGCCCGAGCGATCGCCAGGACGGCGATGGCCGCGATCGCAGTGGCCAGCGCCGAGAGTGCGATCGGCCGGCTGCGAAGTCGACCCAGCACCCGAGCGACGATACTCGCGATCGGCCGATCGGCCGCCTCCTACCCGGCCTTACGGTCGCGGTTGCCGCGCCGTGATCGGCTGCCAGAGGCGGTACTCGCGGGGAGGCGCGTCCCCCGCCCGAGCGCGATATGATCGACGCACTAGTTTCCGGTTCCAGGCGGAGGCGAGCACGGACGATCGTTCAGGACGGGGGGTGGATCGATGGGCAGGTTCAGTCAGGGTATGTCCCGCGCGGGCGCGGGGGCGGGTACCGCAGTGGTTATGGCCTTGGGGCTGGGCGGCGCCGGCAGCGCGCTCGGCGCCTCGAGCTGTCCGGCGCCGATAAGTGGCCTTGGCAGCGGGCGCGTCTTCTATGTCAGCCCGAGTGGGAGCGATGGCAACATCGGCACCTCGCCGTGCGCGCCGTGGCAGACGATGGCCAAGGTCGAGTCGGCCGGTCTGCGGGCAGGTGACACGGCTGCCTTCCAGGGCGGTCAGGCGTTTGCAGCCCCGCTGTCGCCCTGGGGCGGGACGGACGGAGTCTTCTACACCTCCTACGGGGTCGGGCAGGCCGATCTCACCGGTGGCGTCTATCTCAACAGCGTCACCGACCTGACCTTCGACAACCTCGACATCACCGACGCCGCCGGCCCGGGCATCGGCACCGGCGGCGGCGGCTCCGGTGCTACGGGCATCGACGTCGTGAACAGCACCATCTCGAGCACGTACAGCGCCGGCATCGGCGGCTACGGGATCGGGCTCCGCAACGTCCACGACGCGAACTGGACGATCGCAGGCGACAACATCTCGAACACGGCGGACTCGGGCATCGCCTTCATCGGCAGCTCGGTCACGATTGAGGACGACATCCTCCGGGATGACGGCATCGGCCCGTATTGCGGTACCGGAAGCGGCCAGAACCCGTGCCATGGCGTGTACGCCAAAGGACCCGGCGCGACCGTTCTCGACAACGTCATCGCCAGGCCGCAAGACGTGGGGGTATCGCTGCGCGACCAGAACAACGTCGTCCAGGGCAACACCATCGCTGGGGGACAGAAGGGGATCGCCTTCAGCAGCGAGACCACGACGCCCGGCACGACCTACATCGTCGGCAACACCATCTCCGGGCAGCGCGACACCGGGATCCAGTCCTACCCGGGCACCCGACCCCTGTACGAGTCGTTCGTGATCGCCTCCAACACCGTGTATGACCCCGCTAACTACGCCGTCTACCTGTCCTCCGGGCCGAACTCGGCCGCCTCGCAGACGGTGACGCTCGCCAACAACCTGCTCGAGATCGCTCCCGGCGCCCTCGGGTATCTCAATCTCGCCTATCCGGCGAGTTACACGAGCGCCACCTACCTCGAGCACTACGACGCGTTTTACGGCGCGGGTACCCGCTCCGCCTTCTACATCAACGGGTCGGCGCGCACGTGGAGCACGTATACGAGCTGGTTCGGGTCGCGCACCGAGGGCCGCAACGATCTGACAAGCTCCGATCCCATGCTCGACACGACCACCTTTGCGCTCGGCTACGGCTCACCCGCGATCGGCGCGGGCACGCTCGGGGTGCCGGGCATCGCCTACGCCCACGTCGCGAGCTGCCCGATCGCAGACTCGGCCGTCCCGCTCGCGTGGCAGTACTGCGCCAAGACGCCCGACATGGGCTCAAGCTAACCGCGGTGCCGCCACGGATCGTCCTTCTCCCCGGTGACGGGATCGGGCCGGAGATCATCGCGCCCGCGGTCGAGGTCCTGAACGCCGTCACCCACCTCGAGTACGAGGAGCACGTCTTCGGCGGCGCGGCCATCGACGCCCACGGGACCGCGCTCACCGAGGAGACGCTGGCGGCGTGCCGGGCCGCGGACGCGGTGTTGCTCGCCGCCGTGGGGGGTCCGAAGTGGGACACGACTGACCCGAACCGCCCCCGGCCCGAGCAGGGCCTGCTCGGCCTGCGCAAGGGACTCGGTCTGTACGCCAACCTGCGGCCCGTCCGGCCCGTGCCGGCCCTCTACGACGCGAGCCCGCTCAAGCGGGAGCGCATCGAGGGCACCGACCTGCTCGTCGTGCGCGAGCTCACCGGGGGGATCTACTTCGGCGAGAAGACGCGGACCAAGGACTCGGCGAGCGACGCGTGTGTGTACACGCGCGCGGAGATCGAGCGCATCGCCCGGGTCGCCTTCGGCGCCGCGCGCCGCCACGTGACCAGTGTCGACAAGGCCAACGTGCTCGAGACGAGCAGGCTGTGGCGCGAGGTGGTGAGCGAGGTCGCGACCGGCTACGACGTGCCGCTCAGACACCTGCTCGTCGACAACGCCGCCATGCAGCTCGTCTCCAATCCCGCCGACTTCGACGTCATCGTCACCGAGAACATGTTCGGCGACATCCTCAGCGACGAAGCGGCCATGCTCACCGGGTCCATCGGCATGCTCCCGAGCGCCTCGCTCGGGGATGACGGACCGGGCCTGTTCGAGCCCGTGCACGGCTCGGCCCCCGACATCGCCGGTACCGGCGCCGCCAACCCGCTCGCGATGTTCCTCTCGGCTGCGCTCATGCTCCGGCATGGACTCGCTTTGGAATCCGAGGCGGCGGCGATAGAATCGGCCGTCGACCGCGCGCTGGCCGAGGGGCTGCGCACGGGCGACCTCGGGGGTACCGCCACGACGCGCGATGCCACCGA
>JAXDGF010000178.1:0-3882 GCA_034665165.1 Solirubrobacteraceae bacterium | reverse complement strand
CGTCCGCGTGACCCACCTGCCAGGCTACGTTCGATCGGCCCTGGCGGCGCTGGCGGGCGGCCATTTGGGCGGCGAAGCACGGCCCGAGAGTATTCCGCTGCGAAGATGAACCTGGGCGCGCCAGCCTGCGCGCCGGCTCGCGCATGGTCACGTCGTCGAGCGACTCCTGTGCACAGCGCGCGAATAGCCACAGGCGAACGCGCTCGGGATCGACCCCGAGAAGCTCCGCCATCCGCCGCGCCAGGCCGGCGGGATCGGTGGCGAGGCGCTCGTCGCAGTTCAGCATGTGCTGCACCGGTTCGTAGGCGGGGTCGCCGACGAACGGCTTCGGGTCGATCACGAGCCACGGCTCGCGCTGGGCGGCGAGGACGTTCCCGGCGTGCAGGTCCGTGCTCAGCACCACACTGGCCTCGGCCGAGCCGGGGAGCTCGCGGAGCAGAACGATCGCCTCGCGCGCGACGCCGGGATCGAGATCCTGACTGTCGCTTGCCACTCGGCGCTCGAACGAGTCGGCCCAGCTCCCGCACATCGCCTCCAGCGAGTCGAACGGGTGGCCGGCGGGGAGCTTGCGTGCCCACAGGCGCTGCATCAGCCCGGCGAGGACTAAGTCCTGCTCGGGCTCGGGGAGTGCGCTGCCCAGTTGCGTACCCGGGAGGCAGCGCTCGAGCAGGAGCGCCGTCGTGTCCGGCAGCGACCGCGCCGCGGCACACCGCACCGCCCCGTCGCCGTCCCACAGGCGTAGAGCGTCGGCCTCGTGCTCTGCCTCCGGATGACGCCATCCAACCTTGAGCACTAGCTCCTCGCGGGCGGCGGTCCGGGCCGGTGCCACCCAGGCGCACTGCCCGCCCGGGAGGTACGGGTCCCCGAGCTCTAGCTCCCACTCCGACGCGATCTCGGCGATCACCACCGGGAGGGCGTCGAGCCACGCGCAGCGCTCGGGGTAGTCGTCCTCCTCGACCGCGTCCCGCAGCTGCTCGGGAATGCGGATGGCGGCCACCGCGCCCGCCTTCAGGTCGCGTCGAGGAACGCCACCGCGCGGCAGAAGGCGGCCTCGCCCCCCTGGAAGCGCCAGGGAAAGCAGCCGAACTCAATCCGGCGGTCGAGCACTTCGTCGATGGCGCCGCCGAGGTTCTCGATGTGGATGACGTGGTGGGGGAACAGGAGCGTGTGCATGATCTGATAGTCGGCCTTGGGGAAGATCTGGTCGAGGGGTCGCCCTAGCTTGGCCTCGGCGTCCTCGGCCTCGTCGGCCCGGATCTTGCGGATCACGGTGTTCATGGGGTGATCGGCGCTGCCGGTGTCGACGGCGAGGTAGCGAACCTTACGTTCGAGCAGCCACTCGGCGAACTCGCGCCCGGGCCCGGGGTGGCGGATGAAGTACTTCGTCTCGTCCACCTCCTCGAGGTTCGCCCAGTTCTCGGGGTAGTGCTTGTGATAGCCGGTGTGGATGAGGAGGATGTCGCCGGGCTCGACGGTTATTCCGGTCTCGCGCTCCCAGCGCTCGAAGTGCTCGGGCCCGTAGATCTCGTAGTCGCCGATGCCCATGCGCTCGAGGTCGACGACGCAGGCGGGGCCGACGAGCCACTCGAGGGGGAGGTCGCCGATGAACTTGCCTCCGGACTGAAAGTGCGCGGGGGCGTCGAGATGGGTCCCCACGTGGAGCGAGGAGGTCAGCATCTGCCCGCCCGCCTTCTCGAACGCGAGGCGCTTGACCCACTTGACCGAGGGACCCTCGTAGCTGGCAAAGGCCGGGGTATGGACGGAGAAGTCCTGCGAGAGATCGAGCACGCGCATTGCGGCCGGGATTATGCAGCGCCGAGGAACGCGGTCGCTCCGGCCGCCGCCGCGTAGGCGCCGCCGGTGGACGCGCCGATCCGCACGAGGCGGTGCACCGCGGAGCGCCATCGCGCGTCGCCCGCGTCGCCGTCGAGCAGTCCGTGCACGGGCTCGATCACCTCCCCGCGCCCCGCGAGCTCCAACAGAGTCGCCGACAGCGCCGTCGTGCGCGAGCGCAGATCCCCGGGCAGCACCGCCTCGCGCCAGGCTCGAAGCTCGCCCTCGCTCCAGCCCGCGATCGACGCCACCCCCGCGGCCGCGGCTATGACGTCGTCACCCACCGGCGTCAGCCCGGGCCCGCGCCCGATGAGGAGCTCAGCCGCATCCGCGGCCGGCGCCGCGTCACGAGACGCGACCGAGCCAAGAAGGAGCGCGACCGCCGCCGCCTCGGCGTCGAGGTTGAACGCGCGAGCCAGGGCGGCGGGGTCAGGTTTCGCTTCGAGGCCACACGCAACGAGGATCTCCGCTCCCCGCGCCCGCAACGCCTCCGGCCGGACCGACGTCTCGGCACACAGCCTCGACTCCCACACCGGCGGCCACGCCGCCTCCCAGACGACGTCGCCGAGACGGCCGGGGGCGAGCGACACGCGCGCGCCCGGGCGCGCCCACCCGAGCTCCGGTGGCCGGGTCCCCAGCGCGACGCCGTTGGGCATGAGCGCGACGCCGGGCCGGGTGACGGCGACGACGAAGCCGTCGAAGTCGACGTAGGCGGCGGCACGCCCGACGCCCCGCACCACTCCCTCGCACGACTCCCGCGCGAGGACGGGCTTGGCGACGCGGTACGCGACGGTCCCGGCGGCAAGCTCGGCGAGCGCCACTACCCCTCCCCGGCGAGCGCGCGGACGGCGCTAGTGAATGCACTCATGGGCGGGGCCACGAGACCCGCGCCGATCTGGCCCACGCCGGGCTCGCGGTGAGCGATACCGGTGTTGACGAGAGGGAGGACTTCGGTGTGCACGACCTCGCGGGCGTCGATGCCGAGCGGGGTGCCACGGAACCCGAGCGCGGGGATCCGGTAGTGGCGGCTCTCCGACCACGCAATGTCGTACATCGACAGCGTCGCCCCCAGCGCGTCCTCGGCGCGGCCGCCGACGAACTGCACGATGGCGGGCGCGGCCGCCATGGCCAGGCCGCCGAGGCCGACCGTCTCGGTGATCGTGCTGTCGCCGATGTCCGGGTTGGCGTCCTCGGGGCCGTGACCGGGCAGGTAGAGCCCGTCGACGGTGCCGCTCGGTCCCGTGAACCAGCGCTCGCCGGTGCCGCTCAGCCGCACGCCGAACTCCGTACCGTTGCGCGCCATCGCGACCACGATCGACGACCGCTCGACTCCGGCGGCCGCGTCGGCCGTCGCCTTGGCCGCCGGCATCGAGAGGTTGAGGTAGAAGTGATCGTTGCCGGCGATGAAGCGGGCGCTGTCGGCTACGTCGGTGGAGCGGTCCTCGAGCTCGAGCAGGGCCGGCAGGAGCTCGCGGAGCAGAAGCGAGGTGGCGGCGCGATTCCGGTTGTGACCCTCGTCGCCCATCTGGAGCGCCTGCGCGGTCAGGGCGCGAAGGTCGATCGGCGTCGCGAGGCGCTGGAGCGCCGCCCCGGTCACGCGCGCGAGCACGTCCCGCATCCACCGCAGCCGCGTCAGGACCGACTCGTCGTTGGCCCCGTAGCGGAGCACCTTGCCCAGGCCCTCGTTGAAGGTGCAGAAGGCGCGATTGCCGTGGGTCACGTTCTCGACGATCCACATCGGCATCGAGGCGCTCACCACGCCGGCCATCGGGCCCACGGCCCCGCGCTCGTGGCACGGGTCGAACTCGAACACTCCCGCGGCCGCCTGGCGGGCAGCATCTTCGTGGTCGCGGGCCAGGCCCTCGTAGAGCGCGGCGCCGATCACCGCGCCGCGTAGCGGCCCGCTCATGTCGGCCCATTCGATGGGCGGCCCGGCGTGGAGCAGCGTGCGAGGGGTCATGCCGGGCAGCACCTCGCCCGCCACGCCCACACCGACGAGCACCGGGCGTGCCTCCTGCATGCGCGCCACCGCCACCTCGTTCGCCGCTC
>JAXDGF010000177.1:0-3188 GCA_034665165.1 Solirubrobacteraceae bacterium | reverse complement strand
GCTATGCGGCGGCCACGGCGCGTACTCGGCCAGGATCGACAGCACGCCCTCGTGTGCCTCCCGGTCATGGATCATCACGGCCTTGCCTGCCGCCCGCGCGATCTCGATGTGCGCGCGGAACCAGTTTCGCTGCACCTCTGGCGGCGACCAGTCGCGGTAGTAGTCGAGCCCTGTCTCCCCGATCGCCACGCACTTCTCGTGCGCCGCGAGCGCCTTGAGCTCGGCGAGGTCGGCGTCGTCGAAGCCGGTCGCCTCGTTCGGGTGGCGCCCGATCGCCGCGTAGACCTGCGGGAACGCCTCGGCGGCCGCGAGCGCGGCGCGACACGACCCGCCGGTCGTGCCCACGGTGACGATGCGGGTCACACCGGCCGCGTCGGCGGCGCTGACGAGCTCGGTGTCGGGCGGCTCGCAGACGTCGAGGTGCGTGTGGCTGTCGATCACGCGCTCTTCGGGAACAGGGGCTCGATCGGGGTCACCTGACCGCCCGGCCCGTGCGCCGCGAAGGCCGCGCTCTCCAACGCGAGATCCGGCGCTCCGAGCGCGCCCAGCAGCTTCTCCACCGTGGCGGGCATGTACGCGTGCAGGAGCACGCTCACCACGCGCAGACCCTCAACGAGCGAGGCGAGGGTCTGGTCGAGCGCGCCGGCCGCCGCGGGATCCCGAGCGAGCTGCCACGGCGCGCGCTCCTCCACGTAGCGGTTCAGACGGCGCACGCGCTGCCAGATGATGTCCAAGGCCGGGGTCAGCTCGGCCCGATCGAGCAGGGCCGCGACCTCGTCGCCCAGGCCGTCAAACACCTGCGCGAGCTCGGGATCCAGCTCGACGGCGGCAACCGCGCCATCGCGGTAGCGGGTAACCATGGCGATGGTCCGACTCGCGAGGTTGCCGTACTCGTTGGCGAGCTCTGACTCGTAGCGCGACTCGAAGTCGACGGGCGACACGTCGCCGTCGCCGCCGAAGGTGACGTCACGCAGCAGGTAGTAGCGGAGCGCGTCGGCGCCGAACTTGTCCATCGCCTCGAAGGGGTCGAGGACGTTGCCGAGCGACTTCGACATCTTCTCGCCGTTCATGAGCAGGAAGCCGTGGATGAGGACGTGCTCGGGCAGCTCGAGGCCGGCGGCCATGAGAAGGGCGGGCCAGTAGATGGCGTGGAACTTGAGGATGTCCTTGCCGATCACGTGGAACTGGGCCGGCCAGTAGCGGTCGGTCAGGTCCTCGCCGGGGCGGGCGTAGGAGAGCGCGGTGACGTAGTTGAGGAGGGCGTCGAACCAGACGTAGAAGACCTGCTCGGGATCCCAGGGCACGGGCACGCCCCAGCGCAGGCGGGCGCGCGAGAGCGATACGTCCTGCAGGCCCTGGTGGAGGAATGAGCGCGCCTCGTTGTAGCGGGTCTTCGGCATCACGAAGTCGGGCTGCTCGGCGTAGAGCCGCTCGAGCGGCTCCTGAAAGGTCGAGAGGCGAAAGAACCAGTTGTCCTCGTGCTCGCGCTGGAGGGGGATGCCGTGGATCAGGCACGTGTTACCGGGTCCGAGCTCGGCCTCGGTCTTGAAGTCCGCGCACCGCGGGCAGTACCAGCCCTCGTACGTCCCCGCGTACACGTGCCCGTTGTCGTACACGCGCTGGAGGATCTCCTGGACCTTGGCCTCGTGCTCGGGATCCGATGTGCGGATGAAGAAGTCGTTGGAGACGTTCAAGCGCGGCATCAGCGCCTGAAAGCGGGGCGCATTCCGGTCAGCAAGCTCGCGCGGCGTCACCCCCTCGCGCTCGGCCGCCTGCGCGACCGGCTCGCCGTGCTCGTCGGTCCCGGTGAGGAAGAACACGTCCTCCCCGCGCTGGCGGTGATGGCGCGCGAGCACGTCGGTCGCGATCGCCTCATAGGCGTGACCCATGTGCGGGGCGGCGTTGACGTACGAGATGGCGGTGGTGATGTAGAAGCTCATGGGCAGACTACGAAGGCTAGTAAGCCTGATGGAGCTTCGGAGCCTCGACACCACGCGCCTCCGCCTCGACCCCTGGAGCGAGGCCTACTCCGCGATGCTCGTGCGCCTGTCTTCGATCCCGGCCGTCACGCGCTACATCGGGCCCGGCGCGACGTGGCCGAGAACGACAGCGCTCGAGGTGGCCGCCGCCCAGCTCGTACATTGGCGCGAGCACGGGTTCGGCTGGCGCGCGGCGGTGGAGAAGGCGAGCGATCGCCCGATCGGCTTCATCGCTCTGAACTTCGCCGGTGAGGGCACGGCCGGCCTCGACGCGTCCGAATACGAGATCGGGTGGTGGCTCGATCCGGAGGTATGGGGTCGCGGGCTCGCGCGCGAGGGGGCGACGACGGTCCGCGACGAAGCGCTCGGACCGCTGGGCGCGCCAAGCGTCGTGGCCCGGATCCAGCCCGGCAACGCGTCGTCGATCGCCGTGGCGGAGGCAATCGGTCTCGTCCTTGACTTCCACACCACGGGGCGAGCGGGCGAGCCGGTGGCGGTATACCGGCACGTTACAGTTGCCCAGAGGTGACCAGTCGCCGTCGGCTTTGCTTAGTTCTCGCAGTCCGCTTATGCCTGTTTGCCGGGGGCGCGCTCGCGGTGGTAGTGGGCGCGTCGGCGCGGGTCCCGCCGCTCATTGCGACCGCGCTGTGGGTGGTCGCGATGCTCGTGTTTGCCTGCCATCGCTCGAGCCCGCTGCGGCGAGCTGTCGCGCGCGGGCTGCGCCTCCCGAAGCAGCCCGCCCAGTCGCTGGTGCGAAGCGGGACGTCGCTCACGCCGGATTCGATCCTCGCGGTAGATGCCCGCGATGACGCCAGAAAGCTCTAGGCGCTGCGCCGAGCGCTGCGAAACAGATCCCACGTCCGCCAAGTGGTGGCGCTCATCCGTTCGGAACGTGTGATGTGGGTCGCTCTTCCGCCGGCGCGCGCGTCGGCGCGGTCGCGTGGCGGGGCCCCCACCCCGCGGTCCCCGGTTCGGGGGCGCGGGGTGTGCCGGGCGGTTCGGGGCCCGAGACCCTGGGCGGGACAGCGACCGTATAGGTAGCTCTCCCGCCCAGGTTCGCCGCGTGCCCGGGACCTTGGGCGCCTAACGCGACTCACAGTCACGTTTCCCGCCCAGGCTCGCGCGCCCGCCTCGCGCGTGCGCCTCGCGCGTGCGCCGACCGCGCCTGCCGGCCCCGCCCGCCGACTGCGGAGCGAAGGCGAGGCGATC
>JAXDGF010000176.1:0-23061 GCA_034665165.1 Solirubrobacteraceae bacterium | reverse complement strand
CATCGCCTCGCTGGCGCATTCATCGCGAGCGTTGCGTACGAGCTTGTCCGCACCGCTGTCGCCGCGCAGGATGTCGAGCGGTGCCTTGGACAGGGCCAGCACCTGACCGAATATCGTCTGCGCCTTCCCGATCCCGAGCTCGGGCAGGGAACGCCCGTATCCGAGCTGCTTGGCGCGCCGCTCGACCCGCTGGGCGTGATCCCGCGTCTCCGACAGGTGGCGCTCGAGCACGCGCCGGTAGGAGCCCCCGGGTGTCATGGCGATGTGTGCTTGAAGGGTGCGGGCCAGCGCCAACTCGGTGGCGTGGGCCTCCGCCAGATATCCGGCGAGCTTCTCTTTACCTCGCTTCTCACTCATGTGCACGGTCCCTTTCGTCGGGGTGGTTTGCGATCTCTGCACATCTACCCCCGATCGAGGCCCCGAATCGGGAATCGGGTTTGCGCCGGCCTGGGTTTTGACCGGGGCCCTTATGGGCACCCTAGCTACATGGTGCGACCCATCGAGCCTGATCCGCCCGCGGCTCCGCAGCTCGCCGAGCCCGCGGCCACAGGGCGAGGTGCGCGCGTGACCCGCGCCCGGAGGCGCGGCCACAGAGTGGGCGGCCGCGCGCGTACTGGGGAGTCATCCCTGGCAGGATCATCGCCGCGTGCCTTTCGCACGGCGTCCTCGTTCTCGCTAGCGCGTTACGCCGCGCGCCCCGAGCCCGCCTACCCAGGTCGGTAGCCTTAGGGCCCGCGCAAAGCGGGCTCCGCCGCCTCTCGGAGGCGGGTCGCCACTCGCCCGACGGGGCGGCGGACGCTCGGGCGCCTGGGGACAGCGAACGCGTCGAGGGCGCGATCGCCGGGTAAGGGAGCGTTAGGAGGCGGTTTGCATGTCGGGCGTCGAAGACCGAGTCACCGATTCCGGTCGCGCGTCGACCGGGCGGCCCTCCGGGGACGACGCGCCGACGCTCATCACGCGCAAGCGGCTCGTGATCGCGACGGTGCTGGTGGTGATCGCACTGGTCGGTCTGTACTTCCTGATTCCGAAGCTGGCCGGTCTCAGACAAACGTGGGGACAGCTCAAGCGCGGGGATGCGCTCTCGCTGGTGGTGGCCGCCGTGCTCGAGATTTGCTCGATCGGGGGCTATGCCGCTCTGTTCGGGACCGTGTTCGGTCGCGGCATGCCGCGGATCGACTGGCGCGCGAGCCTGGAGATCCCACTCGCGGGCATCGCGGCGATCCGACTCGTGGCGGCGGCGGGCGCCGGGGGCGTGGCCGTGACGGCGTGGGCGCTGCGGCGCGCCGGCCTGAGCCCCGAGGCGATCGCCTGCCGGATCGTGGCTAGCCTTGTCTTGCAGTACTCGGTCTATCTCGCTGCCCTGATCGTGTGCGGCCTGGGGCTGTGGGCCGGCGTCTTCTCAGGCGGAGGCTCGGTCGCGCTCACGCTCATCCCCGCCGGCCTGGCAGCGGTACTGGGCGCCGGGATCCTCAGCCTGGCCCTCATGCCGCGCGATATCGAGCAGCGGCTCGATCGCTTCGCGAGCCGGACGGGCCGGCTCGGGCGTCTGGCCCAGCGGCTCGCGAAGGCGCCGCAGACGCTAGGGAGCGGGGTGCGCACCGCCGGGGACCTCGTGGGCCAGCGCCGGCCCGGTCTGCTCGGAGCGGTCGCGTACTGGGGCTTCGACATCGCCGTGCTCGGCGTCTGCTTTCACGCCTTCGGGGAGAACATCCCAGTGGCGATCCTCGTCATGGGCTACTTCCTCGGAACCCTGGGCAGCCTGTTGCCCCTTCCGGCCGGGATCGGCGGAGTGGAAGGGGGCATGATCGGCGCCTTTGTCGCCTTCGGCCTGCCGACCAGCACGGCCATCATCGCCGTCCTCGCCTACCGGGCGATCTCGTTCTGGCTCCCGACGCTGCCCGGCATCGTCGGTTACATCGCCTTGCGCTCGACCGTGCGGCGGTGGCAGCAGGACGACGCTTGAGCTAATTTAACCCGGCCGCGACGTAGTCGCCATTGCTCGGAGCGCCGTCGAGTAAGAAGATCTCCACGCCGACGTCGGGATCGATGTGATTGGCGCTGAGGAAGGCGACCACCTTGCGTCCAGTCAGCTCCTCCACCTTCTCGCTGCACTCGTCGCGCATCGCGTTTTGGAACTCGTGGCGGATCTCGAGGACCGTGTTGGAGCGGCCTCTGGCCACGAGCGACTGCTCGCCCTTGGTCAGGGTCTGCTCGAGGACCACGACCACGACATTGTCGCGGATGGTGGTTCGCGCCTTGGTTGGACCGCGGCCGGTGTACTCCCGTAGCATTCCGACGATGAGGTTGGATATCGCGAGCGACATCGGGCCCGCGGTCGGGCGGTCCTGGTCATTTTGCAAGGCCATTGGGCAACTCCATCTGCCTTTCCCTGAGAACTCGGTCCCACGCCGGGAAGAGGGAAAGGCGGCAAGCCGCCGGGGCGCAAGATGCTCGCGACGATACGTCCAGTCGCGAAGCTGAACATATTCTCGCAGCTTGCGCGAGTTACGACGGGCGTTCGGTGATAACGTCGCTAGGCTCAGCGCAAGCGGGGCGGGCCGTGGGAGCGGGCCACGGTTTGGAGCGTCCGATGAGCTCCCGGGCGGTCGGACCGGCCTCGACGGGGATAACGGAGCGCGTATACAAACGGACCTTGGATAGCGTCGAAGACGCGCTGCACCGTCTCTGGGCCGGGAATGATCACCATCGTCGTGAGCTCGTCGCTGGCGCGCAGGTGAGCCGTGAGGATGGTGTCGAGGCCCGCGCCGTCAATCGATGCCAGGGCACTGAGGTCGAGCACGATCTGTCCGACATCGTCGTCAAGGGCCTGCTCGAGCGCCTCGATCAGGGACTCGCGCGTGTCGAGGTTGAGCTCGCCCGACAGGGCGATGATGTGCCCGGCCGGCGCGCGGCGACGGCGGAGGCCAAGCGCGGTCAACGTCGGGCTCGGTGTCGGTGTCGGTGTCGGCCTCGAGCGGGCGAGCCAGGTCAGCCGCGACGCCAACGCGCGGAGGTTTCGCCGCGAGCGGCGCGACGGCAGGAAGGCCACGCCAGACACACACACTCCATCGTTCGACGATGGTCGTGGTCCGCGCGGCGCCCATCCGAGCCAGCCCGTCCCCGTACCGGGGAGCGCACACACCGATGGTTCGGTAGTGGTTGCGCCTGACAGAGGTTAGCCGCTCTGCCCTCCGGGCAACAACATCGAGGACTACGGGACACGGCGCGCGGCGCCTCACTCCTCGCGCAGCGCGGCTCCGAGGCTCATGCGTGCCAGTCCCCGGGCGGCGAGCGCGGCTGCGATCACGGTCCCTAAGACCGCGGCCCCGACGAGCTCGGCCAAGTAGCGCCAGGGGACGGCGAGCGAGTCCGGGGGCGGGTCGAAGACGTGCTGGAGCATCGCGATGAGCATTTCCGACAACAGCCAACCGAGGACGGCCGCGAGGACGACGCTCGCGGCGAGAACGAGCCCGGCTTCGCTCCAGGCGAAGGCCTGGATGACGCGTGTGCGGGCGCCGAGGGCGGCCATGGTCGCAAATTCCTGCCGGCGCTCGACGTGCCCGAGGGCGATGAAGAGCCCCATGGCGGCGGCCGCGAGCACGACGGTGAACGCCTCGAGGATCTTGCTGATGCCCCGGAGGTCGACGGTGGTTATCGAGCTCACCGTGTCCTGGGCCTGCTGGGTGACGTTCTTGACGATCGTCCCGTCGCTGCGCGTGGCCGCGGCGACGCGGGCGGCGGTGGCCGCCGGATTGCTCGCCTTGGCGAAGACGATGTTGGGCCCGCCGGCCTGGTCGGCGGCGGTCAGATAGGAGAGGTTGGCGACCATGAACGAGTCGCGGGGCGCGGACGGGAACTCCTGGACGACTCCGACGACGTGGAAGGGCACGACGTGGAACCTGCCGGTGCGGTGGTCGAGCACCCGCAGGCGCAGCAAGTCACCGAGCCCCAGCGAGTAATCGCTGATGGTCTCCTTGGAGACGAGGATCCCATCGGGCCGCGCCTTGAGTCGCGAGAGCATCTGGGCGGCCGTGCCGCGGAGGAAGTAGGAGTCGCGCAGGCTGGTCGCCTTCGTGAAGGTGCTCGGGTTGATCCCGAACGTGTCCTGGAGGTCGGGCCCGACATAGGCGTAGGAGTGGTCGACCGCCGTCGCGGCGCTCACGCCCGGCACGCGGGAGATCACTCCCGCGAGGTCGCGCTGCGCGCTGACGCCCGGGGGCGCCGAGGCGGTCACGTCGGCGCCGAGCGTGAGCTGGGCATCGACACTCGCCTGCTGGTCGTAAGTGGCGGTGAAGATGCCGAGGTTGACGCCGAAGGCGAGGAGCAGGCCGACCACAACCAAGCCCCGGTTGATCGCCGCCCCGCGCCGCCCCGCGCTCGCGAGCAGAAACCCGCGGGGGGTCCGCGCCCTGCCGCCGGCCACACGCCGCGCCGCCGCCGCCAGGGCGCGCCCACGCAACCGAACGAGGAGCAGCGTCGCCCCGATCCACAGCAGCGCCGGCGCGAAGAACATGTAGATCGACAGCGACAGGGTCGGGTTCGAGTCCGGGTTGACGACGGCTGAGAATCCGGTGCTGGCGGTGAGCCAGTAGATCAGGCCGCTGAGCGCGAGCGCGAGCAGATCGAGGTAGAGCCGCTGCCACAGCGGCTTGCCCTCGCGGCGCACGCTGCGCCGGCTCGCGCTCACGCTCGTGCGCCAGACCGCCGCGCTCGCGCCGATGCGGGCGGCCATGGCCCCCACGGTGGCCAGGGCAACGCAGACCGCGCCGGTGACGAGACCGCGCGCCGGGGTCAGGCCGACCCCGCCGGTGATCAAGAGCTGCACCGCGGCGATCGCCGCGCCGGTACCGACGAGCCCGGCGAGGACCCCGATGACGAGGCTCTCGGTTCCCGCGAGCCCGACGAGGTGAGCGCGGGTCGCGCCGCGCACCCTGAGCAAGGCGAGCTCCCGGCGGTCGCGCTCGACTGTCCCGAGCGCGGCGATATAAGCGAGCCCGAGGCCCACGAGGGCGCCCGGGAGCGCGAGCATGATGTACAGGGTCTCGGCGTAGAGGGCGTCGCCGGCAGCCGTGTTCAGCTTGTCGGAGAGATTGTTGACGAACTGCACCTGGCCGGGGAGCGTGCGCTCGATGCGGTTGACGATCTGGAGCGAGCGGGTGTAGGCCTGCCCGGGCGTGTGCCCGAGCTGTGACGGGCTGGCCTGGGCCTGGACCTGCCACTGCGCTCCATTCTGCGCCCCCGGCACCGCCGATGAGCCCAGCGTCGCGGGCACGATGGCGTGGAGTGCGGGGGCCAGCGTGCGGGCGAAGGTGTCAAGCGGGAGGATGGCGGCGTTGGAGGGCGGTTGCGCCGGCGCCGGGCCGATCTGCGGGTTCAGGGGCTGGAAGACGACGTCGGGAGCGGTGATCAGGGCGATGCCCGAGACGACGAACGAGCGCGACCGCGCGCCCGGGCGCGGCGTGACCGCGACCCGGTCGCCGATCCGGGCCTGGAGGGTGGCGGCGAGCTGTTGATCGAGCACGATGTGACCGGGTTCGAGCTTCCCCTGGAGGAAGCGGAAGACGTTGAAGTGGCGGTCATATCCAGGGGGCACGGCGAGCAACGAGCCGGCGCCGGCGTTCGAGAGCCCCGCTGCCCCGGAATGGCTGACGCGGGCAAAGGGAGCGGTCGCCGCGGCCGTCGCCTGCTCCACTCCGGGCTGGTGGCCGACCGCGCCGGCGATCCGCAGCGCGGTTCGGTACGACGGAACCGGCCCCTGCCAGTCGAGCGGCACGCTCCGGACGGCGGCACCCGTCATCGAGCGCAGGGAGCTGCCGATGAAGAGAAGCATCGCGCCCAGCAACCCCACGGCCGCCGCGAGCACGAGGACGCGAGTGAGGGTGCGGCCGGGCGCGCGCACCAGGCCGGCGAGCGCGAGCGTCGCGGCTGGCTTCATTCGAGCCTCTCGTCGGCAACCACGCGGCCGTCGTCGAGCGTGACGATGCGGTCTGCGCGCGCGGCGACGTCGGGGTCATGGGTGGCGATCACCAGCGCGAAGCCGAGGCGCGTGTGTAGCGCGTCGATGAGATCGAGAACCCGGCCGCCGGTGTCGGAGTCGAGCTGCCCGGTGGGCTCGTCGCAGAGGAGCAGGTCGGGCTGCTGGGCGAGCGCGCGGGCGATCGCGACTCGCTGCGCTTCGCCGCCGGAGAGCTCGGCGGGGAGGGCGTCGAGCTTGCGATGCAGGCCCACGAGCGCGAGAAGCTCCTCGGCGCCGAGCTTGGATTCGGAGGGGCGCAGGTGTTCGGCGAAGGCCACGTTCTCGAAGGCCGTGAAGGAGGGCAGGAGCTTGGCCCCCTGGAACACGTAGGCGAGCGAGCGCGCGCGGGCGCGGCCCCGGGCCGCCGCGTCGAGCGAGGAGAGCGGTGCCCCGCCGAGCAGGACCTCGCCGCCGGTGGGCGTGACGAGGCCACCGAGGACGTGCAGGAGCGTCGTCTTGCCCGAGCCCGACCGCCCGACCAGGCCGACCCGCTCGGCGACGGGAATCGCGAGGTCGACGTCGCGCAGCGCCGTCACGGCCGCCTCGCCGCGACCGTGGACCACGGTCACCGATCGGCACACCGCGAGCTCGGCCACGGTCGCCGCGCTGCTCACGCCACGACGCTCCCGTCGCGAATCTCGACGACCCGGTCGGCGGCTCGCGCCACCCGCGTCGAGTGGGTGACCACGACCACGGTGCCGGCGAAGGAGTCGCGCAGCTGAGCGAGCGCACCGAGCACGAGACGTTCGTTGGCGGCGTCGAGCTCGCCGGTGGGTTCGTCGGCGAGCACGAGCGGCGCCCTCCGCGCCGCCGCGGCGGCGATCGCGACCCGCTGCTGCTCGCCGCCCGAGAGCGACCCGGCGCGCTGGCGTCCGCGCCGGGCGAGGCCGAACGCGTCGAGCGCCTCCTCGGCGGCGGCGCGGGCGCGGGCGCCGTCGTGGCCGGCGAGCTGAAGCGAGACGCTGACGTTCTCCCGCGCCGAGAGCCCGGGCCACAGGTTGTCGCGCTGGAGGACGAGCGCGACCTCACGCGCCCGGAACCGGGCCAGGGCCGCCTCGTCGAGCATCCCCCGCGACCGCGCCCCGGCGCGGACCTCTCCGGCCGACGGTTCGTCGAGCGCCGCCGCGAGGGCCAGCATGGTGCTCTTGCCGCACCCTGAGGGGCCGAGGACGGCGATCAGCTCGCCACGGTCGACGCGAAGCTCGAGCCCACGGAGCGCCACCGTCTCCACCGGCCCCGAGCGGAAGATCTTGAAGACGTCGTGGAACTGGAGGGCGGGCCACTCGATCTGCCCCTCGGGCCGCTCGGGCTCGACGTAGAGGCTTCGGGCGTCCTCGTCGGCGGCGCTCACTGCCACGAGAAGCTGTTGATCATCTTGCGGTAGGCGTCGACGTTGTCGACGCCCTTCGGTGTCCCGAGATCGACGGTCGCCCGCCTCCCGCCCCGGCTCAGCTCGTAGCGATCGACGACCAGGAGCACGCTCTTGCCGGTGACGGGATTGGGCCCGCTGCGGGTCGTGTAGGTCGCCTTCACCGCGGTCCCCGACTTGACCGCGATCGTGGCCGGGGGTGAGAAGGCGAGAGTTGGATCTGAGCGCTTGAGCTTGCTCAGCTCGCCGGCGAGGGTCGCTGTCGTGGGTGCCGGGGCGGCGGCGATGATGATGTGGACGACGTTGTTCTTGTCGGTGAAGGAAACGTCGCGGGCGGACCCCTTGAGCGCCCAGCCCTCCGGGTAGAGGATGCTGTAGTGCTCGGTGGGGTTGTGGTAGGTGAGAAACTGCTGGTTGTCGGGGATGTCGCCGGTGGCGGCCGAGGTGGCGTCGGCCGAGAGAGCACCGGCGGCGGCGTGTGTTTTCGTGGCGCTCGACGTGGCGCCAGGGCTCGGGCTCGTGGTCGGGCTCGGGCTCGGCGAGGCGCCGCACCCGGCCGTCAGCGCGGCGAGGACCCCCGTGGCTAGGGCCGTAACGATTGCGGGTCTCATGGCCGCCAATGCTCGGGATCCGACCTGAACACGTCCTGAACGCGTTGGCCTGGGACCCCTGGGCAGGCGCGATACTGCGTCGGTGACCGTGCCCCGCCTGCTCATCCTCGAGGATGAGCCCGACCTCCGGGACGTGCTTGTGCGCAGCCTGTGCGCCGAGGGGTTCGACGCCCGCGGCGTCGGCACCGCGCACCAGCTCCTCGAGCGCGTGACAGGGACGCCGCCCGATGCGCTCGTGATCGACATCGGCCTCCCCGATGCCGACGGTCGTGACGTGTGCCACGCCCTGCGCGCCAGGGGTATCGATACGCCCGTGCTCTTCCTGACCGCGCGCGACGCGCTCACCGATCGCCTGGCGGGCTTCAGCGCCGGCGGCGATGACTACATGACCAAGCCGTTCGACATCGAGGAGGTCGTCGTCCGCTTGCAGGCGCTGATCCGCCGGGGCGGCGTCGGGCCCGCGCTCGAGACGGCCGGGCTGCAGCTCGATCCGGGCGAGCGCACCGTCTCCCGGGACGGCGCGAGCGTCGATCTCACCCCGACGGAGTTCCGCCTCCTCGGCGCTCTGGCAGGGCATCAAGGCAAACCCTGCACCCGCACGGAGCTCATCCGCGCCGCCTGGCCCTATGGGGCGATCGTTCACGACAACACCCTCGACGTCTACATCGCCCGACTACGGCGCAAGCTCCGCTCGCTCCCCGATCCGCCCCAGATCGTGACCGTGCACGGAACCGGATATCGGCTGAGCTGATGCGTTCGAGGCTGGGCCTACGTGGGCGCCTTGCCCTCTCGGTCGTCGGTGCGGTGGCGATCGCGCTCGTGCTCCTGATCGGGGCCTTCAACATCGTGCTCGGCGACCGCTTGAGCCACGAGGCGGACAACGCCCTGTTCGCGCGGGCGTCCGCGGCGCTGTCGTCTTTGCGCGTCGCCGGCGGACGCGTTTCCGCGCCCGAGGTGCCCGACGCCGGCGCTCGCGACGCCCAGGCGTGGGTGTTCGCGGGCGGCCGGGCGCTCGAGCGGCCGCCGGGCGATCCCGCGACCGCGCGCGCCGCCCGGCACATGAGCCGCGGACCGCGTCGCACGCGGGACCTGGCCCACACCCGGCTCTACGCCGTGCCCGTGATCGCCGGCGGGCGGCGGCTCGGGGCCGTCGTCGCCGCCGTATCGCTGAGGCCCTACGACGAGACGGGGCAGACGGCCCTCATCGCCTCTGTCGCGCTCGGCGCCGGCTTGCTCCTCGTGGTCGCCATCGGCGCCGGCCTCCTCATCACCGGGGCGCTCCGGCCCGTGGCCCGCATGACGGCGCAGGCCGAGGCCTGGAGCGAGGCCGACACGGGACGGCGCTTCGGCCTCGGACCTCCGCGCGACGAGCTCACGCACCTGGCGGCGACCCTCGACCGGCTTCTCGACCGCGTTGCGGCCAGCCTGCGCCACGAGCAGCGCTTCTCGGCCGAGCTCTCGCACGAGCTGCGCTCGCCGCTCTCGAGCGTCATCGCCGAGGCCCAGCTCGCGCTCCGGCACGCGCAGTCGGTCGATCAGTACCGCGCCGGGGCCGAGCGCCTGCTCGCGAGCGCCCAGCACATGCGGCGCACGCTCGACACGCTGGTGGCCTCGGCGCGGCTCGAGCACGAGCACCCTCCGGGTGCCGCCGATGCCGCGGCCGCCGCCCACGCCGCCGCCCGCGGCTGCGAAGGCCGTGCGGCCGAACGCGGGCTGAAGGTCACCGTCACCGAGCCGGAGACGCCGCTCCGGATCGGCGTCGACGCCGATGTGGCCGAGCGCGTGATCGCGCCGCTGCTCGAGAACGCCTGCCGCTACGGGCGCGAGCGGGTCACGGTCGCGGTCGAGCAACGTGAGGGCACGGCCGTGTTCGTAGTCGACGACGACGGCCCGGGCGTTCCCGCCGGCGACCGCGAGCGCGTCTTCGAGCCGGGATGGCGGGGCAACGGCAACGGTCACGCAGCAGGGGCGGGGCTCGGGGGGGCGGGCCTCGGGGGGGCGGGCCTCGGGCTCCCGCTCGCGCGGCGGCTGGCGCGCGCCGCCGGGGGCGAGGTTAGCCATGACGACGGAGCCCGTTTCACCGTAAGTCTGCCGCTGGGCTGACGGCGGCGGGCGGGAGCGGATGTCTGCCGGCCACCTCCGCGGTGGCTGCGGACGTGATGCGCGGTGTGGCCACGTCTTGAGGTTCGAGGTTGATATCGCGGGATTGCCGTGATTGAGGTGCGGGGCCGCCGCGTCGACGTGGACGACGTTAGCCCGCGACCCGGTCGCGCCCGCCACCTGGTCGCGCCCGCCACCTGGTCGCGCCTGACGTGGTCGCTTTTAAGCCGCATATAGCGGCTCAAAAGCAGCCCCCCCCGGCGAAATCGCCCCCGAGCGCACAGCCGATTTCGTGCGAAACGTCAGGGTGCTGGTCGTCGAGCTCGTGATAGCGGGCCGGATCCGGAACGCGGCGTGGGTCGCCGCGACCGTTCTGACGCAACGACGAACTGGTCGCGAGGTAGCGCGGGAAGGTGCCGGCGCGACGCGCGGCCACGCAGGCCCGAGCAGCGACACCTTGAGGCTCGAGATCGAGATCGCGCGATCCGCACGCGGGAGATACCACCACCGCGGCGCGCCGCCCCCGGCGCGCGGCGTCGTACGCTGGAAGCGGCGGTGCGAGACGACGGGTTAGACAGCGGTACGGAGGCCGGTGCGCCTCGCGAGCGGTTCCGCGCGGGCGTCCGTGCCGGCCTCCCCTTCGCGCTCGCCGGCGGGCTGCTGTCGGCCTCGTTCGGCGTTGTCGCAAGCCAGGCCGGCCTCTCTGACCTGGCCGCGATCGTGATGTCGGTCGTCGTGTTCGCGGGCTCGGCCCAGTTCGCGGCCGTGGCCATCATCGGCGCCGGCGGCTCACTCGCCGCGGCGCTCGTGGCGGCCGCGCTCATGAACAGCCGCTTTCTCGCCATGGGGATCGCGCTCGCGCCGTCGCTTCCCGGAGGGGTCCTGCGCCGCGCCACCCAAGGTCAAGCGGTGGTGGACGCTTCGTGGGCGATGGCCCTGCGCCGGGACGGCTCCTTTGACCGGTACTTCCTGTTCGGAGCCACCGCGCCCCAGTACCTTACGTGGGCCCTCGGCACCGTCATCGGCGTCCTCGGGCGCGGCGTGATCGGCAACACCGATCGCTTCGGCCTCGACGCCGTGTTCCCCGCCTTCTTCCTCGCTCTGCTGATGGCCGAAGCGCGTCACCCGCGCAGTCGCCGGGTCGCCATCGCGGGCGCCGCGATCGCGCTGGCGCTCACTCCGTTCACACCCGCGGGCGTTCCGATCTTGGCGGCGAGCGTCGCCGCCCTCTTGGGTCTGCGGAGCGCCCCGCCGGCATGAGCACGGCGTGGGGTCTCGTCGCGGGGTGCGCCGTCATCACCTTTGCGATCAAGGCGGCCGGCCCGGTCGCGCTCGGCGGCCGCCCGCTGCCGTCGTGGTTCTCGTCGATCGTCGCGCTCATGGCTCCGGCTCTCCTCGCCGCCCTGGTCGTCACCCACACCCTGGCCAACGGCAACCGCCTCGAGGTGGGCGCGCCGACGGTCGGAGTGCTCGTCTCCGCGCTGGTCATGCGCCGGACGGGGTCGATCGCGTGGTGCGTGATCAGCGCTGCCGCGACGACGGCGCTTCTCCGCGCGCTGTGACGCGCCCTCAGGCCCGGTGCGTGATGCCCTCGGTGACGAGCGGGCCCAGGGTCCGGCCCGTGACGGGCGTATCGCCGAGCGCTTCGTCGACCGCTTCGAGGACGTCGGCGGAGAGCTCGATCCCCGACGCGGCGGCGTTCTCGCGCACCTGCCCGGGACGCGAGGCGCCCGTGATGGCAGAGGCCACTTCGGGACCGCGCAGGACCCAGGCCAGGGCCATCTCGGGCAGGGTGAGACCAGCGCCTTCGGCGATCGGGACGAGGCGCTGGACCGCCTCGAGAGCTTCGTCCTTCATCACCATGCCCATGGCGAAGTTCATCGCGTCGCTGGCGGCGCGCGAATCGCTCGGGGGCGGCTCGCCGGGCTTGTACTTCCCGGTGAGCAGGCCCTGGGCGAGCGGCGACCAGACGATCTGAGAGATCCCGTTCGCCGCGGCGAGCGAAAAGATCTCGGCTTCGGGGGCACGCCAGAGCATCGAGTACTGCGGCTGGGAGGAGACGAAGAGGTCCGGGCCGGCGATGTCGATCGCGGCCTGGACCTGCTCTGGGGTCCACTCGCTGAAGCCGAGATAGCGCGCCTTGCCGTCGGCGACCACCTGCTGGAGGGCCTCGATCGTCTCCTCGATCGGGGTGTCGGAGTCGAAGCGGTGGGCCTGATAGAGGTCGACGTGGTCGGTGCGCAGCCGCGCGAGCGAGGCGTCGATCTGCTTGGCGATCTGGGGGGCGGAGAGGCCGCGGTCGGCGGGATCATCGGACATCTGGCCCCAGACCTTCGTCGCGAGCACGTAGGAGTCCCGCGGGTGGTCGGCGAGGATCTCGCCCCACGCCGCCTCGGCCGCTCCCCGGCCGTAGACGTTGGCCGTGTCGAAGAAGTTGATGCCGGAGTTGAAGGCCGCCTCGGTGCAGGCGCGCGTCTGCTCGGCCTCGACCCCGCCCGAGTAGGTGAGCCAAGATCCGAGCGAGATCTCCGAGACCTCTAGGTCCGAGCTGCCAAGTGTGCGGTAACGCATGTCGCTCCTTGTCGGTATCGAGGGCGGTCTCCTGCCGCCCGTCACGCTGTGAATGCATCGCGCAGCGCCTGCTCGGTCGACCAGAACGCGAGCTCCTCCCACGGGAGCTCGGCCTGCGCGAAGGGCCGCACCTCGGTCGCTTCCGGGGTCGTATGGGGCGGGCCGAGGGCGCGGGCCAGGAAGACGATGAGGACGACGCGCTCGTCGGCGCGCGAGTAGACGCCGACGAGGCGACCGAGCTCGATTGCGATCCCGAGCTCCTCGTCGGTCTCACGGCGAGCGGCCTCCTCGACGGACTCGCCGAGGTCGACGAAGCCGCCTGGAAAGGTCCAGCGACCCTGGCCGGGTTCGAACCCGCGGCGCAGGAGGATGACGCGACCCTCGTCGTCGATGGGGATGGCGGCGGCGACGGGCTTGGGGTTGAAGTACGCGGAGTAGCCGCAGTGCGTGCACGCAATCGAACGCGGAAAGTCGACGTCGGCCGGCTGCCCACACCGGGGGCAGAAGCGGGCCTCGGCCAGGGCGGGGTTGAGCGACGCGTCCACAGCGAACGATGCTACGGGTCCGTGCCGCCCGTCAGCCCTGCGCGCCACCTCCGGCCGCCGCTCGCGCCGCCGGGTAGCGGTCGGGTCCCTCGAGCAGCCGTGCCCGCATGCGCTCGGGCTTGGCCTTGGCCGGCTTGGTCGAGTCGACGAAGGTCACGATCGCCTGGGCCAACTCGCGCGGGCGGTCGAGCTGGGGGAAGTGCCCGGCCTCGGGGATCTCGAGGAAGTAGCTTCCGGGTACCTCGCGGTGCGCCCGCCGGCCGTGCTCGGGGGGGATGATGCGGTCGTGCGCGCCCCAGATGATCAGGGTCGGCACCTCGGCGGCGAGGTAGAGGCGGTCGCGCGCACTCACGCGTTGCCCTCCGGGCTCGATCACGGCCCGGAGCGTCTGGATGAAGGCCTGCCTCGTCTCGAGGTCTCCGAGCGATCCGTAGCCGCGGCCGAACTCCGCCAGGTCGGGTCCGGGCTCGAGCCCGATCCGGCTCATGAACGCGCCGATTGCCGCCCCCGCGCGCAGGAACGCGGGCTGGACGAGGACGGGGAGGACGTACTCGGCCCCGGGGAGGGAGGCGGCGCGAAGGAGGAAGTGGACCTCGCGCCCGAGGCCACCGCTCGAGACGAGCACGAGCCGCTCCAAGCGCTCGGGAAACTGGTAGGCGAGCTGCATCGCGACTCCGCCGCCGAGCGAGTGCCCGACGAACGTCGCCCGGTCGTGGCCGAGGGCGACCATCAGGTCCCTGATCCCGCTCGCGTAGGCGCCGAGCGAGTAGTCGCCGCGGGGCTTCGCCGACTGGCCGTGCCCGAGGAGATCGGGAGCGACGACGGTGAAGCGCTCCGCGAGCCACGGCAACACCTCACGCCACGCCCCCGAGGTCCCAGCGATGCCGTGCACGAGCACGATCACCGGACCCTTGCCTCCGATCTGGTAGCTCACACGGTGCCCGTGGAGCGTTATCTCTCGCGACTCGATCACGGCAGAACCTAACGATGAACGCTGCTTATATGCGACCGGGCTGGCCCGGTCCTGCACCGACGTAGCGTCCCCTCCCACCCTATCGGCCGGGCTGATACGGCCCCTTCAGGTACTCAGAAAGCATACGCTCCGCGTTGAAGCGGGGAGCGAGCGTGCGCAGCGAGGCGCGCATGCGGGTCAGCCACGCGCGGGGCATGCCGTCCTCGTCGCGCTCGTAGAAACCGGGAAGTACCTCATTACCCAGAATCCGGTGCAGTTCGGCAGCGTCGTCGGCGTCCTGGGCCGCGTGATCCTCGCGCGGCTCGCCGCCGATAGACCACCCGCCCGAGCCGTCGTAGGCCTCTGCCCACCAGCCGTCGAGCACGCTCAACTGCAGGCCGCCGTTGACGGCGGACTTCATTCCGCTCGTCCCGCTCGCCTCGAGCGGGGGACGGGGGAGATTGAGCCACAGGTCGCAGCCGCGGACGAGCCAGGCCGCAGAGCCAAGGTCGTAGTCGTCGAGGAAGACCACGCGCTCGCCGATGATTCGGGCGTGCTTGAGGCCGAAGAGGCGCTTGACGATGCCCTTGGCCTCATCGTCGCGGGGGTGGGCCTTGCCCGCAAGCACGACCTGTACGGGCTGATCGCCTCCCAGGAGGGCGAGCGTCCACTCCGGATCGCGGATGAGGAGGTCGAGCCGCTTGTAGGTGGCGACGCGGCGCGCGAAGCCGATCGTGAGCACATCGGGGTCGAAGCAGCGAGCCGCCGCCTCGACGTACTCGGGCAGGTCACTCCGGGCCAGGCGGTCGGCGACGCTCCGGGCTCGCACGAAGGCGACGAGATCCGTGCGCTGGCGCTGGCGCGTGGCCCACAGCTCGGCGTCGGGGATGGTGTCGATGCCGGCCCAGACAGCGGGATCCTCGGCGCGCCGGCACCAGTCCTCACCCAGGTGGCGGTCGAGGAGCTCGCGCATGGGCGCGCCGATCCAGGTCGGAATGTGCACGCCGTTGGTGACGTGGCCGATCGGCACGTCGTCCACTGCCCGCCCGCGCCAGACGTCGTTCCACATCGCGCGGGCCACCCTGCCGTGACGCTCGCTGACACCGTTGGCGGCGCGGCTCAGGTGGAGCGCCGCCTGGGTCACGCCGAACCACTCGGCGCCCTCATCGGGGTGGGTGGCACCAAGGGCGATGAGCTCCTCGGGCGCGACTCCGAGCTCGCGCGCCAGGCCCTGGAGGGCGGCCACGGCCTGCTCGCGCGGATAGGAGTCGTTACCGGCGGGAACCGGCGTGTGGGTCGTGAACACGGTCCGGGCGCGGGCGGCCTCGAGGGCCTGGGCCAGGGGCACGCCGGCCTCGACCTCGGGGCGGGCGAGCTCGAGGGGGGCGAGCGCCGCGTGCCCTTCGTTGAGGTGGATGAGGCCGGGCTCGATGCCGACCGCGCGCAGGGCGCGCACGCCTCCGACCCCGAGGAGCACGTACTGGGCGAGCCGCATGCCCGGGTCGGACACGTAGAGCCGGGCCGTCACCCAGCGGTCGACGGCCTCGTTCTCCTCGTTGTCGGTGTCGAGGAGCAGGAGGGGTACCCGGCCGACGTCGACCCGCCACACGTGCGCGACGAGCTCGCGCTCATCGAACGGGACGATCACGTTGACCGGGCGGCCGTCCTCGCCGGTGACAAGCGCGGCCGGGAGTCGCTCGGGGTCGGTGTCGATCCAGTACTCGTGCTGCCAGCCCGACGCGTCGATGCGCTGGCGGAAGTAGCCCTGGCGATACATGAGGCCGACGGCGACGAAGGGCGCCGCGCTGTCGGACGCCTGCTTGACGAGGTCGCCGGCTAGGGCGCCGAGGCCGCCGGCGTAGACCGGCAGCGACACGTGGACGCCGTACTCGGCACAGAAGAAGGCGATCGGGTGATCGAGATCCACCGGTCCCGGCACGGGAGGGCGCTCGAGCTCGGCGACGATCCGGGCCTCGAGCTGTGTGGCGCGTTCGATCAGGGCGCTGTCGCCCGCGACGCGCGCCAGCGTGGCGGCCGACGTCTCCTGGAGCAGGCGCACGGGGTTCTGACTGACCGCCTCGAAGCGAGCGGGGTCGATGGCGCGAAAGAGCTCGGGGCCGCCCGGCGCCCACGACCACCGATAGTTGTAGGCGAGCCTGGCGAAGGGTGCCAAAGGCGCGGGCAGGCGCCGCGCGAGGTCGGCGGCGGCTCGCTGGACGTCGGCGGCGCCGTCGCGAAGGATCGTCATTCTCTCTCCCAAGCGCGCGATTATTAACGAAATCGGTTGCGTCGCGACGCGCGAGCCCGGTGGTTGGCGCTTTAACCTCCCCACCGTGACCAGTACAGGCCCCGACCGACTGCTGGGCGTGCTCGCCTTCGGTGACTCGATCACGAACGGCGGGGGCGAGCTGCAATGGGGGGTCGCGCTGCAGTCGTGGGCCCTGTGGGTCGCCCGCGCACTCGGGCTGCCCTACACGGGGTATGCCGTCGACGGCGCCGACGTCCGTCACGTCGTCGAGTGGCAGATCCCCGCGTTCCAGTCGCTCACCGCGCATCCGGACGCCCGCTACGACCTCGGCTGTCTCTACATCGGCGTCAACGACGTCCGCCGCCCCGACTTCGACGCCGCCGCCTTCGCGCGCGACTACGCGGTCGCGCTCGACTTCCTCGCCGCACGCTGCCGGCGGACCCTGACGATGACCGCTCCCCTCGACCTCGGCCGCCCGCGCGTAGGAGCGAAGGTCCACGATCTCAACGCCGCCATCGAGACTGCCGCCCGCGAGCGTGGCGTCCTCGTCGTCGACCTGCGGCGGTCGAACTCCCGAGGGTTGATCATGGCCGATCAGGTCCACCCGACCGCGCTCGGCCAGGTCGCGATCGCCGAGCGCGCGCTGGCCATGCTCGCGGGCGACGGGCTCCCGGCCGCGATCCTCCCCACGGCGCTGATCAACTACCAGACCACGCGGTGGGGGCGGATGCGCGGCGAACTCGTTTACGCGTACCGGAGCGCGAAGTATGGAGGCCGGCCGATCACCCAGGCAGCCGCCCGGCGGCTTGCGTCGCTTCGCGCAGGCGGCGGGCAAGCGCGGGGGTAAGGGCGCGCTCGCCCAGCTGCCAGCGCCAGCTCCCGCCCGCGCGGGCGGGGTCGTTCATCCGGGCCGCACTCCCGAGCCCGAGGACGTCCTGGGCCTGCATCATCGCCACGTACGCGGGCGAGTGCAGGGCCAGCCGGATCAGCCCCCACCAGGGCTGGCGCTCGGCCACGCCGAGCCGGGCGAGGGTCTGGTCCACCAGTGCTCGGCGCTCGGGCGCGAGCGACTCGTACCAGCCCCGGGCGGTGTCGGTGTCGTGAGTGCCCGTGTAGACAAGCCGGTTCGCGACGTGGTTGCCGGGGTCGTGCGGGTTGCCGGGATCGCCAGGATCGAAGCCGAACTGGAGCACGAGCATGCCGGGGAGCCCGAGCGAGTCGCGCAGGCGCTCAACGGCCGGAGTGATGACGCCGAGGTCCTCCGCGACGAAGGGCGGACCGAGCTCGAAGGGCCCGAGCGCCCCCTCGACAGCGTCGAAGAGCGCCCGCCCCGGGCCACGGTGCCATGAGCCCGACTCGGCAGTCGGCGCCCCCGCGGGCACGGCCCAGTAGGCGACAAAGCCGCGGAAGTGGTCGATCCGGGCCAGGTCGAAGAGCTCGAGCGTGCGCCGCAGGCGCTCGACCCACCAGCGGTAGCGCCGGCGCTGGAGCGCGGGCCAGTCGTAGAGGGGGTTGCCCCACAGCTGACCGGTCTTCGAGAAGGAGTCGGGCGGCGCCCCGGCCACGTGCCCGTGCTGGAAGAGCTCGGGGTGGGCGCGATGGTCGGCGCTGTCGGCGGCGACGTAGATCGCGACGTCGCCGAGGATCCGGACCCCGCGCTCGGCGGCGTAGGAGCGCAGCGCCGACCATTCGCGCTCGAAGCGGACCTGGTCGGCGACCGCGCCGCGAGCCGCGAAGCGCTCCCAGTCCGCGATCCAGTACGACTGACGCTCCCGGAAGCCGGCGATCTCCGCCGCGGTGACCGGCGCGCGGGGATCGGCGAGCAGGCCCGGCCAGGCCGCGAAGGCGGAGCGCGCCTTATAGGGGGAGCGGTGGCGGTCGGGGGGTCCGAGGGGCAGAACCTGCCACCAGGACTGGCCGGCGGCCGCCAGCCAGTCGACGAAGCGGTAGGCCGGGCGGCCCAGGCGACCGCCGGGCAGCGAGGTGATGTGGAGCTGGACGCCGCTCGAGCGGGCAAGGTCGGTCACAAAAGGTGGTTTAGCGAATGGGGGTGACCGGATACCTTCCAAAGGTGCCCCGGCCCGCCCGCGACCAGCCGACGACGCGGATCGTCATCCAGTATCCGGCTCCGAGCGTCGACGGGGCGTTCCCGGCCAAGCGCTGCGTCGACGACGTCGTCAGCGTCGCGGCCGACGTCTTCCGCGACGGCCACGACAAGCTGCGGGCGATCGTCCGCTACCGCGGCCCCGGTCAGCGGCGCTGGCGCGAAGCGGAGCTGAAGCCGATCGACGACCACCTCGGCGGCGTGCGCTGGGGCGGGAGCTTCGTCGTCGACGCCCAGGGCCGCTGGCAGTATGCGATCGACGCCTGGACCGACGTCTTCGGGACCTGGCGCGACGATCTCGAGCGCAAGCTGGCGGCCGGGCAGCATGATCTCACCGGCGAGCTCTCCGAGGGCGCGGTGCTCCTCCGCGCCGCGGCCGAGCGTGCGACCTCGAAGGCGGACCGGCTCCTGATCGACCACGCGCTGGGCACGCTCGAGGACGAGTCGGCCCCGGAGGCGGTCAAGCACGACGTCGTCCTCGGCCCCGAGCTCTTCGAGGCCGTCGAGCGCGCCCAGGAGCGCCAGGGATTCGTGACGCTCGAGGAGCCGCTGACGATCGATGTCGACCGGATCAGGGCCCGCTTCGGCGCCTGGTATGAGCTCTTCCCGCGTTCGTGGGGTGGGCTCGAGGGGGTGCGCAAGGTGCTCCCCGCGCTGGCCGAGCTCGGCTTCGACGTCGTCTACCTGCCGCCGATTCACCCGATCGGGCTGACCAACCGCAAGGGGCGCGACAACTCCCTCACGGCCGCGCCGGGGGACCCGGGATCGCCGTGGGCGATCGGCTCGCCCGCGGGCGGTCACGAGGCCGTTCATCCCGAGCTCGGGACGCTCGAGGACGTGCGCGCGCTGACCGAGGCCGCGAGCGAGCTGGGCATGGACATCGCGCTCGACTTGGCGATCCAGTGCTCGGCCGATCATCCCTGGCTGCGCGAGCACCCCGAGTGGTTCCACCGCCGCCCGGACGGGACGCTCAAGTACGCCGAGAATCCCCCCAAGCGCTACCAGGACATCTACAACGTCAACTGGGACACCCCGGACTGGCCCGCGCTCTGGCAGGCGCTGCTCGAGATCATGCTCCAGTGGATCGAGCTCGGGGTCAAGGTGTTCCGCGTCGACAACCCGCACACGAAGCCGTTCCCGTTCTGGCACTGGCTGATCGAGGAGGTCCACCAGCGCGATCCCGACATCGTCTTCCTGGCCGAGGCCTTCACCCGCCGTGCGGTCATGCGCCACCTGGCCAAGATCGGCTTCAGCCAGTCCTACACCTACTTCACGTGGAAGAACGCCCGCTGGGAGCTGATCGAGTACGTCTCCGAGCTCGCGTTCTCGGGCGAGCAGGAGTACTTCCGCCCCAACTTCTTCGTCAACACCCCGGACATCCTCCACGCGTACCTCCAGCACGGCGGGCCTCCCGCCTTCGAGGCGCGCCTCGTCCTTGCCGCCACCTTGAGCCCGAGCTACGGCCTCTACTCGGGGTACGAGAAGTTCGAGAACACGCCGTTGCGGGAAGGCTCGGAGGAGTACCTACACTCGGAGAAGTTCGAGGTCAAGGAGCGCACGCTCGACGGGCCGCTGCTCCCGCTCATCGGCACCCTGAACCGCGCGCGACGCGCCAATCCGGCGCTCCAGGAGCTCTCGAACGTGACGTTTCTGGAAACGGCGAACGAAGCGCTAATTGCTTATGCGAAGCAGTCGCGGGGAAATACAGTGATAACGGTGGTCAATATCGATCCACATACGGCGCAGGAAGGGCTCGCGGTGATCGGAGCCGAGCTCGGCCTGCCGCCGATCTTCACCGTGCGCGACCTCCTCACCGGCGAGCGCTTTAAGTGGCGGATCGGTCCGAACTACGTGCGCCTCGAGCCCGGCGTGCGCCAGGCCCACGTCAACCTGGTTGAGACCCTGTAGTGGTCGGACCTCCCACGCTCACGCACCTGGTCGTTCCCCGGCGCACGACGCCGCAGCTCCCCGATCCCGAGCCCGACGGCGCGGGGGCGATCAGCCACCAGTGGTTCGAGTCCGATCCGCTGTGGTTCAAGCGGGCGGTGTTCTACGAGATCCACATCCGCGGGTTCAATGACTCGGGCGGTGACGGCCTCGGGGACTTCCGCGGGCTGACCGAGAAGCTCGACTACGTGCAGTGGCTGGGGGTCGACTGCATCTGGCTCCTGCCTTTCTACCCGTCGCCCTTGCGTGACGGCGGCTACGACATCTCGGACTTCACAGGCGTGCACCCCGACTACGGCACGGTCGAGGACGTGCGCGAGTTCATCGATGCCGCCCATGCCCGGAAGATCCGCGTGATCGCCGATCTCGTCATGAACCACACCTCGAGCGACCATCCGTGGTTCCAGGAGTCGCGCTCCAGTCCGGATTCGCCCAAGCGGGACTGGTACGTGTGGTCGCCGACGGACGAGCCGTACTCGGAGGCGCGGATCATCTTCGTCGACACCGAGACCTCGAACTGGAGCTATGACCCCGTCGCCGGGGCGTATTACTGGCATCGGTTCTTCTCCCACCAGCCCGACCTCAACTACGACAACCCCGAGGTCCAGGAAGCGATGCTCGACGTGCTCCGGTTCTGGCTCGACCTCGGCCTCGACGGCCTGCGCCTCGACGCCGTGCCGTACCTGTTCGAGCGCGAGGGCACCAACTGCGAGAACCTGCCCGAGACCCACCAGTACCTCAAGCGCATCCGGCGCGAGATCGACGAGAACTACCCCGACCGGGTCCTGCTCGCCGAGGCGAACCAGTGGCCGTCGGACGTCGTCGAGTACTTCGGCCGCGCGGACGAATGTCAGATGGCCTTCCACTTCCCCGTCATGCCGCGGATGTTCATGGCCGTCAGGCGCGAAGAGGCGGTCCCCATCTACGAGGTCCTGGCTCAGACCCCGGCGATCCCGGACACGTGCCAGTGGGGGCTGTTCCTGCGCAACCACGACGAGCTCACGCTCGAGATGGTCACCGACGAGGAGCGCGACTACATGTACGCCGAGTACGCCAAGGACCCGCGCATGAAGCTCAACGTCGGGATCAAGCGCCGCCTCGCGCCCCTGCTCGACAACGGCCGCGACGAGATCCAGCTCATGACCGCGATCCTGTTCTCGCTCCCGGGTTCTCCCGTCCTCTACTACGGCGACGAGATCGGGATGGGCGACAACGTCTTCCTCGGCGACCGCGACGGTGTCCGCACCCCGATGCAGTGGACCGGCGATCGTAACGGAGGCTTCTCGAGCGCCGATTTCGCGCAGCTCTATGCGCCCCCGCTCATGGATCCGGTCTTCGGTTATCAGGCCGTCAATGTCGAGGCCCAGCTCCGCTCGCCGAGCTCTCTGCTGCGCTGGGTGCACCGCTTCATCGAGCTGCGCAAGGAGCATCCGGTCTTCGGCTTCGGGAGCTACGAGCCGATCCACACCTCGAACTCGCGGATCTTCGCCCACATCCGTCGCTTCGAGTCCGACGTGATCCTGTGCGTCCATAACGTGGCGCGCTCGGCCCAGGCGGTCGAGCTCGACCTCTCCGCCTACCAAGGCCGTCACCCGGTCGAGATGTTCGGCCGCTCGCGCTTCCCCCGCATCGGGAGCTTGCCTTATCTATTGACGCTGGCGCCGCGTGGCTTCTTCTGGTTCCAGCTCGTGGCCGAGAACGAGGAGGAGCCGCGCCGTGACTGACAACGTCCAGACTCCGGCCAGCGAGCTCAGGCACTTCCTCGACATCGACGCGCTCAAGGAGTGGATCGAGACCCAGCGCTGGTACGCGTCCAAGTCGCGCCGCGTATCCTCGATCGAGATCGACGAAAGCGTTGTCCTCTCCGAGGCGCCGATGCTCCTGCTCGCGCTCGTCCAGGCCGTCTTCGCCACCGGTCAGCACGAGCTCTACCAGCTCCCGCTCGGCTTCCGCCACGATGGTGACGCCCCCGACGACGAGGCGATCGCGGTGGTCGAGGGATGGGGCGTGTACGACGCCCTCGCCGACCCCGAGCACGCCCGCCAGCTCCTGCGCCGGATCGATGCCGGCGAGGACCTCGAGACGGCCGAGGGCTGCCTGCGATTCCGGCGGGCGGACGGGCCCCTCGCCGTGGCCGAAGACGTTGACGTTCGCTCGGTGGGCGTCGAGCAGTCGAACTCCTCGCTCGTGTTCGGCTCAGAGCTCGTGCTCAAGGTCTTCCGCCGGCTCGAGCCGGGCATCAACCCCGAGCTCGAGCTGCTGCGCTTCCTGACCGCGCGGGAATTTCCCAACATCGCCCCGCTGCGGGGCTGGTACGAGTACGACGGTAGGTCGTTCGCCGCCACCCTCGGGATCGCTCAGGAGTTCCTCCCCGACGCGACCGACGGCTGGGAGATGGCGCTCGAGCAGATCGCCACCGACCCCGAGGGGCTGCTCGAGCGGCTCGGAAGCCTCGGAACCGTGACCGCCGAGATGCACTCGGTCCTCGCCTCGGACTCGAATGACCCCGCCTTCGTCCCCGAGGAGCCGAGCAACGAGGCGCTCTCGCTCCTTACCGCGACGATCGACGAGGAGATCGAGCGCATCTTCGTGCGCCTG
>JAXDGF010000175.1:0-5130 GCA_034665165.1 Solirubrobacteraceae bacterium | reverse complement strand
CTGCTGACTGGTCATGCGGGATGACTACGGTCGCACCCTCGAGCCCAGCAGTCGATATTAGGTAGGTGCCGAACTCGGCAAACCTCGACATCGGTGAGCAGGGCGGCCGGCAGCCTGGCCGGGCGGTCGCGGTTGCGCACGGGCTCGCCCTCGCCTCGGCGATCACACTCATCGTTCTCACCGCCGGTTCTGACCGCTGGAGTGTCTGGCCCCTGACGGTGATCGTCGTCTTCACCGTCATCGGTGATCTCACCAGCGTGGAAGCTTTCTCGCCCAAGCTCAAGGTGTCGGGAAGCTTCCTCGGGATCATGCTCGCGGCCGTGCTGCTCGGCAGCGGTCCCGCCGCGCTCGTGGGCGTTGTGTCAATCGCGGCGGGATGGCTGCGCTGGCGCGAAGCCCCGCACTACCTGCGCAACAACCTCGTGACCTTCGTGTGGTTCCCCGTCGTGGGCAGCGTCTTCTTCCACGCGACGGTTCAGCTTGCGGATCTCGGGCCGGTGAGTGTCGCGTATTACTTGCTTGTCTTTGCCGCGTTCATTCTCGCGATGGTGCTCAACTTCCTCCTCGTCGTCGGTTACCAGTGTTACCTCGACGGCTCCTCGCTTGACGAGAGGATGCACGAGGCCCTTGCGCCGATCATGTCGGGGGAGCTCTTCTCCGCGCTGTTGACATCGGTCGCCGTGTACGTCGATGTGAAGGTCGGCACCGTCGGTCTCGCCATGTTCGGGCTCGTACTGATCGTGTTTCAGTATCTCGTCGGCGAGCTCCTCGTGTCCAAGCGCCGCAGCGACGAGCTGCAGCGGTTGGCGACGACCGACGACCTCACCGGGCTGGCGAATCGCGCCCATTTCCGTGCGCGAATCGCCCAAAGGCTCGAAGCGGAGGATCCCGAAGCCAAACCGTTCGCCGTGCTCCTCATCGACCTCGACCGTTTCAAGGAGATCAACGACACGCTCGGCCACCACTACGGCGATGCCCTCCTCGCCCGGATGGGAGACCGGCTCGCGGACCACGTCGGCGCTTCTGGCCTCGTGGCCCGCCTCGGCGGCGACGAGTTCGTCGTCCTCTCGGAGGTGCGCGAACCGGCCGTGCGCACGCTGGAGACCCTCGCCACCGAGCTGGTCGCGTGCGTCGAGCAGCCCTTCGCCATCGACGAGGCGTCGCTCGATATCGGCGCGAGCGTCGGAATCGCGCGCTATCCGTTCGACGGCGACAGCGCCAACGAGCTTCTGCGCCGCGCCGATGTCGCCATGTACGCCGCCAAGGAGGCGCAGACCGGATTCAAGCTCTACGCCCCCCAGCTCGACCATCACTCCGTGCGCCGGCTCGGCCTGATGAGCGACGTGCGCCGCGCGATCGCCGAGTCTGAGCTCGTCGTCCATTACCAACCCAAGGTGCATCTAGACGACCTCCGCGTAGCGGGCACGGAAGCGCTGGTGCGCTGGCAGCATCCTGAGCTCGGTCTGCTCCCTCCCGCCGCCTTCATTCCCGTCGTCGAGCAGACGAATCTGATCGGGCCGCTCACGCGTTATGTGCTCGAGCGCTCGATTGAGCAATGCTCGGCCTGGCGCCAGGAGCGGAGCAACCTCTCGGTAGCGGTCAACCTGTCCGTACGCAATCTGCTCGATCGCGACCTGCCTCGCGACATCGAGCGGATGCTCTCCACCCATGGCCTGCCTGCCGACGCGCTCAGGCTCGAGATCACCGAGAGCATGATCATGTCCGATCCGGACCGCGCGCTGGCGAACCTGAGCCGGCTTGATGCCCTGGGTATCCGCCTCTCGGTCGACGACTTCGGCACGGGGCACTCGTCTCTGGCCAACCTCAAGCGCCTTCCGATCCACCAGCTCAAGATCGATCGCTCGTTCGTCTCCAGGATGCTGGAAGACCAGACCGACCTGATCATCGTCCGCTCTACCATCAACCTCGCTCACGACCTCGGCTTGACTGTGGTCGCCGAAGGGGTCGAGGATGAGCAAACCCTCGAGCGCCTGGCCGAGTTCGGCTGCGACCAGGCCCAGGGCTACTACCTGAGCCGCCCGCTGCCCGCGGACGGGATCGCGGATTGGCTCGCGCGCTCAGGCGCGAAGATTTTGCACGCCGTCGCCTGAACGCCTCGCGCGAGATACCGTTCCAGACCGTGGGAGGAGTGACGCGCAAGCTGATCTACTCGATGTCGCCATCGCTGGACGGCTTCATCGCAAGCCCCGGTGGCGACATCGACTGGTCGGCGCCCGACGAGGAGCTGCACCGGTTCCATAACGAGCAGACGCGGGAGCTGGGCGCTCACCTGCTCGGCCGCCGGCTGTACGAGACGATGCTCTACTGGGAGACCCCGGAGCCGGACGCGTCGGAGTCGGAGGTCACAGTCGAGTTCGCGCGTATCTGGAGGGCGCTGCCGAAGATTGTGTTCTCGAACTCGCTCGAGCGCGTCGAGGGCAACGCGCGGCTGGCGCACGGCACCCTCGGCGAGGAGGTGGCAAGACTGAAGCGGGAGCCGGGCCCGGACATCGCCGTGGGGGGCGCCGGCCTCGCCGCGACCGCCACCGAGCTCGGGCTCATCGACGAGTACCGGCTCTTCCTCAACCCCGTCCTCGTCGGCGGCGGCACCGGGTACTTCCCGCCCGTGAGCGAGCAGGTCAACCTCGAGCTCCTCGAGTCGCGGACGTTCGGCGATCGCGTCGTTTACCTGCGCTACCGGCGCGTGTGATCAGCGCAGGTGAGGGACGACGTCGCGGGCGAGGAGCTCGACCTGGTCCACGACCGGGTCGACGGGCCAGAACACAAGCGTGTCGAACCCATCCTCCACGAACCCCGCCAAGGTCTCGACCCACCACGAGGCCGAGCCCGCGAGCGGCTCCCCGGCCAGGTAGCCAACCGGGAGCTCGGACCGGGGCGGTGCGTGCCCATCGCCGATCAGTCCCTGGAGATTGAGGATGCGCCGGATTGACCGTGGGTCACGTCCGGCGCGCTCGGCGGCGGCGTCGATGAGCGCGTTGCCGGCTCGAAGCTCCTCGCGGTCCAAGACACCGAGCGAAGGGAGCCAGCCATCGGCCTTGCGGCCGACGAGCCGGAGCATGCGGGGCTTGAAGGCGCCCAGCCAGATCCCGATCGCGTGCGCGGGGCGAGGGCCCGGATGGGCGCCCGCGAGCCGGTAGTGGTCGCCCTCGAAGACCACCGAGCGCTCCTCTGACCACATCAGCCGGATGACGTCAATCGCCTCCTCGAGCGCCTCGACCGACTCGCCCGGAGCTCGCCACGGGCCGCCATAGGCCGCGATCTGGTCGGGGAAGCCGCCGGCGCCCAGCCCGAGCTCGAACCGGCCCGCGCTGAGCACGTCGAGTGACGCCGCGGCCTTGGCCAGCATGGCCGGGGCGCGCAGCGGCAGATTCGCCACATCGGTGAAGCACGTCACCCGGCGCGTGTCGGCCAAGAGCACCGGGATCAACGACCACGTGTCAAGAAAGCGCCGCTGATAGGGATGGTCCTGGACGCCGACGAGATCGAGGGCGGCGTCGTCGGCGGCTCGCACGAGCGCGCGGATGCCGTCGAGCCGCTCGGTCGCCGGCACGACCGAGATACCGAACCGGGTTGGGCCTGACACGGGCACGAACCTACTCCGTTCCCAACCAGGGTGCGGGCGTACTACGCTCGTCTCATGACGAGCGTGCAAGCGGAGATGCCGGCCCCCGACGCTGAGGCCGGGCAGCGGCGTCCGGCCATCATGGTCGTCGACGACGAGCCCGCGGTCCTGGCCGCGGTGGCCCGCGATCTGCGGCGCGGCTTCGGCGAGCGCTACCGGATCCTCCGCTCGAGCTCGGGAGCCGAGGCGCTCGAGGTCCTGCGCGAGCTGCGCACGCGAGGGGACCACGTGGCGATGCTGATCGCCGACCAGCGCATGCCGGGGATGCCGGGCACCGAGTACCTGGTGCAGGCGCGCAAGCTCGTCCCCGACGCCAAGCGCGTGCTCCTGACCGCGTATGCCGACACCGAGGCCGCGATCGCCGCCATCAACGAGGTCGCCCTCGACTACTACCTTCTCAAGCCCTGGGATCCACCCGAAGAGCAGCTCTTCCCCGTCGTCGAGGACCTGCTCACGACCTGGGAGTCAGGCGCGGCGCTCGAGGCCGGCGGCGTCCGTCTCGTCGGTCATCGCTTCTCCAAGGACTCGCACGACCTGCGCGACTTCCTCGTGCGCAACCGCGTCCCCGCGCGCTGGCTCGACATCGAGCGCGACGGCGAGGCACGCGAGCTCCTGCAGGTCGCCGGCGTCGCGCCGGACCGGCTGCCCGTCGCTCTGCTCGAGGACGGGACGGTGCTCGAGCGCCCCACCATCCTCGAGCTCGCCGAGCGCCTTGGCGTGGCGGGCACCCCCGCCCACGACCACTACGACCTCGTCGTCGTCGGGGGCGGCCCGGCGGGCCTGGCGGCGGCGGTGTACGGCGCCTCCGAGGGCCTCAAGACGGTCATGGTCGAGCGCGAGGCGCCCGGCGGCCAGGCCGGTCAATCGAGCCGGATCGAGAACTACCTCGGCTTTCCCGCCGGGCTGAGCGGATCCGATCTCGCCCGCCGCGCGACCGATCAGGCGCGGCGGCTGGGCGCCGAGCTCCTCACCGTCCAAGAGGCGGTGGGCTTGCGCGCCGAGGGATCGGGACGCGTGGTCGAGATGAGCGGAGGCGGTGAGCTCAGCGCGAGCACGGTGCTCGTGGCCTCCGGCGTGTCGTACCGCCAGCTCAACACGCCCGGATTCCCCGAGTTCACCGGAGCCGGCATCTACTACGGAGCGGCCACGGCCGAAGCGCGCGCGTGCGCCGACCAGCACGTCGTCGTGATCGGTGGAGCCAACTCCGCCGGTCAGGCCGCCGTCTACTTCAGCGGCTACGCGGGCAAGGTGACGATGCTCGTGCGCGGACCGTCGCTCGAGCGCTCGATGTCGACGTATCTGATCGAGCAGATCGCGGCGCTGCCGAACATCGAGGTGCGCGCGCGGACCTCGGCCAGGGCCGCCGAGGGTGAAGACGGGCGACTGCGGCGTCTGCTCGTCCAGGGCCCCGAGGGCGAGGAGACGCTCACGGTCGACGCCTGCTTCGTCTTCATCGGCGCCTCGCCTCGCACCGACTGGCTGGCCGG
>JAXDGF010000174.1:0-6357 GCA_034665165.1 Solirubrobacteraceae bacterium | reverse complement strand
GGTCGCCGCGCGCATGGCCGCCGCCGAGGGCGTCGACCTCAACGCCGTCCAGGGGAGCGGCCCCGGCGGGCGCATCACGAAGGCCGACGTGCTCGACGCGAAGGTCAACGGCGCCAAGCCCGCCCCGGCCGCCAAGCCCGCGGGCGCGCAGCCGATCAAGGGCGGCGCCGCGACGCTCGCGCGCTACATGGACGAGTCGCGGGCCATCCCGACCGCGACGTCGTTCCGCACCCTGACCGTCACGGTCATGGACGCCCGCCGCAAGGAGCTCAAGGCCGCCGGCCAGAAGGTCTCCTTCACGCACCTGATCGCCTACGCGATCTCGCTGGCCGCGCAGGAGGACATGCCGGTCATGGCGCACCACTTCGCCGAGCTCGACGGCAAGCCGCACCGGATCGACGACGGCGCCGTCAACCTCGGCATCGCCGTCGACGTGGAGAAGAAGGACGGCTCGCGCACGCTCATGGTGCCGGTCATCCGCGACGCCGGGCGGCGCTCCTTCGATCAGTTCAAGGCCGCCTTCGACGAGCTCATCGACAAGGCGCGGACGAACTCGCTGTCCGCCGACGACCTCGTCGGAGCGAACCTCTCGCTGACCAACCCGGGCGGCATCGGGACGGTCGCCTCGGTGCCGCGGCTGATGACCGGCCAGGGCACGATCGTCGCCACGGGCTCCATCGCCAACCCCGTCCGCCTCGGGAACGTCGCCCACAAGATCCGCGCCGACAAGGTCATCACCATCACCTCGACCTACGACCACCGGATCATCCAGGGCGCCGAGTCGGGCCGCTTCCTTCAGGTCATCGAGTCCTACCTGCAGGGCGAGGAGAGCTTCTACGAGCGCGTCTTCAGCGCCCTCGGCGTCGACCTGCCGGCGCTCCCCGCGCCTCCGGCGCCCGCCGCGGCAGCGGCAGCGGCAGCGGCCGCCGCCGCGAGCACGACCTCCGCGGCCGCCGCGACCGCCCCGGCCGCCGCCGCCCCAGCGCCCGCCGCCCCGGCCGCCGCGCCCCCCGACGAGGAATTGCTGCGCGCCGTCCAGGCCGCCACCTCGCTGCTCAAGGCGCACCGCACCCACGGCCACCTCGCCGCCCACCTCGACCCGCTCGGCTCCGAGCCCGAGGGCGACCCCGCGCTCGACCCCGAGCAACTCGACCTCACGCCCGCGCTGATGGCCCAGATCCCGGCCCACATCCTGCGCATGTGGGTGCCGGGCGCGACCCTGGTCGACGCCCTGCCCCACCTGCGCGAGACCTACTGCGGCCCGATCGCGTACGAGATCGAGCACATCGCCTCCCACGAGCAGCGGCTATGGCTGCGCGAGCGGATCGAGTCCGGCGTCTTCCGCGCCCCGCTGCCGAGCGAGGAGCAGAAGGCGCTCCTGCGGCGCCTGACCCAGGTCGACGCGCTGGAGCGCTTCATGCACAAGGCCTACCTGGGCCAGAAGCAGTTCTCGATCGAGGGGCTCGACATGACGGTGCCCATGCTCGACGAGACGATCCAGCTCGCCGCGGGCGCGGGCGCGCGCGAGGTCGTGATCGGGATGGCCCATCGGGGGCGCCTGAACGTCCTCGCCCACAACCTCGGTCGCCGCTACGACACCATCTTCGCCGAGTTCGAGGGCTCTTCCACCCTCGAACCCATCACCACCATCCCCCAGGGCGGCACCGGCGACGTCAAGTACCACCACGGCGCCCAGGGCTCCTACCAGCTCTCCAACGGCGAATCGGTCATCGTCCGCCTCGAGTCGAACCCGAGCCACCTCGAGTTCGTCGCGCCCGTGGCCGCCGGCGCCACCCGCGCCGCCCAGACCACGCGCCAGGGCCCCCACGCCCACCGCGATACCAACGCCGCCGTCAACGTGATCCTCCACGGCGACGCCGCCTTCCCGGGCCAGGGCATCGTGGCCGAGACCTTCAACCTCCAGGGCCTCGACGGCTACACAGTCGGAGGGACGATCCACCTGATCCAGAACAACCAGGTCGGGTTCACCACTGACCCTGACGACGCGCGCTCGACGCGGTGGGCGTCGGACCTGGCCAAGGGCTACGACGTCCCCATCATCCACGTCAACGCCGACAACGTGGCCGCCTGCATCTCCGCTGTGCGCCTCGCCTTCGAGTTCCGTCAGCGCTTCGGCCACGACGTCCTCATCGACCTCATCGGCTACCGCCGCTTCGGACACAACGAGGCCGACGAGCCCGCCTACACCCAGCCCGAGATGTACGCCGTGATCAAGAAGCACCCGCCCGTGCGCGAGCTCTACGCCCGCCAGCTCATCGATCAGGGCGTGGTCACCGAGCAGGAGACCACGGCCATGACCGACGAGGTATGGGCGGTCCTCTCCGACGAGCACGAGAAGCTGAAGGCGCAGATCGCCGCGGCCAAGAACCTCGAGCACCACACGGGCGAGTACCAGCTCGACCGCACCGCCTCCCCTGAGGTCCAGACCGCCGTCTCCGACAACCGCCTGCGCAGCCTCAACGAGGAGCTTCTGAGCGTGCCCGACGGCTTCACCGTCCACCCCAAGCTCGTCAAGCAGCTCGAACAGCGCCGCGAGGCGGTCGGCGCCGAGGGCGGCATCACCTGGGCCCACGCCGAGGCCCTCGCTTTCGCCTCGCTCCTGACCGAGGGGATCCCCATCCGCCTCACCGGCCAGGACGCGGAGCGGGGGACGTTCAGCCAGCGCCACCTCGTCCTCCACGACGCCCGCACGGGCCAGCTCCACTCACCGATCCAGCACCTGCCCGGCGCGCTCGCCCCGATGGAGCTCCACAACTCGCCGCTCTCCGAGCAGGGCTGCCTCGGGTTCGAGTACGGCTACGCCCAGGAAGGACCCGAGACCCTGGTCGTGTGGGAGGCCCAGTTCGGCGACTTCGTCAACAGCGCCGAGGTCATCATCGACCAGTTCATCACCCCGGGCCTGGCCAAGTGGGGCCAGACCTCCCGCCTCACCCTGCTCCTCCCCCACGGGTACGAGGGGTCCGGCCCCGAGCACTCATCGGCCCGGCTCGAGCGCTGGCTCCAGCTCGCGGCCGAGGGGAACATCCGGGTCGCCAACTGCACGACCCCGGCCCAGTACTTCCACCTCATCCGCCGCCAGGCCCGGATCGCCAAGCAGCGGCCGCTGTTCCTGATGACACCGAAGAGCCTGCTCCGCCTCCCCCAGGCTCAGAGCAGCATCGACGAGCTCTCCGGCGGACAGTTCCGCCCCGTGCTGGCCGAGCCCGGCGTTGACCCCGAGCTCGTCACGCGCCTTGTCCTGTGCTCGGGCAAGATCTACTACGACCTCGCCGGCTCGGCCGCGCGCAAGGACAACCCGGGCGTGGCCATCGGTCGGATGGAGCTCCTCTACCCCTTCCCCCAAGGCGAGGTCCTCTCCCTCCTGGCCAGCTATCCGAAGCTCCGCGAGATCGTGTGGGTCCAGGAGGAGCCGCGCAACATGGGCGCCCGCATGTACATGGCGCCGCGCTTGCTCCAGGTCCTGCCCGACCAGATCCACTTCGGCTACATCGGGCGCCCCGAGCGCGCCGCCTCCGGCGAAGGCTACCCGATCGCCCACGCCAAGGAGCAGGGCCGCATCGTCGAGACCGCGCTCGACCTGAGCAAGATGGTCTCGCAGTTCCCGCGCAAGCAGCCCGGTGAGCGCTAGGGCTCGCGTCGGTCGTCAGCCAGTATCGGTCCGGAGGGCCGCGCACGCCGCGGCCGCGGACGGGAGCACGTGGATCGGGCGCACCCGCCATCCGTCCTGGTGCGAATGGAAGAGGACGATGGGCTTGCCGCCGGCGATGGCCTTGCCCGGCTTGTAGCCGACCTTCCCCACGTTCAGGCCGATGTCCCAGGCCAGCACGCTCTGATGGCCCACGTCGGTGACAGGCTGGCCGCACGCGCGCACGCGCGCGGGGCCGCCGACGCGGGCGATGACCGCTTCGAGCGAGTCGTCCTGGGCGGCGAAGCGGTGGGCGTCCCTGATCTCGCCGCGCACCGTCCGCACACGGTCGCCGGCGACGGGGATGAGCGCCGCCACCAGGACCGCCACCGCGGCCAGTCCGACCGCGCTTGAAACGCGTAGCGATCGTGGACTGCCGGCGAGGACCCAGCCCACGCCGGCACCCGCGATCGAGACCAGGACCGCGGCCGGCTCGATCATGTAGCGCGCGACGGCCGAAAAGCCGCGGTAGGCGAAGACGATCTCGACCACGACCCAGAGAGCGGAGGCCGCGGCGAGGACGAGCACGGTGCGCTCTCGCCTCGCCGCGGCGAGGACGAGCGCGACCGCGACGGCCAGCCACATGGGCAGCTCGTAGAGGTGGAAGAAGCGGCTGATGACGCCGGTGATCTTGCTCCCGTGGAGCGCGTTGATCGAGTGCAGGTCGAGGTTCGCGGCGCTCATCCAGCTCTTCGAGGTCAGGGCCGGGATCCCGAACGAGAGGGCGGGAATGAGGGCGAGCCCGAGCAGGGTGGGTAAGCGCATGGAGGGGACGGCGCGCCACAACCACGCCGCGTAGAGGAACACGAAGGGCCACACCTCGGGGCGCCCCAGGGAGGCGAGCACGAGCAGCGCGAAGGCGAGGCGACGACGCTTCGAGAGCCAGGCGTCGATGGCGGCCAGGCACAGGGCGGCCGACAACGGATCAGAGCTCGCGATCAGGGTGAGGTGCGAATCGCCGCTGATCCCCAGCACCCCGACGGCGGCAAACGCGGCGGCCGCGATCGGCGCGTAGCGGCGGCCCGGCGCCGGTCCCGCCAGCTGGTAGGCGATGCGCGCGGCGAAGACGGCGCCGCTCAGGGTCGCCGCCACCGCGGTCACCATCCACAGCTGCATCGCGCCGCGCCCCGCGAGCGAGTAGGGAAGGGTGAATAGGAAGGCCAGCGCCTTCCACGACGGGGCGCCGTCGGTGTTGAGGCTGCCGTGCAGGGTCTGATGACCCCACACGAGCCAGCCGTAGGCGTCGTAGGCGGGGCGCATCCGCGTGAGCTGGACGACCGCGACCGAGAGTCCGAGCACGGCGACGATCACGCCCAGGGGCACGGGGAACCGCGCCGCGGACCGGCGCCACGGGGCGCCGACGGTGATCGCCGCCCCGGAGTTCGGCGTCGCTGAGATCGTTTGCTCGGCCACGAGGAAGCGGCGACGCTACCAACTCGCCTTGACACGGCCTCGCCGGAAAGGCATGGTTAGCGCAACGGGGCCGCCATGGAGGCGGCTCGTGCACTTCGGGGGTCGCATGAAACGCTTGACGCGGTTTGTCTCTAACCGGTCGGTCGCAGGGTATGTCGTCGTCGCAGCGCTGGTCGGGAGCTTCGGCGTGGCAGGGTGGGCGCTCGCTGCGGGCGGCTCCGGCACGCTCCATGGGTGCGCCAAGAAGAGCAATGGAGCGCTTCGGCTGGCGGGACACTGCAGGAAGAGCGAACGGGCGGTGTCGTGGAGCATCCGGGGGCCACAGGGCACGCCGGGGGCGAGAGGGACCAACGGGACCAACGGGAGCAACGGGAGCAACGGAGCGCCGGGAGTGCAATACGTCTGGAGCGCGTGGCTCCAGCCCGCCGGGACCGCTCGCAGTCCCCAGACCGATGGTCACGTGACGAAGTTCACCTTCACCTCACCGGCCGCCGGCTTCGTCAGCGCGACCGTGCATTTCGGCGTCCGGGTCCACAACACCGCCGGCACCGACTGTCACGTGGAGAGCCAGCTCGCGAGCGCGCCGTCGACGACTCTCACCCCCGGCCCGGGCTACATGGACAGCTGGATCAACGGCAACCTCCCGACTGAGAACGGCGTCGGTACTTACCTCCAGCTCGACGCTTCGGTCGATCGCGTCTTCCCGGTCGTGGCCGGGCCCAACACCATCTACCTCAACGGCGACTCCCCCAACTGCGCTGACGCGTTGTGGGGACCGGTGAGCGTCTCGGCCGTGTTCGCCAACCAGAATCCGACCGCCACGCTGACGGCGCCGTAGGCAGCCTCGGTTGCGCCTGCCCGGGCCACTGGTCGCGGCCCGGGCGCGGCGCCCGGGCGGGGGAGTCTTCTAGGCTGAGGCCCGGTGTGGCTCCAGCGACAGATCTCGCTCGCGGCGCGCCCACGCGGGTTTCACCTCGTGACGGGTGAGGTCCTCGAGGCGCTGCCCGAGCTGCGCGGCTTCGAGGTGGGCATGCTCCACCTGCTCATCCGCCACACCTCGGCGTCGCTGGCCCTGAACGAGAACGCCTCCCCCGACGTCCGGCGCGACTTCGAGACGTGGTTCAACGAGGCCGTGCCCGAGCAGGCGCGTTACTGGACCCACACCCTCGAAGGGCCCGACGACATGCCCGCCCACATCAAGGCCGCGCTCCTCGGCCCGTCGCTGACGCTGCCCGTCA
>JAXDGF010000173.1:0-13820 GCA_034665165.1 Solirubrobacteraceae bacterium | reverse complement strand
CTCTCGTGAGCATCTCGTCGGCGACGCCGGCGGAGGGCAGGGGAACGTGGAGCTCCTCGCCGGTCTCGAGCGCGAGACGGATGTCCTTTTGCATGAGCTCCACGTCGAACCACGCGTGTTCCGGGAGGTGAAGAAGCAGGGGAATCCTCGCCTTGAGCATCGGCGAGCCGATCGAGCTCGAGCTCATAACCTCGGCCGCGAGCTCGGCGTCGACGCCCGAGCGTTCGGCCAGGAGCAGGCCTTCGCTGAAGGCGAGCGTCTGGACCGCGAGGCTGATGTTGATGGCCAGCTTGAGGACGAGGCCCTGGCCGTTCGACCCGATGTGGGTGACGGCCTGGCCGAGTTCGCGCAGGAGCGGCTCCACGACCGCAAACGCCTGCTCGTCGCCACCGACCATGATCGCGAGCGTGCCGGCCTCGGCCTGGGGAATGCTCCCGGACACGGGCGCGTCCAGCATCTGCGCGCCCCGCGCGCGAACGCGCTCGGCCGTGTCGCGGCTGGCCTGGGGGCTCACGGTGCTCATGTCGACATACACCTTCCCCGCTTCGAGGCCGGCGAGGATCCCGTCGGGCGCGGACGTGATCACGTCGAGCGCCTCATCGTCGGTGACCATGCTGAAGACGACGTCCGCCGACGCCGCCACCTCGCGCGGGGTGTCGACCCAGATCAGGCCGCGCTCGATCAGCGGCTGGGCCTTGGCGGCCGTGCGGTTGGTGCCGTAGACCTGGTGGCCGGCGTCGAGCAGCCGGCCCGCGATCCGGCTGCCCATCGCCCCGAGCCCGACAAACCCGACGGTACTCATCGCTTGCTCCCTTCGATGGTGGCGAGGTCGTCGTCGCTGAGCTCGAGGCTCGCGGCGGCAAGGATCGGGTCGACCTGAGCCGGGCGCCGGAAGCCGACGATGGCGCCGTCCACGGCCGGGTTGCGCAGGGTCCAGGCCACCGCGACCGCGCCCGGCGTCGTCCCGTAGCGCTCGGCGACACCCTTCAAGCGCTCGACGAGCGCGAGGTTGGCGGACAGCTGCGGCTCGTTGAAGCGCGCGTCTCGTCCCCGCCAGTCATTCTCGGGCAGCGACTGGGCCCGCTCACGGGTCATCGCTCCTGTGAGCATCCCCGAACCCATCGGGGAGTAGGCGATCACGCCGATCCCCTCCCGCTCGGCGTAGGGCAGAATCTCCTCCTCGACGTCTCGCGCGATCAGTGAGTACTCGGGCTGAAGCGTCTCCACGGGCGCGATCCGGGCGATGGCGCGCAGCTGCTCGACGTCGAAGTTCGACACGCCGATGTGGCGGACCAGACCCTGCTCCCTGAGCTCGACCAGGGCCGACCAGCCGTCTTCGATATCCGCCGCCGGGTCGGGCCAATGAATCTGGTAGAGATCGATCGCATCGAGCCGGAGCCGGCGTAGGCTCGCCTCCGCCTCGCGCAAGATCGAATCGCGCTTGAGGCTGTGCGCCACCGTACCGTTCGGGCCCTCGACCAGCGAGCACTTGGTGAACACAAGCGGGGGCTCGCCAATACCTTCGAGTGCCCGGCCCACGGTCTCCTCCGAACGACCGAAGCCGTAGGCCGCAGCGGTGTCGATCCAGTTCACCCCCAGCTCGAGCGCACGGTGAATAGCCGCCACCGACTCATCGTCGTCCTGCCGGCCCCACCCGAACTCCCATTCCCCGCCGCCGATCGCCCAGGCACCAAACCCGAGGCGTGTGATCTCGAGACCTGTCTTGCCAAGCTCCGTCGTCATCAGCCGCGTCGCCGTCATGTCAAACCTCTTCGTTCTTTCGCCATTCGTGCGAGTCAGGTTCCCATGATCCCAACCTCGGGCACATACCGATCCGCCCGAGCCGGGACTCCCGATCGCCCGAGCACGGGGGTAGGGGGATCCCTACCCGCCGGGGATCAATTCACGCCGCTTGGGTGGCGAGCTCAAACCAAACGCGCGTGCCCCCGGAGCGATCCACGCCCCAGCACAGTGACTCCCGGTCGACGAGGTAGAGCCCGTATCCGCCGCCTGGCGAGCTGGGATCACGGGGCACCGGGGTGAAGCCGTCACCTCCGTCGATCACCTCGATGCGAATGGCACCGGCGTCACTCATGGAGGCGCACAGCGTGATGTTGGTCTGGCACGGGGCGCCCGAGTGGATCACCGCGTTGGTGACGACCTCGGACACGAGCAGGAGGAGCGTGGCGAGTCGCGCTGGTGCTACGTCATTGCCATCCGAGAAGCTGGCGACGGCGGCCCGTGCCAGCGACGGTGCATGCGGAGACTGCTCGAGGTTGATACGAAGCGCGCGATCCTCCGCCGCGCGAGACGATTTTCCCGACTGCGGGATCATGAGTTCGGCGCCTCCCCGAACGGGAGCGCCTTGTCGGCCCCGGTGGCCCTGAGGACCGCATCAGCGGTCTCGTACTTGGGACGCACAAGCGCCAGCTTCCAGTGCTCCTGCTTGGCTCGCTGATCGAGCTCGATCAGTAGTCGCAGCCCGGTGGAGTCCATGAACATCAGGTCGCTGAGATCGACCGTCAGCTCGGTGGCCCCGCGCCGGAGGCGATCCACGCTCTCCTTCAGGGCCGGCCCGGTGCTCAGATCGAGCTCGCCGGTGATCTTCAGGCTCACTCCCCCTTCCGTGGCTCGCTGCGTGATCTTGAATTCAGTGGGTCTGACCATGACTCACTCCTGTTCGACGATCACCACTCAGCCCGCTCTCGGCCCGTGACGCGACGCTCTCGGGCGCGTCGATGTGGCGCAGGCGGTGGAGGACGATCGCTGCCGTGTCGTCAGCATGGGCCCCGGTCTGGAACTCGGCGAGTTCGCCGGTGAGGCATCCGACGACCTCGGCCGCGGGTCGCTCGCCGAGGCCTCTCAACGCCTCGCACAAGCGGTCGAGCCCGAAGCGCCTGTGCTCCTCGTCCACCGCGTCGGTTATTCCGTCGGTATAGGCGACGAGGGTGCTGCCGGCCGCAAGCTCGAGGGTGACGTCGTCCCACGCGGCTTCAGTGAAGGCGCCGAGCAGCGGCCCGTGCCCGCCGACCTTGGTTACCGACTCTCCGGCGAGGTAAAGGGGTAACGGATGACCGCCGACGGCGAGCGTGGCACGGTCCTCGTTCAAGCGCAGGCACAGGGCGGTGCACACGGAGAGGGCGGGACGGTGCTTGAGGGTGCGGTCGACCTGAGCAAGCAGCTCAGCGGGGCTGGTGAGAAACTCCGATGCCGTGCGCATGGTATGCCGGACGAGTGCGGTCAGAGCCGCCGCCTCCACCCCCTTACCGGTGACGTCGCCGATGATGATCATCCAGCTCTCGCCGACCGGCCAGACGTCGTAGAAGTCGCCGCCGACAAGGCTCCCCTCCATCGCGGGCAGATAAACGCTGGCCAGCTCATACCCGGGGATCTCGGGGAGCTGCTCAGGAAGCAGGCTCTGCTGCAGGGTGCGTGCGATCGACGAGCGCTGGCTGTACAGCCGCGAGTTCTCGATCGCCACCGCCGCGCGAGCCGCCACCTGCTCGGCGAGCTGGACGTCGAACTCGTCGAGCAATCGACCCGACTCGGAGGTCACGAGCGTAAGCGCGCCGAGGATCCGTTGACCCAGCCGCATCGGCACCGCCAGCGCGGAGCGAAGGCCCACCGCGCGCAGAAGCTCGAGGTGGCGCTCATCGATGGCAGCCGCGACGAGCATGGCGTCGGGAACCTCGCGGTAGAGCATTGGCTCTCCGGTTCGGAACACCCGCCCCAGGCCCTGATCAGGATCAAGCTGATCGGGCTGATAGCTCCGGAGCTCCTCGGCCAGGCTGAGACGGTCAGGGTCGACGTGCGCCACGGCGACCGACCTCCGGTCCCCGTCCTCGTCGAAGAGGTCGACGGCGCACCAGTCCGCGACCTCGGGCACGGCAAGCTCCGCGACGTTGCGCAGCGTCTGCCCGTAATCGAGCGAAGAGGCGAGCACGGCGCCCGCCCGAGCGAGGAAGGCCGTACGCTGCTCCGCGCGCTTCTGCTCGGTGACATCTTCGATGATCGTGATCGTGGCTTCCACGTCACCGTTCTCATCGGCAAGCGGAGCCGCCTTCAATAGGTTCCAGCGCTCCACGCCGGTGGCGCGATGAACGGTGCGGATGAGCAGCGGCGCCGCCTCCTCGCCGCGGAGGATGCGCACGGAGGGAATGTCCTCCATCCCGATCTCGCGGCCATCCTCGCCCCAGACGAGGAAGTCGCTCATGATCGTGTCCGGAGCCGTGTCGCGCAGCTCCTCCCATGAATCGAAGCCCAGGTGCGCTACCGCCGCCGGGTTGGCATAGACGAAGCGGTGGTCGCGATCTCGGATCGTGATCGCGTCTCCGAGCGAGCCCACGATGGCCTCGAAGCGCCGCTCACTTCCTCGTAGCGCCCGGTGCAGCTCCTCGACGAGTCGCTCGCGCTCGCGATCGGCCTCCTCGCGCGCGCTGAGGTCGCGCAGGAAGGCGTGGAAGGACCACTGACCCTGGTCCTGGAGGGCGGAGATGGTGAACTCGACCGGAAACTCCGTCCCGTCCGCGCGCAGCGCCTGCATCTCGAGCGGCTGGTCGAGCGCAGGCCCCTCGCCCGTATCGAGGAAACGACGCAGCCCCTCGCGGTGGGCCGCGCGCCAGCGCTCGGGGATGATCAGCTCGGCCACCGTCCGCCCCAGGACGTCGTCGCGCCTGCGGCCGAAGATCGCTTCCGCGGTCGGATTCCATGCCGTCACCCGGCCGTGCTCATCCATAGAAACGACCGCACTGTAGGCGCGGTCGCGGATGAACTCGGCCAGGGTCGAAACCATCGAGCAGATTATCGGCGTTTCCGGCCCCCACTAGCAACGCGCGTTACATATGTGCCGGAGTCGCGCACGCCCCTCAGAAATCCTGTTCGTGCGATCCTCGAGGAACGTGACCCACACGAGCGCCGAGAACGCCGACGTAATCGTCGTCGGAGCTGGACTCGCGGGCCTGGCTGCCACCGCCGAGCTCGCCGAGGCCGGACGGCGCGTCCTGCTCATCGACCAGGAGCCCGAGGGCTCGATCGGCGGGCAGGCGTTCTGGTCTCTGGGTGGCCTCTTCTTCGTCGACTCGCCCGAGCAGCGCCGCGCGCGCATCCGTGATTCCTTCGAGCTCGCGTGGCAGGACTGGCTCGGCAGCGCCGAGTTCGATCGCCCCGAGGACGAGTGGCCGCGCCGCTGGGCGCGAGCCTACGTGGAGTTCGCCACCCACGAGAAGCGCGACTGGCTCTACGGCATGGGGGTTCGTGTCCTCCCGAGCCCGGGCTGGGCCGAGCGCGGCGGCACGACCGGCAGTGGCCGCGGCAACTCGGTGCCGCGCTTTCACCTGACCTGGGGCACGGGCCCGGGTCTGATCGAGCCCTTCGTCGAGCGAGTCCGCGCCGCCCACGACCGCGGCACCGTCGATTTCGCCTTCCGCCACCGGGTGGACGAGATCATCGTCTCCGGCGGCGCCGTCGAGGGAGTCTCCGGCTCCGTGCTCGCCCCGGACCAGATCCAGCGCGGGCAGGAGAGCTCGCGCGAGGTCGTTGGCGAGTTCTCCGTCCGCGCGCAGGCCGTGATCCTGAGCGCAGGCGGGATCGGACACAATTTCGACCTGATCCGCAGGAACTGGCCCGCCCGGCTGGGACCGCCCCCGAAGAACCTCGTCGCCGGCGTGCCCGCTCACGTCGACGGGCGGATGCTGGAGATCGCCGAGGGCGCGGGGGCGAGCCTGATCGGCCGCGACCGAATGTGGCACTACGTCGAAGGGCTCCGGAACTGGAACCCGATCTGGAGCAACCACGGGATCCGCATCATCCCCGGGCCGTCCTCGCTCTGGCTCGACGCCACCGGCAAGCGCCTTCCGGTCCCGCTCTTCCCCGGGTTCGACACGCTCGGCACCCTCGCCCACATCGGCGGGACGGGCTACGACTACACGTGGTTCCTCCTCACCCGCAAGATCATCGAGCGCGAGTTCGCGCTCTCGGGCTCGGAGCAGAACCCAGATATCACGGGCAAAAGCGTCGCCGACACGGTCCGCTCACGGCTGCTGCCCGTCGTTCCCGGCCCGGTGCAGAAGTTCATGGATCATGGCGCCGACTTCGTCGTCGAACGCGACCTCGCCGCCCTCGTGCGTGGGATGAACGCCCTCACCGACGAGCCGCTGCTCGACCACGCGGGAATCGAGCGCGAGATCGTCGCCCGCGATCGCGAGCTGGCGAACCCGTTCAGCAAGGACCTCCAGGTCATGGCGATCCGCGCCGCCCGTCGCTACCTCCCCGATCGCATCAGCCGCGTCGCCGCCCCCCATCGTCTGCTCGACCCCGCCGCGGGGCCGCTCATCGCCGTGCGCTTGAACATCCTGACCCGGAAGACCCTCGGCGGCCTCGAGACCAACCTCGACGCCAACGTGCTGCGCCCGGGCGGGGAGTCGATTCCCGGTCTCTACGCCGCCGGCGAGGTGGCCGGCTTCGGTGGGGGCGGGATGCACGGATACAGCGCCCTCGAGGGAACCTTCCTGGGCGGCTGCCTGTTCTCGGGAAGGACCGCGGGCCGCGCCATCGCCGAGCGCCTGGGGCGCCGGGCCGGGGAGCGGGTCGCGGCGGCGAGCCCTTAGCGGGGCGCGGCGGCGAACCCTTAGCGGGGCGCGGCGGCGACCGCTTGGTTCTAACCGTCCCGGCAGCGCTTGCGCAGGGCCGCGGGGTCGAGCACGGTGATCGCGCGCCGATCGGTGCTGATCCAGCCCAGCGCGCGCATCAGGCGCAGCGCGCGTGAGACCGTTTCGCGGGTGGCGCCGGTCCAGCTCGCGAGGTCGTCCTGGCTGAGCGAGAGATCGATGCGCCGCCCGCCGTCGGCCGGCACACCGTGGTCGGCCGCGAGCTCGAGGAGCCGCTTGGCCACGCGGCCAATGCTGTCGTGCGTCGCCAGGTCGATGCGGTCTCGGTCGGCCTCGGCGAGGCGGCGCACGAGCATCCGGATGAGGACGAGGCCCACCTCGGGGTGCTCGGCGACGAAGCTGCGGAACTCGTCACCGGCGATGCTCCCGACCTCGACGTCGTCGACCGCCACCCCCGTCGCCGTGCGGCGGATCCCCCCCAGCACCGCCATCTCGCCGATGAGCTCGCCGGCGCCCCGGATCGCCAGCACGACCTCGCGGCCGCCCGCACCGGCCGCCACCAGCTTCACGCGCCCCTCGAGCACGAGGATCACGTCCTCGCCGGCGGAGCCCGCACGCAGGACGGGCGACAGCTTCGGCACGACCCGGCGGCGTACGCGCCCGAGCAGCGCCTCGGCGTCGGGGGCGCCGAGCTGGCGCAGGAAGGGGACCTGCTGAGCTTCGAAGGGCTCCCACACCGATGACATCGTCCCGGAAAAATGTCACGACTTGCCCTCAACTGGTTCTGATATGCCGCCGAGCGAGCTCGGCCAGCCCTCCGAGGACGATGCCGGCGCCGATGATCACCAGCGCGGCGGTGCCCAGATCGCCGAACATATCGGCCACGGGAGGCCCGACAAAGAAGCTGCCCATGCCGATTACGAGCGCCCAGATCGCCGCCGAGAGCGCGTTGGCCGGAAGGTAGACGGTCCATCTCACCTGGTGGATCCCGGCGAGCCATGACGGCGTCAGGACTACGGCCGTCACCGTGGCCCGGTCGAACAGCCGCTCGCCCCTTTCCATCACGCGCACGCGCGCCTTGCGGAAGGGACCGGGCGCGGTGATGACGCGGCGCCCGGCCTTGTAGCCGATCAGCCAGCCGATGACGCCGCCGACGTTCGCGCCCGCAAATGCGACGAGGAGCACTTCGGTCAGGTCGAGCTTGTGCTTGGCGGCGAGCACCGCAGCGGCGATGAGCAAGGGCTCACCGGGCCCCACGAACCCGCCGATCCAGCTCACCGCGGCCCCGACCGCGAGGCCGGCGTAATCGAAGGGCGGCCCGTGGAAGGGATGAAAATGGAGGTGGAGCGGGAGGTGGACGGGGATCGCCGCCACCGCGACGGCGCTCACACTGGCGCTCACGCCGGCGCTCGCGCCGGCGTCAACGCCGGCGCGGCGACGCGTGGTGGCGCGTCGGGGCCAAACTCGAGGGAGTCGGCGATCGTTTGGGCGGTCATCGCTCGGGCGATCGTCGCACACCGGTCGGAGCCGAGACGATTGCTGGGTCTTCCGCGAGGGCCGCCGGCAAATCGCTTCGCACGGAGCGGGAACCGTTTATCCGTATGTCCAGGCGCCCGATTCGTTTGCTGGACGTGAGGCCATAGAAGCCTCCTGGGACCTGCACAAGTCTTTCGCCCACCACAAAATAGGGCCGATTGGGACCAGGGGGTCATCGGTCCGGCCGCCGCGCGAGCGGAGGTCCACGCCCGTTCCCCCGGACAAGGAGATCCATGCCGCCATTCACCCCTTATCCGCCTTGGCTCAGCCCGGGAGACAACGCCTGGCAGCTCACGGCCGCCACGCTCGTCGGCCTCATGAGCGTGCCAGGCCTCGTGGTCCTCTACGGCGGCGTGATGCAGAAGCGCTGGGCCATCAACAGCATGATGCTCACCTTCGGCACGTTCTCGGTCGTACTCGTGGTGTGGGTGCTCTGGGGCTTCAAGCTCGGCTTCGGTCATCCCATCGGCCATGGAACCGGCTTCTTCTCCACATTCTGGGGCAAGCCGGGGATCCACCCCGTCCTCAACCAGGCGGAGGAGCAGGGACGAGCCAACATCCCGCTCCTCAGCGGAGCGGTGCCGAACTTCAGGTTCCCGATGTCCTCGCTCGTCTACTTCCAGTTCGTGTTCGCGGCGATCACGCCCATCCTCGCCTTGGGGTCGGTGTTGGGACGCGTGAACATCAAAGCGTGGCTCCCGTTCTGCGCCCTGTGGATTACGTTCGTCTACACGATCGACGCGTTCCTGCTCTGGGGCGGCGGTTTCTTCGCCCACAAGGGAGCGCTCGACTTCTCCGGCGGCTACGTGATCCACTTGAGTGCCGGGATAACCGGGTTCGTGGCCGCGGCGGTGATCGGCCCGCGACTACAGAGAGACCGGGAGATCGACGCACCGAACAACGTCCTCATGGTCGCGACCGGTGCGGGGTTACTGTGGCTGGGGTGGAACGGCTTCAACGGGGGTGACCCGTACTTCGCCGGAACGGCGTCCTCCGCGGCCGTCCTCAACACCAACCTGTGCACGGCGGTGGCCTTCCTCGTCTGGGTCGTCTGGGACTACGCGACGGGCCGCAAGCCGTCGCTGATCGGAGGGGTCAACGGCATGATCGTGGGCCTTGTGGCGATCACGCCTGCGGCCGGTTACGTCAACGGGTTCGGGGCCATCGCGATGGGGGCCATCGCCTCGACGCTCGTGTACTTCGCCCTGAACTACCTGAGCCGTATGCGGCCCTTCCGTAACGTCGACGACACGCTCGGGGTCATCTACACGCACGGGTTCGCGGGCTTCGCCGGCGGCCTGTTGACCGGCGTCTTCGCCGATCCGAGCATGATCGGCGCGTACGGGCCCACGGGTACGACCAAGGGCGACGTCACGTCGTTCGCGGGGGTGATCCACGGCAACTGGACCCTGCTGAAATGGCAGTTCCTCGCGGGCGCGTTCGTGATCATCTTCTCCGGCGTGATGACGTTCGTCATCCTGAAGTTGGTCGGCGTCTTCATACCCCTCCGGATGAAGGAGGAGAACATGGAGATCGGCGACACCGCGGAGCACGGCCACGAGGTCTACCCGTCCGACGTTCCCTCGCTCGGGTTCCCAGGAGGTGTCCCGGGCCTCGCCACGGGCGCTGCCGGGGCGGCTCCGTCGACCGCATGATCGGCGCGGGAGCTCCTGCGTTCAGGCGCGAGCATGGTCGAGCGCGCCCGACCGTTTGAGAGCGACTCGCCAGAGGACGACCGGGCGGCGGACGAAACCGTCGCCCGGTCGACACCTTTGACGATGGTCTCCGGTGTTGTCGCCGGAGATGACCTCGACCAGGTCGCCGCCTCGGCATCGCGGGCGCTGGGACGGCCCATCGCCATCGCCATACCGACCCTCGGGGAGCCGGTGGTGTGTCCGCCCGGCGCGCTATCCGAGAGCGACGTGAGAGCGATCGCGGCCCACGCCGCCGCCGTGATCCGGGGAGAGGTTCCCACGCCGCCCGCCGTCCTCGCCGACGCCGTCGAGGTCCGCCTCGGACGCGATGTCGTCGGGATCGTCGCTGCCGCCCGGCGCAACGGCGAGGCCGACGTCGGGTCCGAGCTCCGCGCATGGCTCGAGGCGGCCGCCGCAGCGGGCGCCGTCGTCGCCGTCATGCGCGACGCCCAGGAGGGCGGGCTCGAGCGCTCGCGCCGCGCTCTGCTCCAGTCGCTGCGTGCTGCCCCGCCCGCCGATATCGCGCTCTTCGTCGAGCACGCGCGCCGGCTCGGCTTCGATCTAGCCTCCGGCGCGGTGGCCATCTGCGCCGAGGAACGCGCGGGGGGGAGCGCCCCCGGGCTCGCCGAGCTCACGGTCGGACATCGGGCGCTGATGGCCGAGGTAGGTCCCGGCCGCTTGTGCGGGCTGTTCCCGCTCGCATCGTCCTCGTCCGGCGACGGTATCGACGCCCTGGCCGCAGAGCTCACCGGCCGCGGCATGCACGTGGCCGTGTCGGCCCCGCATCGCGACCCTGCCAGCCTGCATCAGGCCCTCCGCGAGGCCGAGGTCCTGATCGAGCTCGACGTCGCCCTCGCGGGGCAGGAGGAGACCTATCGCCTGCTCATCGGGATCTTGCTCCGGGACCCGGGGCAGCTCGAGGACCTTCGCATGCGGACGATCGCGCCACTGACGGTGTACGACACCGAGCACGACACCGAGCTCCTGGCGACCCTCGAGGCCTTCCTCACCCATCACGGCTCGACCACCGACACGGCCGAGGCGATGAGCCTCCATCGCCACACGGTCGGCTATCGCCTGGCCCGAGTGCACGAGGTCTCCGGCCTCAGCCCCTACGAGTCCGACGGCCGCGAAAGGCTCGGCCTCGGCCTGAAGGCACACCACATCCTGGTCGCGAACGGCCGGCTCCCCGAACCCTGAGGGCCCGCGTCAGAATTATTGACGGCTCCGACGGTGGATCGCTACCCGAGTACAAGCTCCGCCGCGGTGCGCAGATTCGCGGCGTCGCCCGCGACGAGAAGCGTCGTGACGATCGAATCGCGCCACGCCTCGAGGTCGTGCCGGATCTTCTCCTTCGGGCCGATAAGCGTGAGCTTTTCGATCAGCTCGATGGGTACGGCGGCCGCCGCCTGGTCCTTCTGGCCCGAGAGATAGAGCTCCTGGATCTTTGCCACCTCGGCCTCATATCCCATCCGGATGGCGACGTTGGCGTGAAAGTTCGTGCCCTTCGCACCCATGCCCCCGAAGTAGAGGGCGTACATCGGCCGCATCGCGTCCGCGGTGCCCTCGACGTCGTCGGTCACGATCATCGGCACGCCGGCGGTGACCTCGAAGTCGTCCGCGCTGCGTCTCGCGCCGGGTCGGGCGAAGCCCTCGGCCAGCGCCTCGCGGTAGAAGTCGTCGTGGTGGGGCGAGTAGAACAGCGCCAGCCAGCCGTCGCAGAGCTCTCCGGCGAGGGCGATGTTCTTCGGCCCCTCGGCCGCGAGGAAGATCGGGATGTCCTCCCGCAGCGGGTGGATGGTGGACTTCAGCGGCTTGCCTAGACCCGTCCCCGTTCCCTCCGGCAGCGGCAGCGGGTAGTGCGGGCCTTCGTTGGTGAGCGGCCCCTCGCGCGCCCAGATGCGGCGCAGGATGCCGATGTACTCGCGCATGCGCGCGAGCGGCTTCGCGAACGGCTGCCCGTACCAGCCCTCGACGACCTGCGGGCCCGAGACGCCGAGACCGAGGATCAGGCGACCACCCGAGAGGTGATCGAGCGTCATCGCCGCCATCGCGGTGGCGGCCGGGGTACGGGCCGAGATCTGAACGATGCCGGTGCCGAGCCTGAGGCGCCGCGTCGAGGCCCCCCACCACGCGAGGGGCATGAGCGCGTCGGAGCCGTACGCCTCGGCGGTCCACAGCGAGTCGTAGCCGAGCTTCTCGGCCTCGGCGATGAGGTCGGCCGCGCCCGCGGGCGGGCCCGCGGCCCAGTAGCCGACATTGAGGCCCAGGCGGAGGTCGCGAGACACGGGCCCGCCACCCTACCGGGAGGGAAGGAGACGTTCGAGCAGAGCGCGCAACCGCCCCGGCGCTCGCGGTTGCGTCGCCAGCCATTCATCGCGTGTCGGCAGCCGGCCCGCCTTCCGGGCGGCCATCACGCACTTGGTGTGCGCGTGGCGCCGCCGCGAGCTGTCGCCCTCGGGGACCAGGAGCACGTGCTCCGAGAGTGCCGGCAGATAGCGGTGGCAGAGCGGGCAGCGATAGGTCGCGGGCTTGCGGTTCTGGGCCCGGCGCGTGGACCACCAACGATCCGGCGGTTGCTTCGCCATCCGTCCAAGGATGGCAAGTCCTACGCTCCGAATCGGTATCGTCGCCAACCGTGGAGCATCGAGACGAGCGGATCCTGCTGGAAACCGGGCGCTACCGGATCAGCGGCCTGCTGCGCCTGCCCCGTGACGGCTACCGCAGCCGCTTGACCGATTTCCTCAACGCGGCCGAGCGCGACTTCATCGCGCTCACCGACGTCGACCTCACGCCCTTGGACGGCGCCGGAGTTCCCGAGCACCGCGACTTCGTCGCTATCGCACGCAGCCAGATCGTCCTCGCGGCACCGGCCGAGCCCGGGATCGAGGGGTAGATCGACCCGCCGGCGTGTCGCGGATTCATGGGTTCCGGGGATTCGGTTGCCCGCGAGGCCGGAGAGGTATTCTTTCGGCGGTATGGCGATCAAGCCGGCAGACGATGTTGCACGGGCGAGCCGGGCTGAGAAGCTTCGCGCGTCGCCGCGGATGTTCGACTCCGACCTGCTCGACAAGCTCTCGCGCGTCCACCCAAGCGTCCCGCCGATCCTCTTCCTGCCGACGATCACGATCCTGCTCGTCGAGGGCTTCGTCCACGGGGTCGGCTGGGCCACGCCGGCTTGGGTCGTCGGCGGCTACGTCTTCTGGACGCTGACCGAGTACTGGCTCCATCGCGTTGTCTTTCACTTCGAGCCGGAGAAGGGCATCGGAGCGCGGCTGCACTGGATCATCCACGGCGTCCACCACGACCATCCGAACGACCCTTTGCGGCTCGTGATGCCCCCTTCGGTGAGTGTCCCCCTCGCGGCGCTGTTCCTATGGGCGTTCTACGCCGTCCTCGGCAGCCCGGCCTTCCTGCCCTTCGGAGCAGGCTTCCTGGCCGGGTATCTCGCTTACGACATGCTGCACTACCACGTGCACCATCACACCCCGAGCACGCCCCTCGGGAAGAGGCTGCGCGAGCTCCATATGCGCCACCACTTCCAGGACCACGAGCGGGGCTTCGGCGTCAGCGCACCGTTCTGGGATCACGTCTTCGGGACTGCTCCGAAGGCGCGCCCGAAGCGCGGGTAGTCCGCGCGACGTGGCGGCCGGGGCCGTGGACGGAGCGGGAGGGATTCGAACCCCCGGGCCGCGTGAACGGCCGGCTGCTTTCAAGGCAGCTGCATTCAACCGGACTCTGCCACCGCTCCAGGCTGAGGAAGGCGAAGCGCAATCGTACGCGGTGACGAACGCTCGCCATCACCAGGCTCTCGGGACTTGCGCCGCGGGGCCCGGCCCCCCAGTCTCAGCGTCTACACTGCCCCGGCACCCCGGGAGAGGTGGCCGAGTGGCTGAAGGCACTCGCCTGCTAAGCGAGTAAGGGGTTCACACTCCTTCGCGGGTTCGAATCCCGCCCTCTCCGTACCCGCGCCCTGCTGCCACGA
>JAXDGF010000172.1:0-2526 GCA_034665165.1 Solirubrobacteraceae bacterium | reverse complement strand
GGCCCGCTAAGCCTTGGCGGTGAGGCGGGCGCGATTGAGCGCGGCCTTGACCGTCTCCGTGAGGGTGGTGATGTCGTAGGCGCCGTAGTGGCGTCGCCCGTTGATGAAGAAGGTGGGCGTGCCCGATACGCCGCTCTCGTCCGCGCTCGAAACGTCCTCGCTGATCCGCGGCGCGTACTCGCGCCGGCGGAGGTCGTCGGTGAAGCGATCGGTGTCGAGTCCGAGCTCGCCGGCGTACCCGACGAGGTCACGGAAGGAAAGCTCGCCCTGGTGGTCGAGGAGGAGGTCGTGCATGTCCCAGAACTTGCCCTGGGCCGCGGCCGCCTCCGAGGCCTCCGCCGCGAGCTGGGCGCTCGGGTGGACGTCGTTCAGGGGCAGCTGGCGCCACACGTAGCGCACGTCGTCGCCGACCGAGCTGAGTAGCTCGCGGATCACCCCCTCAGCCTGGCCGCAGTACGTGCATTCGAAGTCGCCGTATTCGAGCAGCGTGACCGGGGCGTCATCAGGCCCGCGGATGTGGTCGCGGTCGGGGTCGATGTCGCGTGAGAGGTCGAGGATGTCCTCGGCGGTGGCCGCGATCTGCCGGGCCCGCACCGTGGCGGGGACCTTCCTCACGAGGCGCAGTGCGACCCATCCGATCGCGGGGGCGAGCACCACCGTGGCGAGGGCGCCGAGCTTCGCTTCGTCGAGGCGCCGGCCCGTGAAGGCGAGGCTCGAGATGAGGAGCGAGACCGTGAACCCGATTCCCGCCACCGCGCCGCCCGCGCCGAGCAGCGGTCCGCTGATGGGCGGGCGCGGACCGTGCAGGGCCGGGCGCGATGCGATCCACGAGGCGCCGGCGATGCCCACCGGCTTGCCCACCAGGTAGCCGAAGACGATCCCGAGCGTGATGGGCGAACTCACGGCGTCGCTGAGCAGGCTCCCGGTGATCTGAACCCCCCCGTTGGCGAGCGCGAAGAGCGGGACGATGACGTAGCTCGTCCACGGATGCAGGCTGTACTGAAGCCGGTCGTTGGGCGAGATGGCGGAGAGGACCCCGCGCTGCACGGACCGCGCCAACTCGGGAGTCGGCTGCTCACGGAACGAGTAGGCGAGCTCGGTCGCGCGCTCGAGGTCCTCCCGGGACGGCGGATACGCCGTGGTGGCGAGTCCGACCACAAGCCCCGAGATCACCGGGTCCACCCCCGACTTGAACATCGCCACCCACACCCCTACGGCGGCGACCACCGAGAGGGGCTGGCGCCACATGGGCGCGTAGCGGAGAGCGAGCAGCACCACCAGGAACGCGGCCGCCACGAGCAGGGCGGCGAGGGAGACGTGCTTGGTGTAGACGGTCGCGATGACGAGCAGCGCGCACAGGTCATCGACGACGGCCACGCTGAGGAGGAAGACGCGCAGCCGTGTCGCCGAGCGCGGGGTGAGCAGGGCCAGCGCGCCGAGGGTGAAGGCGGTGTCGGTCGACATCGCGGCTCCCCACCCGCGACCGCCGGGTCCGCCCGCGTTGAAGGCGAGGTAGATGAGGATGGGGACGACCATGCCGCCGATAGCGGCGAACACCGGGACGGCCAACCGGCGGCGCTCGCGAAGCTCGCCCAGGTCCATCTCCCGCTTGGCCTCGAGGCCGACGACGAGGAAGAAGAACGTCATCAGCCCCTCGTTGACCCAATGGCGCAGGTCGGTTGAGATGCCAGAGCCGCCGACGCGGACCGACAGCGTCGTCGTCCACACCGACTCGTACGAATGCGCGGCGACGTTGGCCCACAGCAACGCGATGACCGTGGCCACGGCCACCACCGCGGCGCTGCCCGTCTCGGCGTTGAGGAAGTCGCGCACGGGCGCCGCGAGGTTCCGCGCCCATGCGGTTCGCCCTGCGTACGGGGTGGCTGCGGCCGTGGCGCTCATCGCCCCAGCGAATTATCACTGCCTGCGACTCCGGGGCGGCTAGCGACGCGCGCCGACCTGAACCGTGGAGCGATAGATCGAGCTGATCGTCGCGGCCGAGGGCTTGGGAGCGCCCTGGAAGTCGACGACGCCCTTCTCGTTGAAGGGAGGCGTGGAGAGCGGGTCTCCGCCGTTGTAACCGGGGTACGCGGCGTAGTTCTGGAGCGCGAAGTAGAAAGCGCCGGAGAGCCATGGCTTGGTGGCGAACGCGCCGAGGTGGTAGGAGATCGCGTCGGACTGGAACGCGTAGGTGCCGTACTCCTCGATCGGCCCCTGGCGGTTGCCATCGAACCCGAACTCGCTCACGATCAGCGCCTTGTTCGGGTAGCAGGCCCGGAAGCTGTCGAGGAACGGGCTCAGCCCGGCGCGGTCGGCGGTCCCGCCGTCGCCGGCGTCGAACCAGCCGAAGTAATCGTTGAAGCCGATGACGTCGAGCGGTGCGTAGGCCGGTTGGCAGGCGACGCCGGGCCAGTTGCTGGCGGCCAGCGCGACCGGCCGCGTGGGATCGAGCTGGCGCGAGAGGGCGGCGGCCGCGGCGATGTAGCCGGCCTCGGAGTTCGTCACCGGGGTGGGGAGCTCGTTGCC
>JAXDGF010000171.1:0-8192 GCA_034665165.1 Solirubrobacteraceae bacterium | reverse complement strand
CCATCCTCGGTCCGGAGCGATCCTTCCAGGAGCTGCACGCGACGGCCAGGGCGGACGATCTCGGCGCTGACCTCGAGCACCGCCAGGGGCACCGGGCGCAGGAGCTCATAGGTGACGCGGGCGAGGATCAGCTCCTCGCCGCCGGGCTGGCGCTCGAAGGCCCGCATGAGAAGCGCGGCCGGAGCGCCGCCGTGCTGGGCCCCGGGATCCCACGGTCCACGGGCGAGATCGGTGGCGAGAACGAGCTCGCTGGCCTCGCCGGCCGCTGTTGACGGCTCGGCCGGGATGAAGACGGCGTCGGGCACGGCGGGCGATCCTAGCGCCCGGGTAAACTCGAAGCGAATGGACGAGACCATGCGCGACGAGGCGACGTTCACCGTCAAAGCCGGCCTTGCAGAGATGCTCAAGGGCGGCGTGATCATGGACGTGGTAACAGCGGAAGAGGCCAAGATCGCCGAGGACGCGGGCGCCTCGGCCGTGATGGCGCTCGAGCGCGTGCCGGCCGACATCAGGCGTGACGGTGGCGTGGCACGGATGTCCGATCCGGCCATGATCCGCGCCATCCAGGAGGCGGTGTCGATCCCGGTGATGGCCAAGGCGCGCATCGGGCACTTCGTTGAGGCTCAGGTGCTCGAGGCGCTCGAGGTCGACTACGTGGATGAGTCCGAGGTGCTCACTCCCGCGGACGAGGCGAACCACATCGACAAATGGGCGTTCAAGGTTCCCTTCGTATGCGGCGCGACGAACCTCGGCGAGGCGCTGCGCCGGATCGGCGAGGGCGCGGCGATGATCCGCTCCAAGGGCGAAGCCGGCACCGGGGACGTCGTCCAGGCCGTGCGCCATCTCCGCGCCATTGGCGGAGAGATCAAGCGCGTGACGATGCTCGACAGCGCCGAGCTCGCGACCGCGGCGAAGGAGCTCGGAGCCCCGCTGAACCTCGTGCGCGAGGTAGCCAGCGCGGGACGGCTGCCGGTTGTCCTCTTCTGCGCCGGCGGCATCGCCACGCCCGCGGACGCGGCGCTCGTCATGCAGCTGGGAGCCGAGGGCGTCTTCGTCGGCTCGGGCATCTTCAAGTCCGAGGATCCAGCCCGGCGGGCGCGCGCGATCGTGGACGCGACGACGAACTTCCGCGATCCCGTGCGGATCGCGGCGGCGTCGGCGGGCCTGGGCCGAGCGATGGAGAGCCTCGAGACGTCCAAGCTCGAGGTCGAGCAGCTGCTCGCGCCGCGCGGCTGGTAGCAAGCTTGGCCGCGACGGTGGGGATCCTCGCCCTTCAGGGCGACTTCGAGGCGCACGCCAAGCTGCTCGATCGTCTCGGCGCGCGGGCGCGCGAGGTACGCGTCCCCGCTGACCTCGAAGGCCTCGACGCGCTCATCATTCCCGGCGGCGAGTCCACCGTGATGACTTTGGGTGTCGAGCGCGAGGGACTGGCCGAGCCGCTGCGGGAGCTGGCCGCCGCGGGCACCCCGGTGCTCGGGACCTGCGCCGGCATGATCATGCTCGATCGCGAGCATCTCGGGATCCTCGACCTGCGGACGAGCCGCAACGCCTTCGGCCGTCAGATCCGCTCCTTCGAAGCCGACGTCGAGCTCGAGGGAGTCGACGGCGACCCGATCCGGGCCATCTTCATCCGAGCGCCGTGGGTCCAGGAGCATGGGGACGACGTCGAGGTCCTGGCCCGCGTCGACGGGCACCCGGTCGCGGTCAGGACCGGTGACGTGATCGCGGTCTCCTTTCACCCCGAGCTCTCCGGCGAGACGCGGGTACACGAACTGCTGCTTCAGGCGGTCTCGACCCGCTCGCGCGCCGCGTAGGCGCGGAAGGCGCGCTCGAAGTCGTCCCAATCGAGCAGGGGAAGCCCGTCCGGCCCTGGCGGCGGCGGCTGGTCGGCGGGCTCCTTGCCCTCGGGCGGATCCTCCGAGTCGGTTCCTCGTGAGAGCCATACCGCAAGCGCGCAGATGAAGATGCCGGCGGCGAAGACAAGGGCCGCGAGCGTTTGATGGTGGGTGAGCGCGGCCACGCCGCCGACGGAGTAGAGGCCGAGCCCGGTCAGGATGAGGCGATGCAGATCAGTGCGCGGCACCGCGCGCTCTGGGGCCGCCCAGCAAATACTGAGCACGATCGCCATCACGAGGGCGACCGCCAGGAGCAACCTCCAAGCGTTGAGCTCCACCACCATGAAACCAGAGACGATGATCGACCCAAGTTGGCGATAAATCAAGTCCGGCGTCGGACGATGACGCCGTATCGCGCGGGAGCTCTCGGTCACGGGATAAGGCTCAGGCTGACGCGATCTATCGATTTCGGCGAGCGCACTGGACCGCGCCCGTCACCCTCCGCTTACATGAGGGGCTGCCTCGGGCTGGGTGTGGGTGCCACGAGGCCACGGGAGCCACGGGAGCGCAGCGCCTCGCGCAGCGGGTCCTCGGCGAGCTGAAAGCCGCGGGTGAGATGCCAGCGCAGACTGGGCGTGTTGGCCGCCGAGGCGGCGCTGGCCAGCTCACTCGTACCGCGGGCGCTCAGCGTGGTCGAGATGAGCCGCAGCAGCGCGGTGGCCACGCCACGCTCGCGAGCCTCGCGCGCGACCGTCAGCCAGCTCAGCGCCGGAACGCCGGAGCTCCCGCCATGCACGAGCGCGACCGCACAGACGGCCCCGGAGTCCACGGCCACGGCGCCGAACTCGGCCGTGTCCAGGCCCCGGTCAACCTCGGAGCCGAGGAGCTCGGCTGCGGTCTCCAGAGTGCAGTATGGGTCCTCGCCCAGCCACACGTCGAACAGCAGCGTGGCTACGGCGGGGCGGTCCGTGCGCGAGTCGAGCGCGCGGACCTCGACATCGAGGCGGGCTTCCGGGATGGGCAGCGCGGTAGGGCGGAGCAGGTGAAGCGGGCGGGAGCGGTGCGAGAGGACCGCCTGGCCGTCGAAGAACTCGTAGCGCCAGTCCGGGTGGCGGGGCAGGCGGCGCATCAGCTCGCTGGAGAACGCGAAGCGCATAGCCGTGCCCATTGTGCCGGACGGCGCCGCGCACCCGGCGCCATAGGAGCGTATATCTCATCGGTCAGACCACGAGACCGTGACGCATCGTGTTCTCCGTCACCACCCGAGGCTCGACGAAGTGCAGTAGGTAATCGGGTCCCCCTGCCTTGGTCCCGTTGCCCGAGAGCCGGTTGCCGCCGAAGGGCTGGCGGCCGACCATGGCGCCGGTGATGCCGCGGTTGACGTAGAGATTGCCGACCGGGGTGCGGGCGCGCACGTACTTGACGGTGGTCGGACTGCGCGCGAACAGCCCGCCGGTCAGGGCGAAGGGCTGTCCCTCGACGATGTCGCACGCGTGCTCGACGTCGCCTACACGCTCGATCGCGAGCAGCGGCCCGAAGATCTCCTCCTCGAGCACGGGCGAGCCGGGCGGCAGGTCGGTCGCGACAGTGGGGGCGAGGAACCAGCCGCGGTCGGGAACACGTGCGCCCCCGACGACGATCACGCCGTCGCGGGCCGCGAGCTCGGCGTAGCGGCGGACGCGCTCCTGCGCCGCGCGCTCGATCAGCGGCGGGACGTCGGTGCCGAGGTCGCCGGCCTGGCCCACGACGAGCGTGCGCGTGGCGCCGGCGACGCGCTCGACGAGCACGTCGGCGATCGCCTCGTGGACGAGCACCCGCGACGCGGCCGAGCACTTCTGGCCCGCGTAGAGAAAGGCCGAGGACACAATCCCCGGGACCGCCTCGTCAAGATCGGCGTCGGCGTCGACGATGATGCAGTTCTTGCCTCCGAGCTCGGCGACCACCCGCTTGAGGTGGCGCTGCCCGGCGGGGGTGTCCGCGGCGGCGCGGACGATCTCCAGCCCGACCGGGAGCGAGCCCGTGAAGGCGATGGTGTGGACGCCCGGATGCCTGACCAGGGCCGCCCCCGCGTCGCCTTCGCCGGGCAGGAGGGAGATCGCGCCCGCGGGAGCGCCGGCCGCCCGGAGGGCCTGCACGATCCGCAGGGCGCAACCGGGCGACTGCTCGGCGGGCTTGAGGACGACGGTGTTCCCCGTCGCCAGCGCGGCCGCGGTCATTCCGCACGGAATCGCGATCGGAAAGTTCCAGGGCGAGATGACGGCGGCGACGCCCCGCGGCACGTAGGCGAGCTCGTTGCGCTCGCCCGGGGCCTGCTCGAGTACGCGTCCCTCGGCGAGCGCGACCGCGCCCCTGGCGTAGTACTCGAGGAAGTCGATCGCCTCGCACACGTCAGCGTCGGCCTCCGGCCATGGCTTCGCGCACTCGCGAACCTCGAGCGCGGCGAGCTCGAGCCGGCGTTCGCGCATCCAGGTCGCAGCGCGGATGAGGACGGCGGCGCGCTCGGCCGCGGGCGTGGCCCGCCAGGCGGGGAAGGCGTCGGTGGCGGCCTGCACGGCTTGCTCGACGTCTCCCGCTCCGGCCCGGGCCGCCGAGGCCACGACGCGCTCCGGATCTCCCGGATCGGTCGAGAGGAGCTCTGCTCGCGACCTGGCGTCATCGCCGATCCAGACGGGGACGCTCAGCGGGAGCTCGCTGTCGACGCTCGCGAGAGCATCGGCGAGCCGCGCGCGCACGGCGGCCCGGCGGAGCTCGAGGATCGGCTCGTTGGTGTAGGCGGAAAGGGACGCCATCGTCGTCATGCCAACATAGCCCGATGTCCGCGCAAGGCGCCTGCTCCGCGTGCGGCCGGCCCGGGCTACGTCCCCACCTCCGCGTGGCCGCCGAGATCGGCCCCGACGGCCTGATTCCCTCCACCGACCGCTTCGGCAGCGCGCTGGCCGACATCGTCCGCTGCCCGGGATGCGGCCACATGCAGCTCGATCCGATGCCCGACGAGGCCATGCTCGCGCGCGCATACGCGGAGGCCCAGTCGGACGCCTACATCGAGGAGGAGGCCGGGCAGCGCGCCACGGCGCGGCGGGCGCTCGAGCGGATCGAGGAGCACGCGGCGGCCCGAGGGGCGATCCTCGACCTCGGCTGCTGGGTTGGGTTCCTGCTCGCCGAGGCGCGCGAGCGCGGCTGGCGGACGCTGGGCGTCGAGCCCAGCGAGTTCGGGTCGCGGTATGCCCGTGACCACCTCGGGCTCGAAGTCCTGACCGCCGGGCTGTTCGACGCGAAGCTCGAGCCGGCCTCGTTCGACGCGATCGTCATGGGCGATGTGATCGAGCACCTCGTCGATCCGGCCGCCGCCCTCGCGCGCATGCGGGTGCTGCTCGCCCCCGGCGGTGTCATCTGGCTCGCGGCGCCCGACGCCGGCAGCGGCGTCGCGCGCGTGCTCGGCAAACGCTGGTGGTCGGTGATCCCCACCCACGTCCAGTACTTCACGCGCGGCTCGCTCGCGACCCTGCTCGCGCGGTGCGGCTTCGACCAGCTCGAGACCTCGACCGCGCCGAAGGCCTTCACCGTCGGCTATTACCTCGAGCGCGTCGGTGGCTACTCGCCGGCCGCCGGGCGGCTCCTCGCTCGCGCCGCGGGCGCGGCCGGGATCGCCGAGCGCATGTGGGCCCCCGACTTCCGGGACCGGATGGCGGTCGTCGCCCGCGTCCAGAAGCCTCCGGCGAGCGCCAGTACGCTCCCCGCGTGAGCACGTCGTCGCCGCAGGTCTCCGTCGTCGTGCCCACGCGCGACCGGCCCGAGCGTCTCGCCGCCGTGCTGGAGGCGCTGCGGGGGCAGACGCTGGCGCCGGAGGCTTTCGAGGTCGTTGTGGTCGACGACGGCTCGGCGACGCCGGGGACGGGCTCGGTGCTCGCGGATGCGGCGGCTGGGCGGCGCGCGCCGGCGGTGCGCGCGGTGCGCCACGGGAAGGCGCGCGGCACGGCGGCGGCACGCAACAGCGGCTGGCGCGTGGCGCGCGCTCCTCTGGTGGCGTTCACCGACGATGACTGCGTGCCGGCCGCGGGGTGGCTGGCTGCCGGCCTGGCCGCCGCCGGCCGCCACCCGGGCGCGATCATCCAGGGCCGCACCGAGCCCAACCCCGACGAGCTCGGACGCCGGGGAGTGTTCTCGCGCACGATCAGCGTCACCGCGCTCGGACCGCAGTACGAGGCCTGCAACATCTTCTATCCGCGCGGGCTCCTCGAGCGCGTCGACGGATTCGACGAGAGCTTCGGCCTCTTCTCCGCGGGCGAGGACACCGACCTCGCGTGGCGGGTGCTCGAGGCCGGCGCGAGGAGCGCGTTTGCGCCCGACGCGCTCGTCTACCACGCCGTCCACGTGCTGGGTCCGCTGCGGACGCTGCGCGAGGCCATGCGGCTGAGCCAGACCGCGGTGGTGTTCGCGCGCCATCCTGCGACCCGCGCGATGCTCAACCGCCGGCTGTTCTGGAACGGCTGGCACTACCTGGTGGTCCGGTCCTTGGTCGCGCTCGCCTTGCCGGCGCCGGTGCGGCGGTTTCTCCTGACGCGGCACGCGATGCAGCTGGCCGCGCGGGCTCGGGCCGCCGGAGCGGGGCCGTGGGCGGTGCCGTTTCTGTTGCTCTATGACACGATCGAGACCGTCGCGGTGGCGCGGGGCGCGGTTCGCTACCGGACGCCGGTGCTGTAGGGGGCCTCCCGCCGCCCCGCCGCGCCGCCCCGCCGCGCCGCCCCGCTCGCGCGGGGCGCCGCTCCGCCCGCGCGGGCGCCACTACGCCTTGCGCCGCCGGTAAGGGTCCCGGCGCCCCAGCCCCGCCCGCAGCACCGGCACCGCCAGCACCATCCGCAGCGCCCACTCCCGCGGGCGCGGCGAATCGAGCTCGGCTGCCGCCGCCAGCGCGCGCCGGGCGGCGGCGTAACGCCGCTGGCGCACACGCCCGCGCGCGAGGGCGGTGAGGTCGCCGGCCTTGACGCGCCTTCGCGCCGGCTCGTCGACGAGGGCGCGGTGGGTCTCGTGGATGAAGAAGGCCGACTCCGCGAGCGCGGCGATGTCGGCGGTGGCGCCCGCCCCGTGGCGGCGGTACTTGATCTTCGCTTCGGGCTCGAAGAGGAAGCACTCGCCGCGCGTGAGGAGTCGGAGCCAGAGCGCCCAGTCCTCGCCCACCGGCGGCCCGGCGAACCCGCCGGCGCCGAGCAGCGCCTCGCGGCGGGCGACGACGCTGGACGTAGGAATGGGGTTGTGTTCGAAGAGCAGCGGCGCCAGGGAGTCGGGGCTGAGGACGCCGGAGGGCAGCGCCTCCCACTGCTCCCCGGTCGGCTCGCCGTCCGGTCCGATGATGACGGCCGAGCCGAAGACGACGCCGACCTCGGGGTGGCGCTGGAGGGCGTCGAGCTGGGCCGCGAGCTTCCCGGCGAGCCAGACGTCATCTGCGTCGGCGCACGCGACCAGGTCGGTGCCCAAGAGCCCGAGGGCGGTGTCGCGCGCGGGCCCGGGACCGCCGCGCTGCTCGCGCCGCACGAGCCGGGACGCCGCCGCGTGGGCGCGCTCGAGGGTGACGGGCTGAGGCGAGCCGTCGTCGACGACGATGACCTCGTCGGGGGGCGGCTCCTGAGCGAGCACGGCATCGAGAGCCTCGGAGAGGTAGGGCGCCCGGCCGTACACGGGCATGATCACACCCACGCTCACGCGCGGCAGTCTGCCACCGCACGTACGCTCACGCGCGGCAGTCTGCCACCGCGTGCGCGCTCGGGCAGGCCGGTCCACGAGCTCGCCGGGTAGCCTGCCCGCAATGAGGGTCGCGGTGATCGGCGCGGGGGTGGCGGGACTGACGGCCGCGCATCGCCTGTCGGCGATCGGCCACGTGTGCGACGTGTACGAGCGCTGGCCCGGTCTCGGGGGGCAGGCGGCGACGCTCGATGTCGGCGACGGCGTGCGCATCGAGCGCTACTACCACCACCTGTTCGTGACCGACCGCCATATCCAGGCGCTGTATCGCGAGCTGGGGCTGCCGGACGAGCTCGAGTGGCGGCCGTCGTCGGTGGCGATGTTCAGCGACGGCGACACGCACCCCTTCACCACCCCGCTCGACCTGCTGCGCTACCCGCCGCTGTCGCTCGGCTCGCGGCTGCGGATGGGGGCGGCCGTGCTCCTCCTCCAGCGCCGGCATCGGGTCGAGCCGTTCGAGCTCATCACCGCCCGCGCCTGGATCCAGCGCTTCATGGGCCGCGAGGTGTGGGACAAGGTGTGGGGACCGCTCCTGCGCGCGAAGTTCGGCGAGCGGGCAGACGCGATCGCGATGGCGTGGCTGTGGAGCAAGCTGACGCTGCGCCGCGAGCTCAAGGGCTC